>JAEZHY010000242.1 GCA_023416335.1 Pseudomonadota bacterium | reverse complement strand
GGCCTGACCTCTCTTGGATTTATCAGGCTTAAAACTGAGACCCTGTGATCAGTTACAAAGAAGTCGATCAACTCGGCTACTTTGCAAAAGCAATTCCAGCGATTATTCGTGGCAATAGCGGAATGTAATTTGAATTGAGCCAGCGCTCAAGTCTATCAGCTATCATAAAATACCAGGTTCGAGTTGTTAGACAACAACAGTTCTTCGAATATTGGCTAACTAACCGAAAGTAAATCAAAATTGCTAATTATGTCAGCAGCGCAGGGTTACACGTCAACTTGCCAAGATGTTTTTGTGAGACATAATCTAGAAAAGGAGGGGCTTTTTTGATTTTTCAGCAGTTTCTTTCTGGGACCGAGGTGGTGGGTGTAAGTGTCGAAAGGAGATCCGCAACAGAAGGTTCAGGAAATCATCAATTTACTGGCATGTGATCGGCAATCGGAAATTGGAACCGTTTTGATGCCTGCAAGCGATTGTCTGAGGTATAGGCACCCGAGTTCAGGCAATCGAAATCCGGTTCGCAAAATCAAAAGAGGGTGTACGATTAATTCGCTGAATCGGCCTTTGGCATTCCTAATATATCCATAATTGTGTTTCATTTCAGATTATAAAGGTAAAGAGAGCAGGCCAGCCGACTGGCATCGCTGGGCGTTTGAGTCTTTCTTTCCTTTGTCGGCCTTGTAGTGATCGGGGTGCAGGAGCAGATGCTTCCTCGGGCAAAGTGAATATTTGTGGGAAGGCTCACGAATATTCAAGGAGGAGGCGAATTGGAACAGAGGGGCCGGTGTAAAAGGAATTAAGAGGGAGGCTACAGACTTTATCCGCGTGAGCCGTTCAATTTAAAGTGAATTGGGGCATTCCCGAACTGTCTCCTGTTCCACTCCTCTTCGAGGTCCCAGTCTTCCGAATAGTCGTAGGGGTGAACGGGGTCTTTGAAATATGGGAGATTATGGGCATAGCAGGAGTGCGACTCAGATCCCTCCTGCGACCCGCTCTCCCTCGATCCGGTATTTGTTGGGCGCTCAGCCATTAGCCCTTCGTCTCTGTGTCGGTAACGGTTTGATCTCAACCTTTGAGCTTTTCAGCCCCTCCCTTATGACCCCACCCTTTCGATCTGTCCAGAGCCTGAGCAACTTCATTGAGCTTCTTCTCGTATCTACATCCAGCCTGACTGATATGGGCATGCGACGCTCCTATAATACAATGTCATACACTGTATCAAAGATCTTTCAGCAGGGATACTCAAGACCATAAAAAAGGAGCCAACCCTGCCGGGCGGACTCCTGTTGTTTTCCTGCGGGGGTGGAAGAGACTTGAAGCCTCGGCCTTCGGCGTGGCGGGCAGGGATTATAACCAACTTAACCGCCACCCTTTTCGGGTTCTTCGTGGTCCGAACAGGGCTCGAACCTGTGCCCCCGGTTTGTGAGGCGATATTGCTGTGCAAAGCTGTCGGGGCCGAAATAAAATGGTGGTCCGATGCACGCGCGTATCCTCGGGAACCGATCGGTTCGAAGCGGCGCGCACCGGACTCAGGATAGTGTTGGACGGACAAATAGGGATACTCATTGGAAAGGGGAATGCCTCTATTCCCTCCACTCCGGAGTATCGGCGGAGTTTCGGTATCTACTTGAGCAACTTCCGTACCAACCGGATCCGATCCGAATTATGACGGATTTGTCTGAACCCTGAGGGATAAAAGTCCATCCTGCCGTGATGTTTTTGTCTCGGAACGGCAGCGGACCGAAGAAAAGTTATGTCCACAGCGGATGTAAGGCATGACGAAATCGCCCGGCCTTCATGCCTTCAAATATCCTCCCATCCACTCTTCAGGATCATTTCGTTCCCGCCCCGGCGATCTATTCCGGAACGACGGCCCGAGGAGGATCGTACCTGAAAATTCCGGTCGTGTCTGCTCCTGCCGTACAGGGTGTCTTGGCGAACAGTCCGCCGTCCGGATTGTGTTTTACGATGACCGAAAGAAAGGAGGTCTTCCGGCTGGATCCCTTTGGACCCATGCCCAGATTGTTGTAGTAGTCGATTGCCGTTCCGGGGATGCCGGTCGGGGCATTGGGGTAGGGGTGAGTATCCCGCCAGAACCGATTGTAGTTGGACGCCTCGCACTCCGTGCTCTTCACTGCGCTAATCCGCATGCGCGCGTTTTCCATGTCGTCAACGGGTACAGTGAAGTTTGCTCCTCCGTATGCGCCTACCAGCAGTCCGGTCCAGGGGTCCGGCTTTGGTTGAGTATTCTGTAGAAAGTCGTCGTCGAACTTGTTTATGCACTTCCAGGCATTGCCGAATTTCGTGCCGTTCTGATCGAATATTTCAAAAAGAGCTTTTGTCACAATGCGGGAGCCGTCCTGTCGAAGGTCCTGCTTGCAGGCTACAAGCGTCAGCTCGGTTCCAGTCGAGCAATCATCCGAGCATTCACCCGATGTGAGGGCCGGCTGAAATTCCGTCGTAAGATAGTCCGGGCAGGCATCGTAGCCGCCCTCCTTTCCGGTCAGAAGCAGACGGCCCTGCCTGCCGACCTGTTTCCCCAGTTCAACGCCTCTTGCGGTGAAATTCCAGGAAGGATATCCGTAAAGGATGGATTCGTTCTCGAAAATTTCAGCCGCACCGAAAAGATGGTTGAAGGAAATCGGCGCCCACGTATCGGAATCCACGGCAAAGCAGGTGAGTTCTCCGGTAGCAGCCTTGAGTTGCCCCGTGTAGGGATTTGTTTGAAAAGGCATCGGGAATGCCGCGACGGAGCTGAAAACCTTCAGTGAATGCGACCCGTCGCTGGCCCTGAACCAGATGGTGCCGCTCGGAGGTACCCCGACAATGAAGTCTGTCTTGTCGAATTCGGAATTGACCCAGGTGCAGTATAGTGAAACATCGACCGGATAATCGTTCGAAATACGTATTATGGTGTCTCTCTGAACTCCCGGAGAAGGTTGGCGGACGTCTATTTTGGGAAAATTCATGAGGCTGCCCTTCTGGTTCGTATTTGCAACGTTCTGTGCCGCAAGGGCTCGAAATTGAAAGGCAAAGAGCAGAGCCAGGCAGAAGGGAAGAGCGCCGAGGCATTTTCTCATGGGATCTCCTCTGGGCTGAGATCATCCGAAATTGCAATCCTTTCCGGACAGGTCCAGCCGATTTCCACTCGTTATGCTACCGGGACGAGAGGGCAGGCGGATACGACTATCCTTCCACCGTCCGGCGATCTGGAAGGCAAGGGTTAATCAGGGTTAAAGCAAGTTTTGTACCGGCCGGGAGGCTTTTCCTGGAAAGTGTTTGGATCCATATTTCGGAAGAGATGGGACATTTCCGTCCGTGAAAAGAAATACCGCGGTAACGATGTCCTTGCCATGAGCGCGGCAGATGTGGATGGAATTGTCAGAGGAGTGACCGCAAATATCCATCCCGGCAGCGAACGAAACCGGCAAGTCTCGCGATAATTCCCCGAGCAGCCTATTTATAAGCCGCGAGAGATTTACGGATAATTTCATCGGCAACGGAATCGGGAATGAACCATTCCCGAAAATAGACAGCCCTCTGTTTGATTCTGTTTTCGTTTGTTTCGGCGGGGTTGGAGCAATTTGCGAGTATCAGCCGCGAACCGTAAGAAAGATTCATCAGTTCCGTGAAGGTGTCCGGTTTCACAGCGCCGAGGATGTACTTAGGAGCATTGAATTCGATGACGGGAAATTTGTCCGAATTGACGTAATCAATGGGTTTGATGAACCCGTCCACGGCATCGTTGTCGATGTAGAAAAAGCTGAGAAAATCCTCGACTGAGTTGATTCCAATACTGTGGAAGCGGTTCTTTACGCTTTCGATTTCCATCTTCCTCTTGATTTCAGCATAGTCGAGGGAGAGCGGATTGTTTGAGGCAATGACGAGTGCGTCTGTGTTGGCTATCCAGATATTGACGTTTCGAAAGACGGTCTTCAGCGATTTCAGCAGCAGCCGGAAATGTTCCTTGTCCATGTGATAGTAGGGCAGCCACTGGCAAAGGATCCCGTTGTCGTTCAAACGCCTGGACGCCATTTCGAAGAAGTCGGTGGTAAAGAGATTTGCGTTGCCTGTCTGCCACGGATGGGACGGCTCGGAGGTGATGATGTCGTAGCGCAGGTTCATCGACATGAGCCATGTGCGCCCATCGAGTATACGCAGGTGGAAGCGGGGCGATTCGAGCGCGTTGCCGTTGGTTTTCGAGAAGAAATTCGATGCCTCGACCACCGGCCTGGATATCTCGGCACAGTCGATCGATTCTATCGGGTAGTCGAGAAGCGAGCCCGCGGTAATTCCTGTCCCAAGGCCGATGTCGAGCACCGTTTTGGGGTTTTGCACATACATGAGGGGGAGGAGGCCCAGGAGAGTCTGCGTATATTTGTCCCCGCCGTCGGAGCCGTCAGTTTTGCCGTTCACTTTGAGAAAGCGCGAACCGGCAGGCGATTCGAGCACAGTCACCGTGTCGGATGGCCCTTCCTTATGATACAGAAGGCGGTATCGCGACATAAATTCCTCGATGGTGACACGGTTCCTGGCAAAGACTCTGGAATAAACATAGACCCCGGAGGCCATGAGCAGGGGATCCCAGTTCGGCAGGGTCCATGCCCCTGCGAAAGCTGCAATCGCAAGGACGAGAGCGGCAGCCCTCTTTAGAAGAACCCGGTGCGCGCCCGCGCCCGACTGCGAAAAGAAAAGCAACGCCGAGGCCAGCAGAATGCTTGCGGCAGCGGCGAAGAGCAGCGATTTTTCGACACCCAGTGCGGGTATGAGGAGAAAACCCGTTGCAAGGGATCCGAGGATGCATCCGGCCGTGTTCAATGAATACACGTCGGCAACCGAACGGCCTATCTGGAAATTCCTCATCCCGGCGCAAATCCGGGAAACGAGAGGAAAGCTCGCTCCGCTGCAAAAGGTGGGCGGGAGCATAATAGCAAAGCAGACGAGAAATTCGAGCAAGGTAACGTGGGCCCAGCCGGCATCATCTTTGGCGAATATCTGCACGAAATAATCGGGCAGCCGCCCGATAACCGGGGTGGTTGCGAAAATCGAGAGTCCCACGACTGCGGTCAGAACGGCAAAGCAGGCCATATGGTTTTTGAGCCTGTCGGCAATGCGGCCGAAAACGAGGCTCCCGAGCGCCAGACCGACGAGGTAGGCGGTAAGCATGGTTGCGAAGGCGTAAATGGAAGTCCCGAATACCATGACCAGCGCACGGCTCCATGCGTTTTCATAAACCATGGAGAGAAGACCGATCATAAAGAATGCAAACAGGGCAAGGCCGGGCCGGGTATGATCTTCCTCGGCATTCCGGGGGGGGATATCAGGTACCGAATCCTCGACCGGCGATATCCGCCCGGCGCCGATCGCTGCAGCACCTATTGCAAGGTTGAGCATGCCGCCAAGGTAGAGTGTCCAGTTCAATCCGAAGTTGGGAATGACGACGAAAGCGCTGAGAAACGAGCCGAGGGAGGCCCCGATCGTATTCAGGAAGTAGATGATCCCTACATCGCGTCCCATCGATCTGCCCGAAACCGTGAGCAGGGAGGCTATGAGAGGAATGGTCGCCCCCATGAGCACCGTAGGTATGATGATGATCAGCAGGCAAAGGCCGATCCGGAATATGCTCAGAAGAAGGAAACTCTCGTAAAGATGCGGGAAAAGGGCGGAATGAAGTATCTGGACCAGATATAGCAGCGGCAGGAACAGGAAAGCATAGATCCCGATTCCGACTTCGAGGAAGCCGTATACTTTTTGCGGGTCTTCCATTCGGCTTACGCGCCTGCCGAAGAAATGACTGCCGAGAGCGAGGCCGAGCATGAAGACGGCAAGGACCGTCGAGATGGCATGGGTTGTGCTGCCGAAAACAAGGACGAGCAGACGGGTCCAGACGACTTCGTACATGAGACCGCACAGGCCGGAGAGGAAAAAAACCGACGCAAGTATAAGGCGCGGGAAACTGTCGGTCCGCACCGGGAGCTTTATGCCTGCAGGCACGGCCGCAACGGGTGCCGGTGCGGGAGGGACTATTCCGGCCGACGCCTTGATCGCCGATTGTTGCGGTACTTTCTTTTTCCTGGTGCTGCTCCGACCCATCGGAACACTTTCCTGGGGCTTCTGCCGTCTGGGGTAGTTTGTTAAAAGAGAAAATTTGTGCGGACACTTATACCCGAGAGGCCTGCATTTATCAAACGCGGAAGTTGTCCGACTGCAAAGGTCGTTGCTGCAGAAGGCGGAACGGCAATGTTCCCTTGCTCGTTACTTCAAATTTCCGGTTCCGGGATTATCTTACAATTAGAGTTATTCCCGTTGGCTTGCTGCGCGTTAGCGCGGGGAATCAACCAATACGGAACGTGGAGATGTGCGGATGAGAGCAATAAAGCTGCTTTTCCTGACAGGTGTTGTTCTCTTTGTTTTTGCTGTCAATATGCATGCTGGATGGGCTTCGCCCGGTCAATCGCCGGGTCCGCAGGTCCAACTGGTTCAGTACGGTGCTGAAGCATGTGGGCCGGGAACGGTCTGGGTTCCGGGGAAGTATGATCTTTTTGGGGAATGGGTCCCTGGATTCTGCAGGGCGGAAAGATGGGTCCCCGGGCATTTCAATCGGTTTGGCGGTTGGGTCCCCGGTCATTGGGGATGATGGAAAGAGAATGAGTCCATCATAGGCAGATAAGATAAAGCCCTCCTCGGGGAGGGCTTTTGCATTTATTGATGCGATTTGATCTTGCGACGGCGAGTATGACCGGTTATTCGCTCCAGCAGTACATAAAAGACCGGCACAAATGGGATGGCGATGAGCGTTGAGGAAAGCATGCCGCCGAAAACGACGGTCCCCAATGCGCGCTGGCCCGCCGAACCGGCTCCGAATGCCACGAGGAGCGGCATCACGCCCATTATGAAGGCAAAAGAGGTCATCACGATTGGGCGAAACCGCCTGCGTGTTGCTTCTATGGCAGCCTCATCCAGCGGCATCCCGCCCTGATAAAGTTCGCGCGCAAATTCTACGATGAGGATTGCATTTTTGCTGGCCAGGGCGATCATCAGCACCAGTCCGATCTGGGTGTAGAGGTTCGTATCATAGCCGCGGAATAAAAGCGCAAGCAGAACACCCACCAGCGCGACGGGGACGACGAGAATGACCGCCCCGGGTGTCGTCCAGCTCTCGTAAAGCGCCGCAAGGACAAAATATACGAGAATGATCGAAAGGGCATAGATGAAGTATGCCTGGTTGCCTACCTGTCTTTCCTGGTAGCTGGTGGAAGTCCAGTCGTAGGAAATCCCCTTGGGCAGGTTCTCTGCTGCAAGGTTGTCCATCATGGCCAGGGCTTCTCCTGAGCTGAATTGCTCGGACGAGGAGCCGAAAATTGAAGCTGCCGGATAGAGATTATAGCGGGTTATGAGTTCCGGCCCCTGAACGCGTTCGATGTCCAGGAGCGTTCCCAGGGGCACCATGCCTCCAACCTGGTTGCGGACATAAAGGTCCCTGATATCTTTCATCTCTATCCGGAACATGCTGTCGGCCTGGACGTATACCTGGAATACCTGGTTGAACTTGTTGAACAGGTTGACGAAAGTCGAGCCGAGGTAAGCCTGAAGGGTATCGAATACATTTGAGAGGGGCACCTGCAGAGCTTCGGCTTTGGTCCGGTTTATGTTGAGATAGAGCTGTGGGCTGGTGGTGCTGAAGGTGGTGGCGAGACCGCGGAGGCCGGGTTGGGAATTGCCTTTGTCGACAAGTTCATCCACTGCCCTCTGGAGTTCCTGCAGTCCGAGATTCTGCCGATCTTCCACCATCATCTGAAAGCCGCCGGTCTGTCCGAGTCCGCGGATTGGGGGCGGTATGACGACAAAGGCCTGCGCGTCCTGGATCTTTGACAGTTCACGATTGATGTTCGGGATGATTACATCCTGGCTCAGCTTTGCTCCGCGCTCACCCCAGTCCTTGTAAACGACAAAGGTTGTCGAAACATTTGGAAGGTTCGCGGCGTCCAGCAGAGAAAAGCCACCGATATTCACCCAGCTTTCGACTCCTTCGGTCCGTGCGAGAATGTCGCTGATTTTCCGGGAGACCTCTCGAGACCTGGGTTGAGCAGCGCCTTCCGGCAGTCTGGCCACCAGGATTCCATAGCCCTGATCTTCGGTCGGCAGGAAGCCGGTCGGGCGATTGAAGAAAGCCGGGAATGTGATGACAATGAGACCGGCAAAGAGGACGAACATGGAGAACGGCCGATGGACCATCCATGTTACGATGTGCATATAGAAGTCGGAAAGGGCCTGGAAGAGCCGATTGAAGACGCGGAAAAACCAGTTCAGGGGTTTGTCGCCGCGCGGCTTCAGCCAGAAAGAGCATTGGACCGGCTTGAGCGTGAGCGCGTTGATTGCACTTATGACGGCGGTCGCTGCTATAACAAGCGCGAATTGTCTGAAAATCTGACCTGTAATGCCCGGCAGGAACGCGGCCGGGAGGAAGACGGAAACGAGAGCCAGGGTGATCCCCAAAACGGGACCGGTCAACTCGTTCATTGCCTTGATGGTGGCTTCTTTCGGAGGAAGCCCCCGCTCGATGTGGTAGGAACTGCCTTCGACAATAACGATTGCGTCATCCACTACGATGCCGATCGCCAGGATCAGGGCGAACAGGGTCATGAGATTCACTGTGAATCCCAAGGCGGCGATCGCGATGAATGCTCCTATTATGGTGACGGGAACCGTCGTGGCCGGAACGAGCATGGCTCTGAAGCTCTGGAGAAACAGCATGATTACGACGAGTACAAGGACGCCGGCAATGAACAGCGTCTCATAAACGCCGGATATGGCCTCTCGAACGAAGCGCGTGGTATCGAAACGGATGGCGTATTTCAGGCCCTCCGGAAAATCCCGGCTCATTTCCTCCATTTTCTGGTAGACGCTGTTGGCGACGGCAATGGCATTGGCATCCGGCAAAGCATAGACGATAATCTGGGATGATTTATGGCCGGTCACGCTTGCAAAATTTGTAAATGTCTGCTGGCTCAACTCGACCCGTGCTATGTCGCGGAGTCGGACAATCTGGGGGGCCTGTCCTCCCTGGGTCTTGATGATGATGTCTTCGAACTGAGTCGTATCAGAAAGTCTGCCCAGGGTTCTTATCGTGAATTGAAGCTGCTGGTCTTTCGGAATCGGGGGCCCGCCGAGCAGCCCTGCAGCTACCTGTACATTCTGGCCCCGTATGGCATTGAGGACATCCAGGGTGGTAATGGAAAAGGACTCGAGCTTATCCGGGTAGAGCCACACCCTCATGCTGTAGGGTCCGGCCCCGGCCACGCGGACCTGTCCGATCCCCGGGAGCCTTCCCAAAGGATACTGCAGGTTTATTACACCGTAATTCGAGAGGAATACCTCATCGAACTGATCTTGTTCCGAGTAGAGACTGACCACCAGCAATATGTTGGGAGAAACCTTCCTGATTACAATCCCCTGTTCCTGGACGCCGGCGGGCAACTGCGCAATGGCGCTGTTCACCAGGTTCTGCGTCAGAGCGAGCGATGCATTGAGGTCGGTTCCGACGTTGAATGTAATGGTCAGGGAGTAGGAACCGTCGCTTCCGCTGGTTGACGACATGTAGATGGAGTTTTCGACTCCATTGACGGCCTGTTCGATCGGGATCCCGACACTTTCGGCCACCACTTCGGCGCTGCCGCCGGGGTATTTTGCGCTCACCTGAATTGTCGGCGGAACGATCTGCGGGTATTGTGCAACCGGCAGAGTGTATAGAGCTACCAGGCCGATGATGATTGTGACGAAGGCGATGACGTTGGCAAAGATGGGCCGCTCAATAAAAAACGTGGAAATCATCTATTGGACCTTCTGCCCGGTGAGTGCCGCGGAATCGGTTTCAGATTGCTCACGAATCTCAACACGTTCCGGCGTGACCTGTTTTCCCGGACCCGTCCGGAGCATGCCTTTTACAATGACCGATTCATCGCCCTTCAAGCCTTCCTGGATTACGCGCATCGTGCCTTTTTGAATGCCTGTTTTCACGTCTCGGCGTTCGACCGTGTTATTCTGATTCGCAATCAGGACATACGGTCCCAACTGATCGTAGGAGATTGCCTTCATGGGAAGCAGGAGCGCGGACCGTATTTCGGCAACGGGGATTTTCACCCGGACAAACTGCCCCGGGAGAATCTTCCCGTCGGGATTCGGTATGCTGCCCCGGAGCAGCAGGGTACCGGTTGTTGTATTGACGGTGGAGGAACTGAAATCGAGAAAGCCTTCGTGCGGGAACTCCGTATCTTTTGACAATCCGACAAAAACGGGGAGTTTCGTCGATTGCTGTTTGCCTCGCAGTTCAGCCGATAGCGGGCTGGAAGTCCGTATGATCGGGGCGACATCGGTCTCGCTCGCGGCAAAGTAGACATAAAGCGGGTCGACTTGGGTGATTTCGGCAAGAGTTGTGGTGCCGCCTGTGTTTCCAACGAGGTTTCCGGGATCGACGAGCCTGCGGTCGATGCGGCCGGTGAAGGGTGCCAGGACCCAGGTGTAGGCGAGGTTCAGCTTTGCAAGGTCCCTCTGGGCTTCGGCCGATACGAGTGCAGCCTGAGCGGAATCTCGCTGGTAGCGCCAGTTCTCGACGTCCGTTGCCGCGGCGGCCCTCTGCTGAAGCAGTCTTGAATACCTTTCATACTCGATCTTGGCATGCTCGAGGAGGGCTTTTTGCGTCAGTACGTTTCCCTCGGCCTGCTGGAGCTGGGCGAAGTAGGTGTTTTGCTGGATCAGGAATAGAAGCTGGTCCTTCTTCACGACGTCGCCGTCGCGGAAATAAACGCCGTCGAGGAATCCTTCCACCCTCGCGCGGAGTTGGACCGTGTTGACGGCTTGCGTATTCCCGGTATACTCGTGATAGTCGGTGACATCTTCCCGCAGGGGTTGGCTCACGGATACCGTAGGGGGTGGAGACGCAGATTTCTGGGCTTTTTTTCGCTCGCATGCTGCCGGAATCAGCAGCAAGAGGCAGATAAGTATGCAGTCGAACCTGATTCGTTTCCCCGTCGCCGGATTCGGATTGCCCGGGAAGGGCATGAGCCCGGCAGCCCTCATCAAGTGCAATCTTCTTACCGCCATATAGAGACATTCCCTGTTTTTACTTTACGAAAAAACACGAAATTTGAACAGATACACTGCTACCAGTCCGGAGAACGTATGTCGGATCTGGATGAATCATCGCGCATATAAGCAGCCGGAGACAGAAGGCGGCCCCAGTTCGTGCGCCGGGCCATCGCTTCTTTCACGTCCGGCGGCAGGATATCCTCGCCCTGGGCAATCTCCCATCCCCCCCCAATGGCCCTGTAGAGTCCCACCAGATTTCCGGAGATGTTCCCGATTGCAGTCGCCAGGCTGTCCTGGGCCGTAAGGAGTGCCTGCTGTGCAGTGAGTACGGTAGTGAAATCGGTGCTGCCCTCCCGGTACTGCAAGGCCGCGAGTTCGAGGGAGTGTTTGGCTGCCTGGGCGCTTTGAGCGAGATAATCGGCGTTTTCCTGCGAACGGAGGAACCCTGTCAGCGAGTCCTCAACCTGCTGCTGTGCCGTGAGCACGGTATTCTGATACGTCAGCAGAAGCTCCTGAAACCGTGCATCCTGGACACGCACATTGTTCGTAATCTGGCCGTAATTCAAAATATTCCACTGGAACGAAGGGCCGCCCGAACCCGTTCGCGATTTCCAGTCCGCAATATCGGACAGGCTCGACCTCCCCGCGGAAGTGGCGGCAAAACCGAAGGAGCCGGTAAGGGAAAAAGCCGGGTAGAGGTCGGCCTTGGCAAAACCTATCTGTGCGCACTGTGCTGCGGCACGGAGTTCGGCGCTGCGAACGTCGGGCCGGCGTCTCAGGAGATCCGCCGGGATTCCGGCGGCAACGGAAGGAGGCGCACAGGGAATATCCTGCGATCCTTCGAGAAGCTTGGTCAAATCTTCGGGCGGCGTGCCGAGGAGCACGCTTAGCGCGTGCAGCAGTTGACTCAACTGCATTTGCAGGTTGGGGATCGTTGCCAGGGTGTTGAAGAGGAGAGTCCTTGCCTGCTCGACATCGCGCTGGGATGTGGTGCCCCCTTTAAACCGGGCTTCTGCTATTCTCAGGCTTTCCCGCTGGGTATCAGCGTTTTCGCGCGCGATTTCCAGCCGCTTCTGCAGAGTCCTGATCTGGACGTAGGAATTGGCCGCATCGGCCGTCAAACTGACAAGGGCGCTGTCATAGTCGAAAATCGTCGCACGGAGGGATGCATCCAGAGATTCGACATTCCTCCGGAACTTTCCCCAGAAATCGATTTCCCATGCCGCGTTCACATTGATCTGGTCCTGCCAGAAACTACGCTGGAAACCGCCCGCCCCGGTGGAGGACTGCCCGGATTGTCCCGATGGTCCCGATCCCGTTGTGCCGGCCGGCTGTGAGCCTGCCGACGAGGATGAACTCCCGCTCGTACGAATAAATGTCAGGGCGCCGCTTGCCTGCTGCGACTGGGGATAGAGTTCACCCACCGCGATGCCGAGTTGGGCTCTGGCTTCCAGGACCCGGACAGCGGCAATTTTCAGGGAATAGTTTTCCCTGTAGGCTTTGCCGATCAGGTTGTTGAGAACAGGGTCGTTAAAGATCTCCCACCAGGCGCGGTAATTCGCGGACTCGCGCTTCACCCGTTCATCATCCGAAGAAAGCCACTCGGAAGAGACCGCGGCAGGCGGTTTTGTGAAGTCGGGACCCACCTTGGCGCAGCCCGCCAGAACCATAGTCGCAGTGATCATGCTTAGGAGCTTGAGGCAGTTGTTGAGTGATCTCATCGAAGCGATTCCCGGTATATCCGTTGAAGCGGAAGTGCCGAACAAATGGTGAATCAACGGCGGCCGCTGTGAATCGTATAACACCGTGCAGTATCGGTCCGAAAACTCCGGAGTATTTGAATTTCCTGTGCTTGTACCCGGTATTATCAGCAATGAAGCTAAATAAGGATAATCATACTTGCTGCTGGATGCAGCAATGTGGGAGATACAAAATGAAAAGCCTGAAAGTGGTCGGATTATCTCAAATGATATCAAGCGGAGTGCATCCGGCCAACCAAGGACCCATGATGCGGGAGTCCCGGCGGAAGCTGCAATCGAAGTCCGGATAAGAACGCAGCATCGCAACTACGGGTCAGTCTTCCAGAGCGGATTAATCGCCAATTCAAGACCTTAAAAACCCAAGTTCCCGGCTCGGGAGGAGCACTGCCGGGAACGTCGGTATTGAGGGCTCCGTCGAAAGATGCCCGGGAACTGGGTCAATCTCCATGGGGCAACAGCCCTCGGAGCTTGGGAACCTGCGGGAATTGGAGATGATCCGAAGGCAATGCAGGCCGTGAACCGGGGTGGGCCGGGTTTTTCGTGCCCACCGCTCGTCCATCGGGAAAACCATGGGCTGCGCACTGCTTAGTCCACCCGCAGCACACCCATCGCATATTCCTGCGATCTAAAGCTGTCGCATGAATGCAACCAGGTCGGCTTTTTCATCACGTGTGAGTTTAGTTTCGAGCACAATATTAAACAGTTCAACCGTGTCTTCGAGCGTGAGGCAGCGGCCGTCATGGAAATAAGGGGGGCTTTCCTTGATCCCCCTGAGCGTAAAAGTCTTTATCGGACCGTCTCCAGGTTCCTTGGAGAATCGTTCGAGCTGGAGATCGTGCATCTGGTGATCGATAAACGTGGGTGGCAGGTGACAGGCCGCGCAGTTGCCCTTGTTGTAGAAGATCTGCTCACCTCTGAGTTCGTTGGGGGTCGCTTTGGCAGGATCGAGCTTACCGTCCGGCTTGAGCTTCGGTGCGGGCGGGAAATCGATCATATTCTGCATCTGCGCCATATGGGCGACCTGCACTCGCGGGATGATGGTGAAGCCCTTCTTCATGGCATGGATGGAGTCACCGTTGAAGTATGCCGTTCGGAACTCGAACTCGGTAAAATCCTCCACAGAACGCAGGCTGCGTTTTGACCCATGGATCTGCTGGTTGAACATACCGCGCAGGCTCACGGTGTCGAGGCGTAATCTGCGATTTTGCGGGCGGATGTCCGGATTCAGATGAAACTGTCCCGTCGTATGGAAATTTATGTGGCAATCGAGACAGGTAACCCCGAGGCTCGGATTGACAGACTTGCGGTCGTCCGTGGGATTGAATTCTTCCTGGGGGAAAGGCGTCAGGAGCATCCGCAGTCCGTCGAGTTGAACGGGGGTGAGAATGTCTTTGAAAAGACGATAGTAGTTGTTTATGGAGACGACCTCGCCGCGTGAGACATCACCGAGTTCGGGTCGGCTCTGGAGGAAGATGGCGGGTGGAAACTCGGGCAGAAACGCTTCGGGCAGGTCGAAATCCACGTCAAATCGCTGCAGGCGGGGAAACATAGCAATCTGCATCTGGGGAAAGACCTGCCCTCCGGTTGCCTGTTTCGGGTGCGGGAGTGACGGGTAGGGAAATACTCCCTTGTCGCGGATATCCTGGGGACTCATGGTTGAAAGCTGATCCCAGGTCACTCCGCCTCGCAGGCGGGCAGTCGGACCAACCGCCAAGGGTTTCCCGCGAGACATCTTCGCGGTTGGATCGAGCTTGGGTTTCAAATCGTAGCGATCGTTGAGGAGCCTGCGTTGCGCCTCATTGACACTTGCCTTTTCAGCTACGTCTTTTTTCATGATCTCGTCAAAGGTCATCATCGGCCGGGGACTGTTCAGCGGGTCTCGATAGAAGTCAAAACCGAGAACGTCGCCGTGGTCCGGCTGATTTTCGAAAACCGGTGATGACGGCATTGCGTTGAGGGCCGAAAACATGGGGGAGAAATCGTGTTCGGTTTTCTTTTGCTCGGGCCTGCCGGCCGGCACGGGGGTAGGGGTCTGCGCCTCCATCACGGCATCCCGCGACCCTGCAGAGTTCTTCCTGTCCTGGGCCTGAGCGCATGAGAAGGAAAGAGCGAGAAGCACGATGAGGATCACTGGTACCAGAGTCAAAAAGGACTTTGCCGACATGAGGACCTCCTGTGCAACAGTGGGGTTAATCAATGAAGCCGGGCACGACGGCATTCGCATTGCGGGCAAGAGTTGAGCTGCGGAGCGGTTCCGATCCTTTCGAAATCAGCAAAGCAGTTCGATGGGGAAAGGTGGAGCCCGCCGCTTTACGGACCTGGAGAATGATGGCAGCACTTGGATGAACTCACATGCAGCCGGTGCGCAGAAAACTGCAGGGAAATTAATTATGCCGGGTGAGAATACAAGGTGGACTCTTCGAGGGACACGCTCTACCCCGTGCTATCTCGCCTCTTCCCGAACACACAGGTGTAAACGGAC
The DNA here is from genome assembly GCA_023416335.1 of Pseudomonadota bacterium. The sequence continues at coordinate 9,703 of JAEZHY010000242.1, read as the reverse complement.
CTGAATCTTATTTCTAAACTGGTTGACCGCTTGTGCCGGGCCTGCACGACCCGGTCGCGTTGTACGGTAGCTAAACGATGTACATGTCCCCATACATAAATACTGTCTTCACGGTATTGAAAAAAATCCATTTGGAGGATGGAATGAGAGATATTTCACTTACCGGAGATAGACATGCTGGAGAAAGAAACAGGTAATGCCGTATTCCCGGATTCCAATCGCAACGATGAAGCTGGGCAGATAGCTGCCGGAATTAACGGACTATTCCCGCCCTTGAGTGAAATCATGGTAATTCTGGAATTCTCATCGGAAGGTTGCCCGGCGTATGTGGGACGCCTCGTAGAGATTTGCCCGGAATCCGTTACTTTCGATTACCTCCTGATGGATAAGAGTCTTGAGGATCGAATAGGCCATTCAGGAAGTGTCCGGCTGAAAACCTTTTCAGATCTCAAAATGCTGAATGCTCCCATCCCTTGCAGAATAGTATCCGATACCTGTCCTCCGAATGAATCCCTTTTCAATCTCAGTATCAGGCGCTGCAGCCTCCGATTGCTCAGCCCGATTTCAGTAGCCTGAAACTCTGCCGCAAGCGATAGTATAATTCGGAGTGGACTGCCTTTATATTGAGGTCGTTCGAAATCTATTTCCCGTGTCCGTAGACAGCCGGCGACGGGGAGGGCGGTTGACTATAACCGGTTTTCTGAGCCACGAGATCCATATGCAGCGTGGTCCACTCTTCAAGGGGCAAGTATGGAAAGTAGGCCAGTTCACGCGTATCTATCTGTTTGAAATAAAACTTGCAGAGTGTGCAATAGACTATTCTGTTCTGTGGCTCCGCTTCGATTGCGATATATCCGAGCGACTCGTGATAGCGGTTTTCGCAGTAAGGACATTGCAGCCGGTGCAGGTTCCATTTTGTTCCGCACCAGGAACAGAATGCCTTTCGCGCGCCCTCGCCCTGAAGATAAAGCAAGGAAGGGAGGGAGCCGCAGACGGGGCAATAGCCTTTGAGCCAGGATTCGGGAATCGGATTGGCTTCGAGCAGATTTTCGGCTGTTAATTCGAGAGAAGTGCGGATTGCGCTTCGCGCTATGAATAGAACCGATGAAAGTTCGGTTGCATCGAGATTTACCCATTCTTCCCATGGCTGGATCTCATGTTGGAGAAAAGCGCTCCAGAATTGTTCTTCCCTGCCGGATTGGTCTGCCAGGGATCCGCTGAGTGTCCGTGCAGCATTGATGAGTTGAGCATTCGCTTCAGGTAAAGCTTTTTGAATTTGCTCCAGGAATCGGGCGGCCGAGCGAGTATCGATCGGAAAATCCCATCTGTTGAGCAGAGGGAAACCCTCCTGCATGCGGGATTGGGCGGAAGCGCCCGCGGGTGAGGGGATGTGAAGATTCAATTCGCGTCCGGCTTCGACCTGGGAGATAAATAGCGCTTCCAGGAAGTCGTAAAGCTGGGAGTAGGCCGAGCGTTCGACTCTTGCAAGCGCGATTGCCCGTTCGATCTCGTCTCGTTTTTGTTCTGCGGTTGTGCCCAAGTGTCAATCCTCTATAAAAGGGAAGCCGGATAATCCCGGCTTCCTGCAAAAATTCCCAACCTTTAAATTGTAATCCAGCGGCGCACGCCTGGAAATCGGTTTCTCCGGAATTCCTCCCGGATACGTCCGGTATCCAGTTCTACCCGGATTCTCGAATCCGGGTACGTAAGCACAAGAGGCCAAACGGAGGAGGCGCCGGCAGAGCGGCAGGTTAAGCCTCAGACCATCGGCCTGCGGGATGGGGGTTCCCAAGCCGGAGCTTGGGAACCAGCGAATTCGAGTCAGGGCGCGGTCTCCCGACCGCGCACCCCTGTATGCCGTTATGCCGTGGCGACTTTCCCGTTACTCCGCTGCAGGCTCGCCACAGCGTTTTTGTGGTACTTTTTCGGATCGTCCGCCACGAGGTAGATAACCCTGACCTGATCGGCATCCAAAAGCTGCGCCTTCGGATATTTCTCCTTGAGTGCGGCGAGTCTGTCCTTCGCCATCTGGAGTATTTCCGAACGTTCGCCGAAGTTCATCGCTCCGGTCGGGCAGCTTTTGACGCATGCCGGCTTCAGTCCGTTGCTGATTCGGTCGATGCACATCGTGCATTTAACCGGCTGGGACTTTGCGTTGACTCTCGGAATATCGTAGGGGCAGCTCTGCTTGACTTCGTCAAAGGGCGCCTCTTTGATGTTTTCCTTATATACAATGGCCCCAGTCGCTTCGTCCTGGATAACCGAGTCGGTAACGTACCCTTCGGCGGTATCCTTGCACGGAGGTTCGAGGCAATGACGGCACTGGTCGGGAAAGAAATACCATCCTACTTTGCCGTCGTTTTCCACCTCATTGAACCGGACCAGCTTGAAGGTGTTGCCGTCCAGATCGGGAGGGTTCTGGTGGCTCCCAAGGTTCTTCGTCGCTGAAGCTGCATTCTGATTCCAGTTTTTGCATGCGATCTGGCAGCCTCTGCAGGCGGTACAGCGCGTTGTATCTATGAAGATGCTCTTACCTGCCATGGCTTATGCCCCTTTCTTCCGCACGTTGACCATGAATGCCTTCGATTCCGGAATACGGGTGTTCGGATCTCCTACCGACGGAGTCAGCAGATTTGCGCTGTCGCCTCCATCCGGCGGATGGACCCATCCGTAATGCCAGGGCAGGCCAACCATGTGCACATCGTTCCCCTGCACTTTGAAGGGTTTGATGCGCTTTGTAACGATTGCAACCGCTTCGAGCGAACCTCTCGGCGATTCGACAATCACCTTTTCGCCGTTCTTGATCGACCTCAGCGAAGCAAGCTGTTCGCTCATTTCGACGAACAACTGAGGTTCGGCTTCAACGAGCCACGGAAGCCATCTGGTCAGGACGCCCGTCTGCCAGTGCTCGGTGACACGATAAGTGGTGCCGATGAACGGGAACCGGGGATCGCAGGCCTTGACGATGTCCTTCGGGGTCTTGAAGGTTGCCGCGACAGGGTTGTTTAGCTGCGGGCTGAAAGGATGCTTCTCAACCGGGCATTCGAGAGGCTCGTAATGCTCGGGGAACGGGCCGTCTTTCAAACCGGGGCCGAAGATGGAAGCATAGCCGTCCGGCTTCATGATGTAAGCCAGTCTTCCGTCTTCTCTGGCGGAGCCGTCCGGGTTCTTCAGAGGCGGCCACGGGCCGTCGGGGACGTCGCCTTTCCAGCTGCCGGAAACGTACTTGCCGTCCTTGACTTCGCCCACATACTCCACGACCACTCTTTTCGGGTTCCAGGGTTTGCCGGTTGGGTCAACCGAGGCGCGGTTGTATATGATCCTGCGGTTCACGGGCCATGCCCACGACCACTTGGGATAGAGGCCGATCCCGCTCGGATCGCTTTTGTCCCTGCGGGCCATGTTGTTGCCGTCCTGATTGTAGCTCTGGCAGTAGATCCAGCTTCCGCAGGAGGTAGATCCGTCGTCCTGGAGCATTGCAAAGGCGGCTACCTGTTCGCCCTTCTTGTAGGTCTTGTCGCCGATGGTCTTGTCCGTTGTCCAATAGCCGTTTATTGCCTTGGCAACAATGTGCGGATCAAAGTTGTGGTTGGTCGCATAGTCCCATTTCAGATTCAGAATGGGGGTCGGAAATTTCGCTTTCTTGTCTTTCTTGTAAAGATCGCGAATCTGCAGGAAAAGCTCGTACATGATGTCGCCGTCGGGCTTTGCCATTCCGGGCGGTTCCTGGGCCTTATAGCGCCACTGAGCCCATCTTCCGCTGTTGGCAATTGAACCTTCCTTTTCGAGGAAAGCCGCACAGGGGAGGAAGAAAACTTCCGTCTTGATCTGCTTGGGATTCATCCCGGGGCCCTTCCAGAAGGACGCCGTCTCGTTGTCGAAGACATTGACGTTGACCAGCCAGTCCAGGTTGGTAAGAGCTTCTCGGGTCTTGTTGGAATTGGCCCCGCTGCAGGCAGGGTTCATGCCCCAGGCGAAAAAGCCTTTGATCTGCTTGTTATACATGGCGTCGAAAAGATCGAGCCAGCTGTACTGCTTACCATCCTCGAGCTTGGGAAGCCAGCTGTAGGCGAATTCGTTTTCAGCCTTTGCCGCATCGCCGTAAAGCGACTTCAGGAAGCTCACGATGTACTTGGGACGATTCTGCCACCAGTTGGCGCTGAGAGGATCTTTCGATGTGGGGGTGTTCTTCTTGTTGTAGTCCGCCAGGGTAGCAAGTGAGGCCGTCGGAACGGGATTATAACCCGGCAGGATGTGGAAGAGCAGACCCGCATCTGTCGAACCCTGTACGTTGGACTCGCCGCGGAGAGCGTTAACGCCGCCTCCGGCGATCCCCATGTTGCCGAGCAGAAGCTGGATGATGGACATCGCGCGGATATTCTGAACGCCTACCGTATGCTGGCACCAGCCCATGGCGTACATGATCGTTCCGGCTTTATCGGGGGTGCCGGTCGCGCTGTAGGATTCGTATACCTTGAGCAGGTCCTCTTTCGGAGTTCCCGTGATCGATGAAACGGTATCGAGATCGTAGCGCGAGTAGTGATTCTTCATGAGTTGCATGACGCAACGGGGGTTCTGGTAGGACGGATCTTTCTTGGGAATTCCTTTTTCGTCCATCTCGTACGCCCAGGTGGACGCGTCGTAAGCTTTCTTCTCAGAGTTGAACCCGGAGAAGAGGCCGTCCTTGAAACCATACTTTTCCCCGACGATGTAGGAGGCATTTGTATAGTTCAGAACGTAATCCTTGAAGAATTTGTCGTTTTCAAGGATGTACTTGATCATTCCGCCCAGGAAGGCGATGTCGGTCCCGGACCGCAGGGGAGCGTATATGTCAGCCTTGGTCGATGTGCGCGTATAGCGCGGATCGACGTGGATGACCGTGGCTCCGTTGTCCTTGGCCTTCATGACCCAGCGGAACGATATCGGGTGGTTTTCCGCGGCATTGCTGCCCATGATGAGGATGCAGTCACTGTTTCCGAGGTCTATCCAGTGATTGGTCATTGCACCGCGTCCGAACGACTCTCCCAGAGCCGCTACAGTGGCGCTGTGTCAGATTCGTGCCTGATGCTCGATATACACGAGCCCGAGGGATCGGAGCATGGTCTGGTAGAGCCAGCACTCCTCGTTGTCCATTGCGGCGCTTCCAACGGAAGCGATGCCTTCGCACCGGTTGACTACCTGTCCCTGTGCATTCTTTTCGACGAATGATGCATCGCGGGTCTTCTTGACGCGTTTGGCGATTTCACCGAGGGCCCAGTCCCATTTTTTTACCTGCCATTTGTCGCTGTTGGGCGCGCGGTAAAGGACATTCATTGCCCGCTTTTCGTTCTGCGCGATCTGATAAGAAGAAGCGCCCTTGGCACAAAGAGCGCCGCCGTTTATCGGATGATCCGCATCGCCTTCCGTATAGATGACTTTCCCGGTTTTCTTATCCGTGTGACAAAGGATTCCGCACCCGACAGCGCAGAAGCAGCAGATGCTGGGAGTTTCCTTTGCATCTTTGGTGCGCAGCTCCCAGGCGTATGCCTCAACCGGTCGGAAATCCAACCCCAGTCCATTGAGAGCAAGGCCCGCAGTTGCAGCACCGGAGATTTTGAGAAAATTTCTCCGTGTCAGTTTCATACCAACGTCCTCCAATTAGATTCAATACCTGAAGATCAGGCCGGACATAATTTAGATGCAAGACAAAATGGAACTGTGGAGAGTTGGGAGTCCTCCTTTCGATTGTTATTTATTTCGCAATCCACATACTAGAAAAATGCAATACCTTCTCCCGAGAAGTTGCATACACGAAATATTTCCGACAGTTAGTTTTTAATAGACGAAGCGGAGATATGAACCTACAGCGGCATCAACTCGAGATCAGTTTTATAAATAATACGCAGTCTTGTCAATGTAGTTTGCTATCTCTCGGGGATGAATAACGTGGTGCCAGCTTTCACATAACGCTTTTCTCCGTAATTTTTCCTGGGTTGAGTAGCGATGCAAATAGCGGATTGCCATTTACTTCCGCTTACAGAAAAAAGCCAGGAAAATTTTTCCTATATGCGAAAAATTCGCCAAAAACGGCTCAAACTCGATCGTGACTATGCGAGTGGTTGGGCTTTGACAGGAATGCCAAGAAGGCAAAACTGTAGAGGGACGGTAAGGAGGCAGGCTTATCTCCGTTCGTTCTTCTTTTCATCAATGTAGCTTGCGGCGGCAAGCGCCGAAATGCATCCTTCCGCCGCAGCAATGACGATTTGTTTGGCGTACTTCTGCTTGAGGTCGCCGGCAACGAAAATTCCGGGAATATTGGTTGCACATTTGTCGTCCGTTTTCGCATACCCTGACGCATCGAGTTGGACCCCGGGAGGAACTATCTGATTATTCGGAAAAAGGCCGATAAAGATGAACACGCCTTCGGTCTCGATAGTCCTGGTTTTTCCCGTAAGATTATCGTCAACCGAAATGGAAATGACCCCTTCCTCGTCGGAAAATATCTTTGTGACCTGGGAATTGAGGACCAGTTCGATGTCTTTGGATTCGCGAACTCTTTCCTGCAGGATCTTGCTCGCTCTGAAGATGTCGCGTCGGTGTACGATGTATACTTTCGAGGCGAGCTTGGTGAGATAGAGCGCCTCCTCCAGTGCAGTGTCTCCTCCTCCGACAACGGTGACGACCCGGCCCTGGAAGAAAAAGCCGTCACATTTGGCGCAATAGGATACGCCCTTTCCCAGGTTTTCATTCTCTCCGGGGATGGCCAGCTTCCGCGGGGTACCGCCGGTCGCAACTATCAGCGCATGCCCTCTAAGTATTCTTCCGCTCCCCAGGGACACCGAATGAAATTCCGCGCCCGGTTCTATAGCGAGAGCTTCGTCGTAGATCACCTCAAGGCCGTACGACTGCGCATGCCGGAGGAATCTGTCCGATAGGTCCAGGCCGCTGATCTCCTCGAAACCGGGATAGTTCTCGACCCCTTTCGTGATTGCCAACTGGCCGCCGGGAGTGGCCTTTTCGATGAGGACCGTTTTGAGTACGGCCCTCATCGCGTACATGCCTGCAGTAAGGCCGGCAGGTCCGCCCCCGAGAATTATCAGGTCATACATGTCATCGTTTGATTGCATAGAAAAACTCTCCCAATTAATTTAAATCTGCACCTGTATCATGCAAACGATCTTTGCCGTATATTATAATGCTCGATGATCGCAGAGGGGATGCTCCTGCAATCGGACAGACATCAGGCGAATATCATGATTGCACGCTTTGAGATGCTGATATTCAAAAAATAGTGAGGTCTTCAGTTGAAGAATATCCTGGCAGTTTACGGGAGCCCCAGAAGGAACGGAAACACATCGACTCTTCTCAAAAACGCAGTACGAGGGGCTTTGGACTCCAATGTCCAGATCGATGAGGTGTTTTTGCGGGATCTTTCGATTTCTCCGTGCCTCGAGATTTATGCCTGCGGGAAGACAGGCCGCTGCGCCATTAGAGATGATTTTCAGGAACTGCACGACCGGCTTCTTGCCTGTGATGCACTGATGCTGGCATCGCCGGTCTTCTTTTACACGGTGAGCGCTCAGACGAAAATTTTCATGGACCGCAGCCAGGCCCAGTGGGCAAAAAAGTATCTGGTCGACAAGGCGCCGTTCGGACTTCGGGAGCCTGCGCGCAAAGCCTTGTTCATAGCGGTTGGAGCTACGGGTGGAGCACGTCTTTTTGACGGAATCATGATGACCATGAAATATTTCCTGGATGCATGGGACATGCAGCTGTGGAAAAGTCTACTATATCGGCGGCTGGACGGAGCCGGCGAGGTTATGGAGCATCCGGAGTACCTGGAAGAGGCGTACCGGGCGGGAAAAGAGTTGGCGCAGATGCTTTTGAGTGAACAGTGAGCTGTGAACTGAAACCGCTTGTTCCCAGGCTCCACACTCATATGCGTCAACTTAAGCGAGCCCGGTTATTTTTGCGCTGAAAGCGCTAAATAATTTCAGCCCAGGGTCAGCGAAGCGTCACCCTGGGAAAAGAGTGTGCCCCACGATCCTATTTACCCTAAAGGGGTTAAATAGAAGGAGTCTGCTAAGTTGGCGCCAATGAACTCCACGCCTGGCACTTCGTCCCGACAGGCCGATAGTGCAGGCATGGACTCTATGCTTGCACCAACTCGTTTTTCCTCTTCCCGCACGATTCCACCTGGCTGGGTCATGTGACAATGAGGCTGTTACGCGGCGCTCTCCCGGGTTTGACGAGGTCTCCTTGGGAGACGTGCCGATTCTGCTTTATTTAAGAAGTGAAATCGGGAGTGCCGTGGAAATCCGCTGCACGCCCACAGGATTGACAGATATTAAACTGCTGCTGCCGGGGATGGTACTTCTCCGGTGTGCAGCTCCGATTACAAAGGGATCACCGGATGTCTACGGTTCGAGTTCGTTTCGCGTCACTGTTGATTGCCGCCTGTACGGCACCGCTCCTGGCTTCTTGCGTTGTCCGGACTGTTCCCTTGCCGCAAAACATTGCCCCCTCCGTGCTTGTTCCGACAACGCAGGCGGGAATTGTTGACGGTCGCGGCCGTTTCCGGGAGATCTTCAGGGAAGTCCTGGCTGTTCGGTCTGCAAAGCATCTATCGGGTGCGCCTTATGACGACGGCTCGATGCTCTGGAAACTATCGGGCGAACCTGCTGAGACGGGAAAACCCGTTGCTGTGGGGTCGTCCAGCGGGAACTTTCGCGTCGTAATCGTTCCGGGTCTTCTGGCCGAATGCATTGCGGAGGTATCCACAGCTTTTTCCGACACGCGGTCGCGACTGGAAGGACTCGGCTATAAGACCGATTACATCCAGACCAAAGGGCGCAGGTCGAGTGCGGTAAACGCCGACCTTATCCGGGATGCCGTCATGGGGATGCCTTCCGGGGAAAGGATCATATTTGCCACGCATTCAAAAGGCACCGTGGATACACTCGAAGCGCTGGTGAAATATCCGGCCGTCGCCGAACGGACCGCCGCGGTCATCAGCTTCTCGGGCGCTGTGAACGGATCTCCGCTTGCTGATGCATTCCCAGATTTCCTCTTGAAGTTGGCTCACCAGATACCGCTCTCGTCCTGCCCGCCGGGAGAAGGCGCGGAAGCTGTTGAGAGTCTGCGCCGGAATATCCGAATCGCGTGGCTCTCCGCTAATCCACTACCCAAAGGAGTGAGGTACTATTCCCTGGCTGCGTTTGCTTCCCGGGAGAATACTTCGCGTATTCAGCTTCCCTTCCACGACATACTCTCCAAAACGGACCCGGTAAACGACAGTATGGTGCTGTGCTCCGATGCAATCATTCCGGGATCGGTCCTGCTGGGCTATCCGAATGCAGACCATCTCGCGGTGGCCATGCCGATCAGCAGCGAGAAATCTCCCATATTCGCCGCGCTTGCGGACAAGAACGACTACCCTCGGGCCGAGTTGCTCGAAGCAGCCCTGCGCTACGTGGAAGAGGATCTTGCGCAGGCGGAACGGCCTGCTGCGGCCCAGTAGAAGCCCCTTTCCCGGACAATTCTTTTGTAAGGAGAGCGGAGCCGTGTAGGCTGGATACCCGGTCTTCAGGGCAATAATGTTGCTTTAATGACCCCATCCCGGTAGGCCAAGTATTTTGGACAGCTCGTACCGGATACTATCCGGCCTGCCGGGGCGGGGTTCCCAAGGCGGACCTTGGGAACCAGCGGCGTATTTCCTTAAAGC
>JAEZHY010000225.1 GCA_023416335.1 Pseudomonadota bacterium | reverse complement strand
CTTCGAGTTTTTGCGCCTGGTGGAGATGGGCCTCCATCTCGTGGCGCTCCCTTTCGATTTGCCTGCGCTCGGAAATGTCTCTCACAAAATTCAGGTTCAACTCCCTGCCGCCGAACACCAGATTCTTGGCGCTCACCTCGATCGGGAATATGGAGCCGTCTCTGCGACGATGTGCCGACTCGAAAACCATCAAGCCGGCCTTCTTGAACTGCTCGTTAAAGTCCCGCATCCTTTCCGCGGAAAAGAAGGGATCGATATCCGGCAGCGTCATTGACGTGAGTTCTTCTTTCGAATACCCCAGGCTGCGGCACGCGGCTTCATTGGCATAAATGATCCTATTGTCGGCGCTGAGCCAGTAAATCGGGTCCGCGGCATGTTCAACCGTAAAACGAGTCAGGCGGAGCACCTCTTCCGCCATCTTTCGCTCCGTAATTTCGCGGGCGTATCCTGCCGTGCCGAGGATCCGGCCTTCCCTGTCAAAAACGGGCGCCTTATACGTCTCAAACCATTTCATTTGCCCCAGCGCCGAAATAAGTTCCTCGACAGCGATGGGGACACCTTTCGTCAAGACTTCATCGTCATCGACCCTGTATTTTTCGGCAAGTTCCCTGGGCCATACATCCATATCGCCTCTTCCGGCGACATCTTCCGGATTCCTTTTTCCGCAGCTTTGAGCCATTGCACGATTCGCGGCCAGAAAGACACCCTGTGTATTCTTGAACCAAACAAGACCGGGAACATTTTCTATGATCGCCGTCAGGTAAGACTCTCGTAATGCGAGAGATTCTTCCGCCGATCTTCGCGCAATCTCCCGAGTCTCCAGGAGCGAAGCCATTGAATCGAAGGATTCGGCCAGTTTGCCCAATTCGTCCGATGTATGCGGGAGACCCGTTCGCGTTCCCAAGGCGCCTCCGCCGAATCGATGCGTTGCCTCGACAAGGCGGTTGATCGGGGCGACAAAGGCATAATTTCCAAACAACCATGCCAGGAAGGCCGCGGCAAAAGCCGCTATTCCCAGAAAAACGAGACTGTTGAGCACCTCCAGGTTGGCCTTGCGCTCAATAAGTTCTTTGGGAACTCCGGCAATCATGTACAAATAAGGAGGCTCGTCCTCCCGCAGCCTCAACTGCTTGTAGGCATAGATGCGATTGATCCCGTCATCACCCAGCCTTTCGAAAGTCCCCTGGCCGAAACCGCCCGATATGGCTTCGAACGCATTTATGGGTATCGGTTTTCCGGCAGCCGACGATTTCGAGTGGGGTAAGCGATACAGTCGCGTACCCCGATGATCGACAATCGTCAATGCATATCCCTCCGGCAGATTTGCCCGCGTGAAGAAATCTGCATATCGGTTCAGCTTGAAACTCGCGATAAGGACGGCAATGGGTCTTCTATTGGAATCGAGAACAGGGTAGGAATAAACGATCCCCGGTTCGTTGCTGATCCTGCCGATGATGAACTCTCCGGTGGAGAAATCAAGAGTACGTACGGCATCTTTAAAATGTTTGCGGTCCGAAAGGTTGACGGAACCGGGTTCGATACGGGGAGATGACGCGAATACATCTCCATACATATTGACGACGGCAATAGTCCCATAGAACGGATTCTTTTCATTCAGCTCGCGGAACAGTTCGTTACACGCAGCCCTGTCCAGGTTCTGCACGACGGGAAGCTGGGCGATGGTGCTCAGCATCTGTCTCGTCCCGGCGGCAACCTGTTCCTGCTGGGCGGACCAGCTGTGCAGCAAAACTGTCGCACTGTTTACTGCTGCCTCGATCTGGTGCTTTCTGCTGTCCAAACCTGTGAGGAGGATAATTCCAAATGCAGGAAGGAAGACCAGGGATAGGAGCAGGAGCAGTTTCCTGCCGATAGGCCATGAAAGAAACAGGTTCGGATAATGCAAACGGCTCCCCCAATTAGCAGCACCATTAACCTGGAACAGTCGCCGGAAACTCCATCCCTGCCCCACAGAGGGTCCGGCCGGTCCGACATGAGATCCCGGGAGACAGATGATTTCCGGATATGAAAGAGTGCATTCCGGTCCGCCCGGAGTCCAAATCCGCGCGCGGACAAATCCTGAAGGCCGCGCCAAGACCGGCAGGCTATACGTCTAATCGGAAAAACCCGCCTAAATGTGAAATCATTTCTTAATTAAGATTTCTTCGAAAAAAGGAGGTTATCGCGCTCATTCGATACCCCCTTGGCACACTCAAAGTCGAGGAGAACAGATGGCACTTTCGTGAATTTCGTACTTATGGCTCATCCAAAAACGATGGGTTGCGCTCCGAGACCGTCCGGCCCTATCATATCGTTTTCTTTCTTTATTTTTGTGTCTTTCGTGGTTGTAAGCTTTCGTCTTTTTTGTTGCTCCCGATATTTCGTGGTAGAGTATCTAACGCTTGAGTTCATTGTTCCTACCCATTCCTGATTCCATTCATTGCCCGGAGTCCTTCTCCATCGCTCACTGGCGTCCTCCATTTCCATTGCTTACATTTTTTTCAGCCGGTGCGAGATTCGCGCTGGGAACCGGAAACAGCCGGCGCGGTGTTCACCGTCCCGGGGTGAACTGCTCTTCATTTCCTGTTCTACCATTCTCCACTCCGCTCTCCATGGCGAGCAGCCCCTGACTACTTCAACCAATATCCGAGGAGGCCTGTCGAAATGGCTGAGAAATGGGTTTACTTATTTGACGAACTCGATCAGGCGGCGGCTTCGGTCGGCCGCGAATGGGAAGGCGTCCGCGCACTGTTGGGCGGCAAGGGCGCCAATCTTGCCGACATGACACGCATCGGCCTGCCGGTCCCGCCGGGATTTACCGTTACGACCGAGGCATGCAATGCCTACCTGAAAGCCGGCATGAAATTCCCGGATGCCATGTGGGAGCAGGAATTGCAGGCTCTTGCCGAAGTCGAGAAGAAGACCGGCAAAAAATTTGGAGATCCCCGCAATCCGCTCCTCGTTTCCTGCCGTTCGGGAGCCAAATTTTCAATGCCCGGGATGATGGACACCGTACTCAATATCGGACTGAACGAGGAAACGGTCCAGGGCATGATCGAACTCACCGGGGACCCCCGTTTTGTTTATGACTCTTACCGCCGCCTGATACAGATGTTCGGATCAGTCGTAATGGGAGTGCCCGACGAACCTTTCGAGGAAGTCATCAGTGAGTTCCGCAAAAACCGCGGAGTCAAGAGCGATGCCGAATTGAACGCCGATGACTGGAAGGCGATCGGGAAAAGGTTCCGGGACATCTTCCGTCGATACAACCGGATCGGCTTCCCCTCCGACCCCTACGAGCAGCTGCGGCTCGCGACTGAAGCCGTTTTCCGCTCCTGGAACGGCAAACGCGCAATCGACTACCGCAATGCGGCAAAGATTCCCCACGATCTCGGGACCGCCGTCAACATCCAGACGATGGTTTTCGGCAACATGGGCGACCACAGCGCCACGGGTGTCGCAATGACCCGGAACGCCACGACGGGTGAGAAGAAAATCGAAGGCGACTACCTGGTCAATGCCCAGGGAGAAGACGTCGTGGCAGGCATCCGGCAGACGGATCCGGTCGAAAATATGTCCCGGACCATGCCCGAGGCCTGGCGACGGTTCGCCGAAATTACCGAAGTGCTCGAGAAGCACTACCGCAACATGCAGGATGTCGAGTTCACGATCGAACGCGGCAAGCTGTGGATGCTCCAGACGCGTGACGGCAAGCGAACGGCCCAGGCTGCCGTCCGAATCGCCGTGGATATGGCCGAAGAAGGGCTCATTACACGGGAGGAAGCAGTGATGCGTGTGACTCCCGAACAGGTCGATTTTTTCCTGCACCCGCAGTTCAATTCCAATTCCAAGAGGGCCGCCAAAGACGAAGGAAGGCTCCTCGCTTCGGGGCTCAACGTGTCTCCCGGCGCCGCCGTCGGTGTCGTGGCCTTCGATGCCGATCTTGCCGAAACCTGGGCACGGAAGGAAGGCAAAAAGGTCGTCATGGTCCGTCCCGAGACCAAACCCGACGACGTGCACGGTATGCTTGCGGCTGAGGGTATCCTCACGAGCCGGGGCGGCCGGACGAGCCATGCGGCACTCGTTGCCCGACAGTTCGGAAAACCCGCCGTGGTCGGCGTTGCTGCCCTCGAAATCGATATGAACCAGCACCTGATGACCGTGGGCGAGCAGGTCATCAACGAAGGCGACTGGATTTCGATAGACGGTACGACCGGAGAGGTCTTCCTCGGCAGAGTCGAAACGATGGTACCGGATATTTCCGATCCCTGGCTTATGAGGCTGCTGAGTTGGGCGGACGATTTCCGCAGCCTGGGTGTGTGGGCAAACGCCGATTATCCCGCGGACGCCAAACGCGCGCGCGACTACGGTGCAAGCGGAATCGGGCTTTGCCGAACGGAGCATATGTTTTTTGAGCCGGAGCGGCTGCCGATCGTCCAAAAGATGATCATGACCAATCTGCCCACGGAAAGGCGTGATGCGCTCGATGCCCTGCTCCCATTCCAGCGCGAGGATTTTATCGGCATATTCAAAGCGATGGACGGACTTCCCGTGATCATCCGCCTGATCGATCCGCCTCTGCATGAATTCCTCCCCAGCTTCGAAATGCTCATGAACGAGCTGGCCGACAGCAAGATTCAGCTCCTCCACGCGGGAAATCTGAAGGCAATCGACGACCTGCTGCACAAGATCGAAGAAGACGAGCACATCCTGCACCGAGTGGAAACGCTTCGCGAGGCCAATCCCATGCTGGGGCTGCGCGGCGTGCGGCTGGGAATCCTCATGCCCGAACTGACCCAGATGCAGGTTCGGGCCATCTTCGAAGCCGCCTGCCTGTGCACGAAACAGGGGATCGAGGTACACCCGGAAATCATGATCCCGCTAACCACCCACGTGAACGAGCTGAAGGTGCAGCGCGAAGCCCTGGAAGCCATTGCGCGGGAGGTAATGGAACAGCAGGGAATCACGATCGATTACAAGTTCGGCACCATGATCGAAACCCCGCGGGCAGCGCTCACCGCTGATGAAATCGCGGATTATGCCGAGTTCTTCTCCTTCGGTACCAACGACCTCACGCAAACCACCTTCGGCATCAGCCGTGACGACGCCGAAAAGGGTTTTCTCATCGACTACATCCAGCGGGGCATCATTCCCGATAATCCTTTTGAGACGGTTGACGAAAAGGGACTGGGCAAGCTGATGGGGATAGCGGTCGAGCAGGGACGAAAAACCCGTCCCGAACTCGAAGTCGGCATCTGCGGAGAGCACGGAGGCGATCCCAGGTCCATCGCGGTCTGCCACAGGCTGGGCCTGAACTATGTGAGTTGCTCGCCTTTCCGTGTCCCCATAGCCCGTCTCGCCGCCGCCCAGGCAGCACTGAAGGAACATATGGGCAAGAAGGAAGAACTCAAAGCGCCGCTGTGATGTTTGTCCTTGCTGCCGGAATGAGAGCAGGAGGTTTATTTTGATGGGAAACTGAAAATATTCTTTAATCTCGCCGGAGTCTGTGCCGATTTCAAGCCGGGGTTCATGCCGATTCTTACACAACCCGACTCAGACACCCGTGCGGAGAAATTAATGTATCAAAACCCTTCGATAAATTTCTCGAACCTGCTCCTGTCTTTTTCAGATGCTCTGGATTTGGCAAGTCCGGCCTTGTCACTCCATCAAATGCGGACGGCTTTAATAGTATGGGAAATCAGCAAGGCCGTCCGCCTTTCACGCGATCTGACGGAACAACTCTTCATCGCCGCATTGTTTCATGACGTGGGAGCTTTGACGCCCGAAGACAAGATTAGCCTTCATGCGAACGAAGTTGAAAATGTCGAACCTCATTGCATTCTCGGTGAAGCCTTTATCAGCCGAGTACCTATGTTCGCGACTTCCGCAAAGGTCGTGCGGCTGCACCATAAACCCTGGCAGGAATATGAGCAGGCCGGAACCGATCCGCTGACATTCCTGGCTCAGGCCCTGTACCTTGCGGATTCCGTGGAACGCCTAATTCAACGCGACAAATACATTTTGCACCAGGGAGAAGGGATAACCTCAACAATTTGCAGTTGGTCCTCGACATTGATCGCCCCTGAAGTTGTCGAAATTTTCAAGAAAATTGCGACTCGTGAAGATTTCTGGCTCGATCTGGTTTCACCTCGCCTGTATTCGCTTTTGCTTCACGAAGGACCATGCCGGGGAATTGAACTCCCAACATCCGATCTTGTGCCCATCTCTGAAATGTTCCGAAATTTGATCGACTTCCGGTCTCCCTTTACTGCGGCTCATTCCTCGGGAGTGGCGGCGACGGCTTCCAGCATTTCCCGTTTTCTCGGCCTTACGGAAACCGAGATCGAACTCATGCAAGTCGCGGGAAACCTGCACGATCTCGGAAAAATGGCCGTCCCGAACAGTGTAATAAACAAGCCGGGCAAGCTCACAGACGATGAATTCGCATTGATGCGGCAACATACCTATTTCACGTATTCGGTGCTGAACACTATCGGCGGGATGAGGCAAATTGCCGAATGGGCCGCTTTTCATCATGAAAAACTGGACGGAAGCGGCTATCCCTTCCACATTGACGCCAGGAAGCTGAGTACGGGATCCAGGATCATTGCAGCTGCGGATGTTGCTACAGCCCTGGCTGAGGACAGGCCGTACAGAAAAGGCATGGAAAAGAGAGAGATTTGTTCGATATTGAATGATTTGAGCTGCAAATCCCATCTGGACAGACACGTGGTCGGTATTCTAATATCCAATTACGATGAGATTATTGCATCTAGCAGCTCAATCCAAGACGACGTCAAAAGAAGTTACCATCTCGATTTCCAGGTTAATCTCGATTAATCGGCCGTTGCTTGCATTTGGTCACGACAAAATACGAAAGGCAGGTCATCTCTGATCCTGCCTTCCTTTGTTTATCAAGAATTAAAAAATGCGTGCCGGATTCACTATTCCGGAATGCTTCCACCACATTGCCCGGCCTGTTCATCGCCTTTGAAATGACACGTCAGGGAGACATTCCCGCTGGGGGTGATGGTCTCATGCCATTGAGTGGTGGAATACCAGGTGCCATCGAAATTGACACAGCACGAAATCCCTGTGTTTTCGTAGTCGAGCACGACGGCATTCGGAGGCGGTTGAGTACCTTCGGGAAGATCTCCGTGGGCGCTGACGTTTTTATTGAACATTCTCGATGGTGTAATGATTTTTGTGCTGTTGAATGTGTCAAAGGGCTGGAGATCGGCGTCCAGGAGCGTGCAAGCGGTATCTTTGATCACAAGCGCCTGTGCGTTGGCCATGACGGGAATCATCATCAGAAATCCAAGAACTAATGACAGAGTACACATCTTCTTCATTTTTGCTTCCTTCCCTGCTCAAGTTGTCAGTTACGAACCCTTCCAGGACATCGGCGCAGCATATTGCCCCGAGAAGGTACCCCCCTTCAGGTCGAAGGCAATCGGTCGCCGCGCTCTGAGCAGGCTTAAAGGCAAATAACGTGCCGAGGGTATAAGATCAGGAGGAAACGAATTTCGACAAAGACGAAACAGCTTTTAAGGGTTTGAAACTCCACAAGTTTTATGTCTGCCGAGGAGAGTGACGCCGAGCGGATTTCCCTGTTCGGGAGGCACAACCGGCAAGCTCGCTGCCATCAACTTTGTTCCGATTACTCATCCGAAATTCAAGTACGTGATTGCAACTCCAAAGTAGTGCAGTGGGAGAAAACAAGGTGATTTCTTCTTGCAGGGAATTCTTTTTGGCTTGATATGTATGGGAAATTACACGGCCGGCACGGTCAGGAAACCGTGCCTCAACGTAAAAGGAATGGAAGCCCCTCTTTCAAACCGCGTCCGGGACGAGGGGGCTTTGCTGGATTCCCTCCAGCCGCCCTCAGAAATCATTCTCGTTGCCGACGAAATTCGAAAGCGAAGCATGCGCTGTCGCCGTATTCGGAGGTTTTTCTGAAGGGAACGCCCTGCTGGGCCATGGTGAGCCGCAGGTACTCCTCCTTTGGGACTGAGAGTTCGAAGCCGGGATTGTCACGGGCATCGACAAGAAGACATACATCCTCCGGCTTGTGTTCGAACCGGATTTCCACTTGTCTGCACCCTCCGGCAGCCATCTCTTCCAGCAGGGATATGAGCATATCCTCGACCACGGCAGGCTCGAGGCTCACAAACACCTCTTCAGGTCCGGACCGGAAATCGAGTGCCACGTCGTCGAAAAGATGATTATGGGCGATCCGGGCGGTAAGCTCGCGGATAAAGAGTTCATCATCGCCGACGGAATCGAAGAACGCCTGCTCGCTAAAAGGGCTTTGGACAACCGATGCCGTGGCCTTCCCGACCACTTCGTTCAGGTTGAAGGTCGTCTCCTGGTTATCGAAACTTCTGCCGTTTACGGCATTTATGAAATCCGTAAAAAGAGCGCTCGTCCTTCGCAGGAAGGATGAGCCGACAAGGTAATCGAGTCCTTCGGCTTTGAAGGCGGAGTTCAGGTTGCTTACGAACTGAATAGCCTTCTGAAGGGTCAAAGCTTTCACGCCTTTGCCTCTTACATCCTCCATAAAAG
>JAEZHY010000218.1 GCA_023416335.1 Pseudomonadota bacterium | reverse complement strand
TCCTGGGAGGGTGTATAGAGTTCATTGATTATGGCGATCTGGTCCGGGTGGATCACCCATTTCCCGTCAAACCCGAGAGCGGCGCTCATAATGCAGGACCGCTTCAGACCTTCCGGGTCCTTGTAGTCGCCGTAAGGAGCGTCTATTGCCGCCAGACCGGCCGCCTTTGCCGCCATAGCCATGCGACTGAGCGGAAAATGCCACCTGTGCCCCGGATAAAAATCTTCTTTATCGCCATGTCCGCTTATGCCCTTGCTCATCATAGTGAGCGAAGCCCCATAATCGGCGACCCCAAACACCAAGGCCTCCAGGCGATCGGAACTGAAAGCGATTTCCCCCGCCCTCAGCATTCCCGCCGCGGTTTCGACGGACGCCTCAAGCCCGATACGGCGATTGAATCCCATCCTCTTTTCTATCTGGGTCAGGAAATAGTCGATCGCCTTGATTTCGGCCGGATCTTCCACCTTGGGCACGACGATCACGTCAATAAACTCGCCCGCGCCCTCGACTATATCAATTATGTCCCTGTAAGCAAAGGGCGTATCCATGGAGTTTATCCTGTACGCCCTCACCTTTCCCTTCCAATCCTGCTCCCTGAAAGCCGATACAACCCGCTTGCGGGCTTCTTCCTTCTCGGTCACGGGCACACTGTCTTCGAGGTCGAGCATTATCACGTCGGTATCAAGGGAGAATGCCTTGTTTACCATCTTTTCCCTGTTGGCAGGGACGGAAATTATCGAGCGGCGCAAGCGAAATACGTTTTCCATCGTGATCTCCATTAGAGAAGGCAAATTGCATTTGAGTAGAACTTTTCGGCAAATTCCCGTGAGCTTTTCCCGATCACGGAGCAGGGCCGAAAAGGATCTTTATTGTCGTGCATTTTGCGGCCGGGGTCCTTGTCACGTCATCCCGGCAATGTCTTTGAGCCGGGATCCAGAGTTTTTAGGGCCTTAAATTCACAATTAATCATCCCCAAAGCCTGGATTCCGGTGTGAACTTGTCCTGATCGAAGAGAAGGGCCGGAATGACGATATAGTGCCCGGTGCGTAAGCTGCTGCGTTGATTTGGGCGACAGCAACTCTTGTTCACGCTGGTTCCCAAGCTCTCTCGCTTGCGAACCCCGTCCGAGGAAGCTCCTGCTTCCTCTACTCCCCTACCTGGCTTTGGCAGCAGCAGGTTTGGGGGTCGGTTCCTTCCCGGCGCGTTTTTCCTTTATAGCAGCCTGAGCCGCCGCCAGGGTTGCAACCGGGATCCGGTACGGCGAACAGCTCACATAGTTGAGGCCAATCCTGTGGCAGAACTCCACAGAACTCGGTTCGCCTCCGTGCTCGCCGCAGATCCCGACCTTGAGATCGGACCTGACGGAACGCCCCTTCTGCACGGCGATTTGCATCAACTGTCCCACGCCCTTCTGGTCGAGCCGGCTGAACGGATCGTGCTCCCAGATTTTATGCGCCAGGTAAGAAGGAAGGAATTTGCCCGCATCGTCGCGGCTGATCCCGAAAACGGTCTGTGTGAGGTCGTTGGTTCCAAAAGAGAAGAACTCGGCCGTTTCCGCAACTTCATCGGCGGTGAGCGCACCACGTGGTACCTCTATCATCGTGCCCACATGGTAGTCGATCTGGATTCCACATTCCTGCATTACGTCGCGGGCAACCGCATCCACAACCGCCCTTTGGTTTTGCAGTTCGGATACGTCGCCGACCAGAGGGATCATTATTTCCGGGTGCACGCCCATGCCTTCCTTCGCGATCTCGCAGGCGGCTTCCATAATAGCCCTTGCCTGCATCGCGGTGATTTCCGGGTAGACGACTCCCAGGCGGCAGCCGCGATGACCGAGCATCGGGTTGGCTTCGTGAAGGCTGGTCACCTTGGCCTGGAGTTGCTCAAAGGGGACCCCCATCCTTGTCGCAAGCTTCTGAATATCCTTTTCGTCAGTGGGCAGGAATTCGTGGAGAGGCGGATCGAGGGTCCGGATCGTCACGGGCTTGTCCCGCATTACCCTGAACAGGCCCTTGAAGTCCTCGCGCTGCATGGGCAAAAGCTTTGCCAAAGCACGTTCGCGCCCGGTACGATCCTCTGCCAGGATCATCTCCCGTACCGCTTCGATTCGATTTCCTTCGAAGAACATATGCTCCGTACGCGTAAGTCCGATTCCTTCGGCTCCGAACGCTATCGCCTCCTCGGCTTGGTTCGGCTGGTCGGCATTAGTCCAGATTTCCAGGCGCCGAAATTCGTCGGCCCACCCGATGAGGGCCACATAATCCTGGTAAATCTGGGACCTCTGTGGGGCAAGGCTTCGGTCGATGATTACGCGGAGGATTTCAGAAGGACGTGTCGGGATCTGGCCGGCGAAAACTTCCCCGGCCGTGCCGTCCAGCGACAGGTACTGTCCTTCCCGGATCACCCGGTCGCCGACAGTCATACGCCGGTTTCTGTAGTCGATTTCCAGCTCTCCACATCCTACCACGCAGACTTTCCCCATCTGACGGGCCACCAGCGCAGCATGGGAAGTCATGCCGCCACGGGCCGTCAGGATGCCGCGCGATGCATGCATGCCGCGGATATCATCCGGGGAAGTCTCCAGCCGCACCAGGACGACGATTTCACCGCGTTTCGCCCACTCCTCGGCATCATGCGCATTGAAAACCACGCGGCCGGTTGCGGCCCCCGGACCCGCGTTGAGCCCCCGCGCAAGCAGCGCCCCATCTCTTTCGGCGTCCTGCTTGGCCTTAGGATAAAATGTCGGCCTGAGCAGCTGGTCCAACTGGTCGGGATCGACCCGCATCAGGGCTTCTTCCTTGCTTATGATGTTTTCGCGGACCATATCGACCGCGATCTTGAATGAGGCAAACCCCGTACGCTTCCCACTCCGGGTCTGGAGCATCCAGAGCTTGTTTTTCTGGATGGTGAACTCGATGTCCTGCATGTCCCGGTAATGGCGGTCGAGCTTGGAGCGGATTGCGTCGAGTTCCGTATAGATTTCCGGCATCGTTTCTTCGAGGGACGGCCCGCTGCCGTCGCCCTTCTGGTGGCGGTTGATCGGCTGGGGAGTCCGGATGCCTGCAACAACGTCCTCACCCTGTGCATTGATGAGGTACTCGCCGTAGAAAACGTTTTCACCGGTTGCCGGATTGCGCGTGAAAGCAACGCCGGTTCCGCAATCGTCTCCCATGTTGCCGAACACCATCGACTGCACGTTCACGGCGGTGCCCATGGAATCGGGGATGTCATTCAGTTCACGGTAGGCAATCGCCCGGGGGTTGTTCCACGAGCCGAAAACAGCGGTGATTGCCCCCCAGAGCTGGTCCCAGGGGTCTTGGCGGAATTCCACTTTCTTGCGCTCGCGTATCAATCCCTTGTAGCGTTCTATCAGTTCCTTCAGGTCGCACGCCTGAAGCTGGTTATCGAATTCGACTCCGCGTTTTTTCCTCAATTCCTCAATCAGGGCGTCGAACGGATCGTGTTCGTCCTTGGACTGCGGCTTCAGTCCAAGCACCACGTCGCCGTACATGGCGATGAACCGGCGATAGCAGTCGTATGCGAACCGCTCGTCCCCGGTCTGCTTGATCAATCCCTGCACGGTCTGATCGTTGAGGCCGAGATTGAGCACCGTGTCCATCATTCCAGGCATGCTGAGGGCCGCGCCGGAACGCACCGACACGAGCAGAGGCTTTTCCGGATCGCCGAATTTGCGTTCCATCAGATTCTCAAGCCGGTGAATCGATTCCTCGACCTGGCCCTTCAATTCATAAGGGTACTCTCCACCATGTTGGTAATAGTAGGTGCATATGTCCGTCGTAATCGTAAAGCCGGGAGGAACGGGTATTCCCATTTTTGCCATTTCGGCAAGATTCGCGCCCTTTCCACCCAGCAGGGCCTTCATTTCGGCGTTGCCGTCAGCTTTTCCTTCTTCGAAGAAATAGACAAACTTTGACATAAATTTTTCCTCTCTCCTTTCAACTCGCTGCTGGAATGACAGGCAGGCTCGATGCGGAACATGAGCTAGCATAAGCATAAATTGTGCGGTACTGCAAGAAAGTTATAGAATGCGGATAGAAAGAAGTGGAATTATAAGGAAAGCTTAGGGTCACCTCAACAAGAATCCTGCAAGGGAGAAGGTTGACTCTAATTTGTAAAGAAGAATGAGTGTTGAACTGGCTGATTAACGAATGACAATAGGAACTGATTTAGTAGAGATATTGGATTCCGACCTTTCCGCTAAAGAATAAGCATCAGAAGGGCCGGAATCCATAAAGCGGATATCAGATTTCGAGCCAGGAATCCGAATAGAGCGTCTGTCCCAGGATTACTTTGGCTGTTTTCACATACTTACGGTGTTCGTCCGAAAGAGAGTTCACATTTATTTGCTCCCCGTCCTCGACTTTGTGGACGAGCGCCTCCAGTTCCGGATGCTTCCCTCGTGCAATTTCATGGAGCATTGTATCGTAGCAGTCCACGATTGCCGAATAAAGGCCGTGGCGCTTCAGGATGATAAGCATGACCTGGTTCAATATCGGGCGCAGATGGTCGGGCGGCCCGTTGGATACGTTCGACAGCCCTATCGTGCTCCTGCAGCCGGGAGCGATGTCGGAAAACATCTTCATGAATTCCAGCACGCTCATGATCTGGATCTGCTGCACGTTCACAGGCGTCTGAATGGGATCGACGTAAATACGCTCGGGATTTATGCCGAATTCTTCCGTAGCCCGGAACACGAGTTCGGCACAGAGGGCGCCGCGTTCGTTTTCATCCCTCGGCATGCCTTCGGGTCCCCAGAGGAGCCCTACGAATTCTGCGTCGTATTCCTTTGCAAGAGGAAGAAGTTTCTCCATGCGCTCGGGGCGGACCATGATCGAGTTGATCAGAGGACGGTTTTTCTTCGTGGCTTTCAGGCCGGCCTCGATCGCTTTTATGTTGGACGTATCGAGTGCAAGCGGTACATCGACCACTTCCTCGATGGCAGGAACGAGCCAGCTCATGAGTTCCTCGCCCGTTTTTCCGGCGGGGCCGATGTTGAGGTCTATCCAGTCCATTCCGGCATTGGCCTGTTCGACGGCGAGCTCCTGAAGCGGCTTCGCTTCCTTGGCCTTGAGGGCCGCGCCGTATTTCTTGCTCATTATGTTCAGATTTTCGCCAATCAGCTTCATTATGCTTTCCCCCGTTTGTCAGTGGCTCAGGGCGGGCAGGATCGACCCAGCCGCATTTTTGCGGGTTCGATCCCGGTCCGCCGAAGATAATCAGGCCTTCCAGCTCTTCAGAAACTTCGGGATCTGGCTTGCCTCTCTCGGTCCGACAAGGATGCTCCACCCTCCGCCGAGTTCTTCTTCCAGTTCGCCGCTGATCCCGGCCGCATAACCCGGGATTATGAGGTTCTTGTGCTTCACTTTGTCCTTGATGCCGCACTTGTTGATAAAGGTCCCCACGCTTTCGCCGGAGAATTTCCCGGCGGCCCAGGCGGTCATGACCGAGAGGCCTTCGGTATCCTGGACGCAGAGCCAGGAAGGCACGCGGCTGGATTCGATTTCACCGGATACAATGAAGTACGTCAGTGAGAAGTTACATGTCACCAGGACCGGCGAATTCTCGTCGGGGTTGTTGATCGGGTAGATCCCCTGCTCGGCTGTCATCGGACGCTGCGGGTCGGTGTAGATGTTCAGCCTTTCCAGCAGAAGCGGGAAAAGGACATGAGGCTGAATGTCGCTCATAACGATCACCGAACCGTACTTGGCAACGAAAGTCGCCGCCACGAGGGCTTCTTCCATGATCCCGTCGGCCATCTCATCGGCAAGGACGATGGTGGGGAAGCCGAGCGGACGGAAGCGGTCCTTCAGGGCAGCGCGGCGGATCTGGACGGTTTCCTGAAATGCCGTCTTGAGATCTCTGGTCCCCGTATCGATCACGATATCCCTTACGCCCAAGGCCGTGAGCTTTTCCGTGAGCGCGACAACACTTTCAAGGCTGCCGTTCCCCTTGACCGCGAGCGGACATCCCGCTGCTTTGGCCAGGTTTCCGAGCGCCTCGACATTCTCCGCGGTAGCCGCGTACAGGAGCGGCTTTTTATCCTTGAAAGCATCCGCGGCCGCAGTCAGCACATCCGTCGATTCGGACATGAAAATCAGGCTTGCACCGGTCTCATCCGAAATGAGCTTGCCGACTGCCCGCATCCTGTCCGCATCGCCGGTCGCGTCCTTGATCGCGAACATCTCGGCGCGCAGTTTGAGTCCCACACGGTCGTAATTTGCCTTTTTGAACCGGTCGATCTTGCCCGCGATCGAGGCGTCGTCCTCATCAGTTTTGACCAGGACGGCAAATCCGGGAGGATTGACGAAAGTCTTCTCGTGGCGGAAAAGGACTGTTTCGCCGCCAACCTTCACCGCCAGTTCCCCGGTCCCGATAGTAAGCGGGCGAATGGGAGGCGCCGATTCGGTCGAAAGCTTTTCCTTCGACTCCTCGGATACGTAGGGACACTTTTCCAGCTCTGCCTTCCCCGCGGCGAGGTTCATCGCAAAGGCCAAACAGGTCGGAACCCCGCACTCCCCGCAATTGGTTTTCGGCAACAGCTTAAAAATCTGAATTCCGGTAAGGCCCATCTGTTTTATCTCCTGGTAAGAGTTCGGATCCTCTTGAAATATCTAATGTGGCAGCCTCCGGCCGAACACGCCGCCACAGATGCATTCAGGCCGAAACAGCCGCACCGAACGACGATTTGAAGCCGGGCGGAAAGCTTTTCCGCCCGGCTGTTTCGATCAGCCAAGAATCGATTCCATCGTCAGAGCGGGATGTCCAACCTGTTCGAGGAATGCATAGATCTCGTCTTCGCTGGTACCCTGCTCTTCGGTTGCTATCATGTCGTAGAGGTTTGGAATGCCCAGTTCTTCGCCGCGTTTCATGATTCTTTCGCGGAGTTCTTCCTTGAGCATCTTCGGCATCCAGACCATGCGCAGCAGTCCGCCGTCACCGACAATGAACTTGCGCTGCGTGATATTGTACTTGCTGTGGCCCACGAACCCGGGCGTAACGTTCCCGCCGCCGATAGTTCCAGCCAGCGTCGTGAACTTCATGCCGCTCGGGGTCATTCCGCTGAATTCGCGGTTGACGGTCATGACGCCGTTGCACATCGGCAGGACGGCAGCGATACATTCGCAGCATCCGCAGGTGGTCATCGGATCGTACATGAGGCTATAGAAGTTGTAACTGGAGATCGACTGTCTCGAAGCCTTGTATACGAAATCGTTTACGCCCTTCCAGTTGCCCAGCTTTGAATCCAGCGTCTCGCCTTTCTGGATCGGCTGGTTGGGCCCGGTCGGATTGATTTCAAAGGATGCCTTGCAGTCGAGCCAGTTATACGCACCGCAGAGGCCCGTACGTTCGGGGCTTATCACGCAAACGTGGGTCGGAGCGAACGACTGGCACAGAGTGCAGGAGTAATAGGTTTCCGTACCCTCGTCGGTCATTCCCTCGATGCGGTCGTCACGGGTCTTGTAGGC
>JAEZHY010000103.1 GCA_023416335.1 Pseudomonadota bacterium | reverse complement strand
CGACCACACTGGACTTCAGTTCATGGAGATTCGAGCGACGAGGGCTTCCTGCCGCGCATCTGGACCTGAAGGCACAAAGGCTGCCGGATGACAACTTCGATTTCATTACGGCCATGGATGTCTTCGAACACCTCGTCGATCCGGTCGGCACAGTCCGGGAACTTAACCGCGCTCTGAAAAAAGGCGGATTCCTGTTTGGACGCTTTCATGCCGAACTCGACGAAGATAGGCCACATCACATTATACTCGACTTCGAGCCTACCCTTTCAGAACTGAAAAAGCTTGGCTTTGTAAAGATCTGGCAGGATGAATGGCTCTGGGGGCATGAAATATATCAGAAGGTCTGAGTGCCCTGCCGCGAAATACAACCGCGCGTTTTTCCCTGATGGATGGGGCGTGGCGACCCGCTCGCCATCGTTCAGAACCTCAATCCAGGCGTAGGGTGGGCATCAAGCTTCACCGTGCCCACCGACCGTCCATCGAAACAAACCTCATCGGCTTTGCAGGACGGTGGGCACCCAAAAAAACCGGGTACCCACCCTACCCCGGCTGCCGCCCTCTATATTTCGCCATCGTTCAGAACTTCAACCTCAAGGTTGAGCCTCGGATTTCTGTGATTAGATTAGGCAAAAATCGCCTGTCTAAACCGGGGGAACAATATGGACCCAGATGACGTGCTCCGGCAGCAACTGCTGGAACTTCTGCGGGGCGGCAACGCTCACATGGGATTCGGTGAGATCGTTGCCGATTTTCCATTGAAATTCATGAATGAGAAAACACAGAACATGCCTTACAGTTTCTGGCAGATCGTGGAGCACATGCGCATAACTCAATGGGACATCCTGGAGTTCGTCCGAAATCCGCGGCACGTTTCGCCGCACTATCCCGAAGGGTACAGGCCGGACCCGGCCCGGATGGCCGACAAGGCAATGTGGCTGAAGACTATTTCGGACTTTCGCGCAGACCTGACGGCAATCCAGCAAATGGTCATAAACCCGGTGACAAACCTGTTCGCCCCGATTCCTCACGCAAGAGAATACACCATCTTCCGTGAGATACTTCTGGTTGCCGATCACAATGCCTATCACCTCGGAGAACTTGCGATCCTGAGGCAAGTGATGGACCTGTGGCCGGCAGACAGGAAATACTACACCGGGACTCCCGAGTAGATGCGATAAACGCTTGACGACGAAGGCCGCCGGATCCGTGGGAGCGGAGCGGGAATCCATCCTACGGCCCTATCCTATTGTTTTCTTTCGTGATTTTCGTACTACTATCCGTCATTTTCTTGTTTTTTTGAGCAAGATTTTCATGTTGACGGTTCCGTAAATCGTTTGACATCAACCTCTTAGGTGCACTTTAATCCGAGGGGAACTGAACGGCACTTTCGTGTGTTTCGTACTCGTATCTCTCACCCAAAAACGATGGGTTGCGCTCCGAGGCTGTGTCGTAACTGACCGGAGTCGGGATAGTTTTCACCGACATCACGACACAGTCTCTCCGCTCCACCCATCCTACGACCTTATCCCATTGTTTTCTTTCGTGATTTTCGTGTATTTCGTGGTTATGAGCTTTTGCCTTTCGTATTTTGGTTGCGGCTGTCATTACGTTCCATTTACCGGCGTGGCGTACTGCACGTATCGAATCCGGCCGAACCCGGTTTCTCGACCGACCAGAGGGAATCGGCAAAATACCCGCGTTTATCCAAGAATTCCTGTTCCACCCTGAATCCGGTCTCTTCCGCGAGGCACCTGATTTCGGACCGAAGGAACTTGTACGAGCTTTCGGTATGTATGCCTTCCCAGGCATCGAATCGAAACATTTTCTCCAAGTCCCCCAACATTACTTCCTGTTCCTCCAGGCTCACGAGAAAACTGTCCACCGCGCCCGTTACGACGTTGTAGCCGCTGTGAAAAGCGAATTTATTTCGATCGAAGTTTCCTCCCAATTCCTTATTGATTCTGTCGAGCAGGTTCAGGTTGAACTCCCGCGTTACTCCCGCGGCATCGTTATAGGCCCTGTTCAGAACGGCGATGTCCTTCTTCAGGTCGAATCCGATGAGCACCTGGTCCCGGGGCTTGAGACAATCCCAAAGACGGCGGAGAAACCGCCGCATTGCATAATGGTCGAAGTTGCCGATGTTTGAGCCCAGAAACAAAACGAGATTTCTCGTCCCTTTGAGGTTGGCCAGCCATTTGAGCCCGTCGAAATACTCCGCGATGATTCCATCCACCTTCAAACTTGCGACCGGGAATTTTTCACGAAGGGAGGTCGTGAGACTGCTTATTGCCTCAGCGGAAACGTCGAGCGGAATGTACTGGAACTCCAGTCCCTCGCGCATAAAGTGCTCGATCAGAAGCACCGTCTTACGGCCGTCTCCAGCACCCAGCTCGATGAGGTTGAAAGGTTCCGGCGGGATGAGGGCGGCGATCCCGGCCCTGTTATCCGCGAGTATCTCCCGTTCGCACCGCGCAATATAATATTCCTCCAATTCAGTAATTTTCTCGAACAGCTCGTTACCCTTTTCGTCATACAGGTAAACTGGAGGAATGCGCCTGGGCTTTCTGGAAAACCCGTCCAGAACGTCGACGGCAAACATGCGGCGAAGCGAATGGGGTATGTCTTCGGGTTTCAGTACCCGGTATTCAGCCTCCATCCTGTGCCCTCCTCTATTCAAGGCCCCTGGCGAGCCGAATCCCGGCGAACTGAAACCGCGTGGCCGGATGCCAGAAATTGCGATAGCTGAGTCGGATGTGATCTCTCGGAGTCACGCATGAACCTCCCCGCAACACACGCTGATTGTTCATGAACTTTCCGTTGTATTCCGACAGATCGTCGGGAAACTCCCGAAAGCCCGGATAAGGTTCATAATGGCTGGATGTCCACTCCCAGGCATCCCCGAGCATCTGCAAAAGAGGATATTTATGGCTGGGGTGCACGGGGGCGGGATGCAGCAAGCCGTCTTCGACGAAATTTCCAGTCGAGGCATCGGCCGAAGAGATCCGTGCTGCGTTCTCCCACTCGCGCTCGGTTGGCAGCCTCACTCCCTCGAATTTTTCGTCCGTCTGGGATTTCCAGTTCGCATAAGCGCAGGCTTCGAAGAGACTGACATGACAGACAGGTTCCTCGGGCTCGATCTCACGCATGCCGGAGAGCGTAAAGCTCAGCCATTTGCCGTCAACTTTCTCCCAATAAAGAGGCGCGTTCCATTGCTGCCGCTCGATTTCGAACCAGCCGTCCGAGAGCCAGAGCAGCGAATTGGAGTATGCGCCGTCTTCGATGAATTCGAGATATTCTCGGTTCGTAACCAGCCTGTCCTGCATGGCGTAAGCATCCAGGTAAGCTTTGTGCACGCACAACTCGTTATCCCAGCACCATCCCCCTTCCAGATTTCCGAAATCATGCACGCCGCTTTCGAATGAGATGAAGGAGGAATCGCTTTTTGCCGGAGAAGCGGAGAAGGGCGGAGATTCCTTGAGATATGCGGGCCGGAGATTCCTCGCATTGGAAAAGTATATGTTTTTTATCTCCGTGAAAAAAAGCTCCTGATGCTGCTGCTCGTGATTCACTCCAACGGTCGCCGTGAACTCCAGGTCATCGAGTTCCTCCTGAGAGGCACCGGCAAGCACCTGCTCCATTCTCAGGTCCACGGACTTCCGGTACTCATAGACTTCATCGACCGTAGGGCGCGTAATCAGTCCGCGCTTTCCCCTGAGCCCCCTCAGGCCCGCTCTGTGATAATAGGAATTCAGGAGGAAACGGTAGGTCTCATCCACCGGAAACGTAAGCCCGCGCGGCCTGAGTATGAACTGCCAGAAGAACCAACTCGTATGCCCGAGGTTCCACTTGGGAGGACTTACCTCTTCTACCGGTTGTACCTGGTAATCTTCGGGTTCGAGCGGATCGCACATTGCCAGGCTGGCCTGGCGAACCTTGCGGAATTTTTCGAGGAGTGCTTCACGCCTGTCCTGCATTGCATACCCCCGGAATTTGTGGTTTGCCGTGTGCCGGCCTGATAATTCACGGCCGTGGCAAGAGTATTTTGAGATATTCCCGGATGAGCCGGATCGGATTGATTATGGGACAAAGACCAACGGCGGCGCTTTCTGAGACGCGATACGGCGATGAATTACAAATTTAAGCACGGTCCCGAAGGTCCACAATCAATGGGTGAACAGTGACCGGTGGGCAGTGAGCTGAGGCAAGCGGCAGCTCGGGCGTAGAGGCTCGAGTGGAGGTGTTGAATGAGATGAGTAAACTTCAGACAAATGAGAAATTGCTGCCGAGGAGGATTTCCCGGATCGTCATGCCGACGGCGCACTTGCACCGGGGCACGGTTTATCAATGCATCGGACTGGAAACAAAATATTGATCAGATGCCGAACTCCAGAGCTATTGCATCCTCAATGACGACCTCCAACTCTGCGAGCACAATCTCTTTCACGGACAGAGCATGCGCTTCCGGCAATGTCGCGGGAACGATCGGCCCCTCGTAATTGAGGCTCAGGCCGGTCCGTTTGCAAATCTGGTTTACTGTACGCACCGCCAAAAGGACAACGTCGCCCGTATCGAATTCCTCGGTATGATGATCGCGTGCCACCCTGCAGTATACCGAAGGGATACTCCATTCCTCCAGCAGGCTGAAACCCAGTTCGACATGCATGGAGTCCAGGATTTCCTGAATAAATACTTCGGACATAGCGGCTTCGAGGTGCTTCGCATTTATCGTTTCTATCACTTTAAGGAGCAGGAGCTTGCCAATGTCGTGGAGGAGTCCGGCCAGGAAGGCCTCGTCCGACAACTCCCGGTAGCCGATCTTCTGCAGAAGCCATTTCGAACCTTTGGCCGTTGCGAGGGCATGTTTCCAGAGGATTTGTAGATACCCATCGATCACGCTGTTCTTGGATTTATAGAGATTCTGCTGAGCTGTCGCAACAAGGCAGCTGAATACCTGGTTCAGGCCAAGGCGCAGTATTGCATCCTTGATCGTACGCACTCGGCTCAGACCGGAGAAAAATGCCGAATTCGCCAGTTTGAGCATTTGGCCGGCCAGTGTCTGGTCCTTTTGAATTATCGATGCGATTTCCTCGATCGACGTCTTTTCGTCGCTCAGGACTTTTTGCAGCTCCTGTACAGCCCTGGGAAAAACCGGAAGATTCAGCTTTTCCGAGGCCGCGTATTCTTTCACCAGGTCGAGCAACGATGTTGGGTTTCTTTCCGGGATCATTGTTCTGCCCCTAATAGACGTTGAAGTTCGGGAATCGGTCTGGGCTTGCTTACCCGCGGAAGCGATCGGAACACCTCCTGCAGCGAGGTAACACCATTCACGGCTTTAATGATTCCGTCCTCGAGCAGGGTGACCAGGCCCGAAGTTTCCGTGCTTATTTTTCGAATTTCGTAAGTTGTCATTTTCTTCAGAACGGCATCTTTAACGGGTTCGTTCAGGACGAGAAGCTCAAATACCCCCACCCGCCCCTTATAGCCCGTGAAGCGGCATTCGGAGCACCCACGTCCCACTTTGAACGTAATGCCCCGCATTTCGCTGCTGCTGTAGCCCAGCCTGTAAAGCTCCGAGGGTTGCGCCACGTATTCCTCTGCACAATTGCGGCAGATCCTTCGCAGCAGTCTCTGCGCGACGACGCCGACGACGGTCGAAGATATCAAAAACGGTTCGATATTCATATTCAGCAGACGAATCAGCGCGCCGATGCTGTCTTCCGTATGGAACGTGCTGAGGACCTTATGACCCGTGAGCGACGCCTGGATACAGGTTTCGGCCGAGAAGTGGTCGCGTATCTCGCCGATCACGATGACGTCGGGGTCCTGCCTGACGACATGTCTCAGGCTCTCCTCGAAAGTGAGGTTTATCTTGGGATCGATCGAACACTGGGCTATTCCATCGATCAGATACTCGACCGGGTCTTCCACCGTAACGATGCAGGTGTTGATGTTTTCCAGGTAATTAACCGAACTGTACAGGGTCGAGGTCTTGCCCGAACCGGTCGGTCCGGTAACCAGGATGACCCCGCTCGGAAAATCCAGCGTGTCATACCGGTACCTGTCGAGCATCTTCGGGTACATCCCTATCTCGTTAAGGCTCAAAACCTGGTTCTTCCGGTTCAGCAGGCGCAGGACTATCGTCTCGCCCCAAACCGTGACATAGAACGATATCCGCAAATCCAGCGCAGCGCCCGTCTTCTGGTTTTCGAACAGTATCCGGCCGCCCTGATGCCGTCTTCTTTCGGCGATGTCGGCCTTGGCCATGATTTTCAGGCGGCTGGAGATGGCCGGTCCCATTTCGCGGGGGATGTCCTTGTGGTGGACCATCACGCCGTCCATGCGAAACCGCACTCGAAGCTTGTCCCGCATCGGCTCGATGTGAATGTCGCTCGTACCGCTCCTGATGGCTTCGTCCAGAATGGAATTCACCGTGCCGACGACCGATTTTTCATCGGGTTCTGCCGCCCGCGCTGTCGCCTGATCGCGTTCCAACAGATTGATGACTTCCCTGAAATCGCCCTTGGAGCAGAGCGCAACATTGATCCTTCCGAAAACCTTTTCCGCTGCATCGATGCAGTCGCGGTTCAGTGGATCGGGGAATGCCACGGTGACTTTGCCGTCCGCTACGGCGACCGGGATGAAATTGTGGAGGGAATACCACCTTACCGGCGCCTTCCTGAGCAGTTGCCTGTCCAGGCCTGAAACATCCAGTTGCTGGAAAGGGATACCCAACTGATAGGACAGTACTTCCAGCAGCTTGCGTTCCTCGATAAATCCGCCATCAACGAGAATCTCCCCGATTGTCTTTTTCTCGGTGGATTCCTTTTGCAGATTTATAGCGATTTCGAGTTCGTTTTTGCCCAGGAGGCCGAGTTCGACAAGGAGTGTGCCTATCTTGAGGTTGAGACGGTTCTCAGTCAGAGTATCCTGGAGTTGCTCATTCGTGATGAGCTTCAAATCCAGCAGGACCTGGATGAGCGTGTAATGACCGGACATTTTCGAATGGACGCGCTTTGCATATTCCAGTTCTTCCTGCTTCAGGCACCCCTTCTTGATCAGCAGATCGTAAATCTGGCCGGCCTTCTCACCTCGGTCTTCTTCCCGCGTAGGGGTGCTTCGAAGC
>JAEZHY010000178.1 GCA_023416335.1 Pseudomonadota bacterium | reverse complement strand
GATGAGGGCCATGGACCGTCTGAACGTATCCAGGGAGAGCAGAAGGTGCCGTGCGACATCCTCCTCGGCTGAGAGCACGCGAAGGCCTGCCAGAGGCCCTTCGAGCACTCTTGCGGGATTTGCGCCGAAGAAATTGGGGGTCGCAGCGATTTCCCTTCCGTCCATGATGAGAAAATTTGCCGAGATGTGATGGCCTTCGAAGCGCCATCCCCAGGGACCGTTGAGTCTCGGATTGCCGAAAAGGGTCACATAATAATGATCGGGGTTGTAGGTCCTTGGGTCCTGCTCCATTTGCTGGAGCAATTTCTCAAGGGTCGTGATCGTAAGAGCCTTGACGTACCCTCTATTGCTCAGGCCGCTTGCGAGCAACGCGAGAGCATAACGCTTCTGGATTTCATCCATTTCTTTGAACATCAGGCCGACCCTCGGCCGGGGCCTGTAATCCCAGTGGTAGCGTTCATCGCTGAAAACGGGGACGAGTGCATCGCGTTTCTGTTTCCCGCTGAGCGAAGCCAGAAATACCAATGCGGCTTCGTACATCATCATAGCTGTTTCAGAGGGATTCTCGACCTGCAGGGCCTTTTCGTACAGTTCAGGAATAGCCATTTTCCCTTTCCTTCCCGCGCCTGAAATTCGAAAACTATTCCAATAACTTAGGGATGTTATGGATTATTGCCAATCGGGGTGTCGGTGATGTGGTCCGGGCAGATGGATGAACGGTGGAAGGGGCAGGGCTTTACGCGGTTCGGGCATACAATCCTGCAAACGGTGGGACCATTCCCACCATTTGCAGGTTCATTTCAAATCGGAGAGGCTAGCCTCTTTTCGCCGCAAAAGCCTTCATGAAATCGATAAGGGCGTTAACGGCTTCGGGGGTGGTCGCGTTGTATATGGAAGCACGGCATCCGCCAACCGAACGGTGTCCTTTGAGACCGCCAAGACCGGCTGCGGTTGCTTCAGCGAGGAATTCCTTCTCCAGGTCCGGCGTCGGAAGCCGGAAGGTGACGTTCATGCGTGAGCGCGAATCGGCTCGGGCAGTGCCCCTGTAGAAACCGTCGCAACTGTCGATGCAGCCGTAGAGGGTTTCGGCTTTCCGGTTGTTGATCTTCTCCATTTCATCGAGACCGCCGATGGTCTCTTCCAGCCATTTCAGCACCAGGCCGCACACATATATGCTGAAGGTGGGTGGAGTATTGTAAAGAGAGTTGTTGTCCGAGTAGGTGGTATACCTCAGCATTGTCGGGAGTTCTTTGGGGACCCTCTCCAGCATGTCTTTCCGGACTATGACGAGGCAGATCCCCGAAGGGCCGATGTTCTTCTGCGCACCGGCGTAAATCAGTCCAAACGGGCGCGGATCGAATCTGCGGCTGAAAATGTCTGATGACATATCCGAAATGATCGGGATGCTGCCGGGAGTTTCGGGAAAACTTTTCCACTGGGTGCCGCGGATGGTATTGTTCGACGTAATGTGAAGGTATGCCGCGTCTTTATCGACCGGGATCCGTTCGGGTATGTAGGTAAACTCCTTGTCCTCCGAGCTTGCGATCACTCGGACATCTTTGCCCATCAGGCGAGCTTCCTTGATGGCCTTGGTCGACCATGTCCCGGTGTCCACGTAGTCGGCAGGCTTGCCGGGGGTGGCAAGATTCATCGGGATCATTGCAAACTGCAGGCTTGCCCCGCCTTGTATGAACAGAACGTGGTAGTTGTCGTCCAGTCCCAGAACGCGTTTGGCGCGGGTGATCGCATCTTCGAGCACTTCGTCGAAACCCTTGGAACGGTGACTCATTTCAAGGATGGACATCCCGGTTCCATGGAAGTCGAGCATTTCCTGCTTGACCTGTTCGAGCACCACAAGGGGCAAAGCGGCCGGTCCCGCATTAAAATTATATATACGCTGGGTCATCTTTTTCTCCTGTTTCCACGGGTTTCGAAAAATTTTGCAGGGAGGGAAGGCTAATTTGCCAGTTTCGATTTGTCAATCGAAATCGACGTCTCCCGGGCTGCTGAACCGGCAATTTAGAGAATTATATAGCTGCGTGCCTTCGCGGGGCTATACCTCGGAACTGGAACACGATTATCTATTCCCCCGAATCCGTGGTATACTTGGTGTCCTAATGGTTTTTCCGGACGAAAACGCCTCCACCCGTCATCAGGGGTACGAATGAGCCTGAAAAGTCTTGCGCATTGCATTGATTATCTCGGCAAAGATCAGCCGGTCATAGAAGATGAGGCCCTGCTGGCCTGGGCCGGGCAGAGGGGAATTCCGCAATGGGAGGCCCAGGCCGCCGCCCTGGAAGAGGAAATTATTCCCCACCGTTATCTCAAGAATTTCTGGTCGATTGGATTTGCCGAACAGGCAAAACTGTGCAGGAGCAGGATCCTCATTTGCGGCTGCGGAGGCCTGGGAGGCATCCTGGTTGAACTCGCGTCCCGTTGCGGCATAGGACGTGTTCGCCTGATCGATATGGATGTCTTTGCTCACTCAAACCTCAACAGGCAACTCCTGAGTGATCCCGGCAATCTCGAAAAATCGAAGGTGCAGGCCGCCGTCGAAAGAATTCGGATGGTCAATCCGCTCACGGTCACTGAACCGATTGCCGAGAAGCTGGAAGAAGGAAATGCGGTGCAAGTCCTGGATGGAGTGGACCTCGTTCTCGATGCGCTCGATAACATCGAGGGCAGGATAGTGCTTGCCTCGACCGCGCAGCGCCTAGGCATTTCATTCATCCATGCGGCGGTTGCAGGCTGGTGGGGACAGATAAGTACATTTCTTCCCGACTCAGCCATCGGCCTGAGTTCCATCTACGGCTCGCGGCGCAGGAAGGACCGAGCCGAGGAAGCCGCGGGCGTACCGGGACCGACCCCTGCCATCATCGGCAGCCTCAGCGCGCTGGAAGCGGTTCGAATCCTGACCGGAAAACCGGCGGCCTATTCCGGTCAAATGCTCTACTTTGACGGTGAAAGCGGTACGTTTACGTTGTTGCCTCTTTGCTGAGAATCTGTTCATCCTGCTCAACGGTGCGTTTCATCAGCGGCGAAGGCTGCGTGTTACCCCACAATCTATAGACGCCTGCCGGACGACATATCTTTAAAGTCCCCGAAAAGTTTATCCAGCATAGAATTCTCATTATGTTAATGGGTTGCATCCTGCACCCGGGAGCGTATAAATATGTCAGGTCGGCCTGTGAGCGCGAGATCCATGAGTTTCGATGATTACATTAAAGTCGGCTGATCAAAGGCCGGCAAAGAATCCGGACTTTTCGGAACGCCAACCGGAACGAACCATTATTCATTTTGACGAGGAAACGATGCAAATCGAGTGGCAGATTGCCCCCCAGAAGCTCTGGCATGCGGATGCCGTTGTTTATTTTGCGTTTGAGAAATCGGAAGGGCACTTGCCCGGCTTCAAGCATTTTCTCGAGGATAGCGGTGCATGGCTTACCCTGTCCGCCGCCCTGGGAGATTTCCAGGGAAAGCCAAACGAAGTGGCCGTGTACTATGCGCCTCCCGGAAATGTTTCCATTCGCCGCGTCATCCTTGCCGGACTAGGGCCGACTGAAAAATTCGAAATGGAGAAGCTGAAAAACGCTGCGGCATTTGCTTTCAGGAAATGTCGGGAGTGGGGGATAGAACGACCCGCTGTCCCGATTTCGGCCTTCGACGGGTTGCCCTTCGGCGTTGCGGACTGCCTCGGCGAAGCGCTCCTCGGTGCGATAACCGGCCTGCATCGGTTCGAAGAACTGAAAACCAGAAATTCCGATGATCATCCAACTCCGGCTTCCATTCTGATTCTGTCCCAGTCTCAACCCGGCGATGTGCTTGAACGGGTACCTATGCTTGTCCAGGCCGAAGCGGCCGGGATCGTTCTGGCTCGGGACCTGACAATCGCTCCCGCCAACCGGGTGACCCCCCGATTCCTGGCCGATACTGCTTTCGACCTTGGAGGCAGGTTCGGATTCAAAGTCGAGACGATCGACCTGGAGACGGCACGCACACTGGGGATGGGCGCCTTTTCGGCGGTTGCTTCCGGAAGCCGTGAGCCCGCTTATATGATCTTCATCCAGCATACGCCCCCCGGAACGGAAAATGACGCCCCCCTCGTGTTCGTCGGAAAGGGTATAACGTTCGATACGGGCGGAATTTCGCTCAAATCCAGCGACAAGATGGATGCCATGAAACAGGACATGGCGGGGGCCGCGGCAGTCCTGGGAACGTTTGAAGCAATCGGCAGGTCCGGACTTAAGCGGCGCGTGATAGGAATTCTTCCCTGCACAGAGAATATGCCCGGCGGGCAGGCCTATAAGCCCGGGGACGTGCTCCGTACCTACTCGGGGCAGACTGTGGAAGTCATAAGCACCGATGCGGAAGGCAGGCTTGTGCTCTGCGATGCCCTGGCGTACGCGGTCGCCCAGTTGAAACCCGCCCTGATGGTTGACATAGCCACCTTAACCGGTGCCTGCATTATCGCGCTTGGAAACCAGGTTGCGGCGGTCCTCGGCAACCGGGAGGAACTGACCCGATTTATCGAGGAAGCCGGAATGACGGCAGGCGAAAAATTCTGGCCGCTGCCTCTCTGGGATTTCTATTTCGATGCTATCAAGAGTGATGTCGCGGACATGAAGAACGTCGGAGACCGTACCGCCGGAACCATCATTGGGGGAATATTCCTGAAGCAGTTCGTCCCGGAGGAAATCCCGTGGGCGCACCTGGACATCGCCGGAACCGCCTGGACGGACAAGGATTCCGGGTCGGCGCCGAAGGGTGCTACGGGATTCGGGGTCAGGACCTTGCTGAGGATCGCGGAAAAGTGGCCGGAGAAAGTGGCATGAATCATATTTTGCTGAAATTCGTTTGAACGAGGATGAAACTTCGATTTGGAGTGCGGCAGCGGCGGTAGGGTGGGCACGATGAGGCCCAATGTTGTTGCTTTAAGGAAATACCCGCTGGTTTCCAAGGTCCGGGGGCTGTTGCTCAAACTGCCGCGATAGGCCACGATTTACGTCATTCCGGCCCTTCTATTCGATCAGGACAAGTTCACACCGGAATCCAGGCTTTAGGGCAGATTAATCGTGAATTGAATGCCTTAGAAACTCTGGATCCCGGCTCAAAAGCACTGCCGGTTAACCGTCCAATGATTGACACGCTCTTCTGAAAGTGCTGTAAAATTAGTCAGTTACGATCGCACATCAACATTGGCCCGTTAACCACTCGTTCAACCGGCTAATTCTAACAAGTTTAGGCACTTATCCCAAAGGGTGAGATTAGCCGGTTAACGGCCGGGATGACGGGTTGGGGAACTTGGTCGCAAAATGTACGGCAAAAAGGTTCGTCTCCATTTGGGCAACAACCCCTCCGCCTTGGGAGCCCCGCTCCGGCAGGCCGGATAGTATCCGGTACTTGCTTGCCTCTCAGGGCAACCCTATGCAGCCTCTGCACTGCGCACCCGGAATGATTCCGGGCCATCCACAAAATCTGAAATCAATCCCCTATTCCCATCTGCGCAGGGTGCAGGTTCTCCTTTTTTGCAAACAGGCGTGCGCGGATCGAACGTCTTTTTTCTTTCGGCAGGATCAGCGAGAAGGTTGTATTCTTCCCCGGTTTGGAATCGACCTCAACCCTCCCATCGTGGCCCTCGGCTATCCTTTTGACAATTGCCAGATCTATTCCGGCGCCGGCAGGTTTCGTGCTGAAAAATGGGTTGAATATAAATTCAAGGTCATCGGAGCTGATACCCTTCCCGTTGTCCGCGACCGAAATGACAGCCCGATTGGTATCTTCTTTTGCCCGAATCTCGATCCTGCCGCCGTCCGGAACGGCATCCAGCGCGTTTGCGACAAAGATGGAAACGGCACGCGCGATCTGCTCCGGATCGATACACAGGACGACGTCGCCAAGCTCGAGCAAAAGATCGATTTGCCTTTTCTCCATCTCCGAAAGATGGTTCTCCAGACCGGCTTCGACGGCATCCCTCAGGCAGGCTCGCGTCAGGACCGGTTTCGGAAGTTTTGAGAAGAATTCCACTTTTTGTATGAGATTATCGATTTTTTTTACATTATCCATCAAGTGATTGAAATAGGTCATGTTTTCAGGTGTATCCGGGCAGTCCTTGAAGAGTCGCTGCGCAAAGCCTCCAATTCCCACCAGGGGGTTTCGTATCTCGTGGGCGATGCCGTCCGCAATCTTGATCAGGTCCGGGTAGTGGCTCCTGCCGAAAGCCTGTTCGATCTGCTTCTGACCGTGGATATCCTGGATGCACATCGATAGAACTCTTTCGCCCGAACCGGGAATGGTGATCGGCAGCATGGCGAGTTGTGCGATGAAGCGGCCTTTGTCTTTCCGGGCCAGCATGATCTCGCCGTCGAACCTTTCGTTTTTGCCGCCGAGATAAAGGAGGTTCGGGAAGAAGGGGTTTAAATCCTCCGGCGTAACGAATTGGGAAAAGGGCAGGCCGGAAAGCTCGGAAACCGGACAGCCCAGCATCTCCCCGGCCGCTTCATTGGCAAACAGGATCGAGCCTTCCGCGTCCGCTATCAGTACGGCCTGTTTCATGGTCGAAAGGATTTCACTCCAGAAATTGCAGGATCGACAATGTTGATTCAAAAACTGCATTGGCTATCCTTCCAGAAAGGAATGGAACAGTCGTAGTTTGAACGTACTAATAACCGGTGCGGAACCGAATTGTCCACAAACTTCCGCAATGGCCGCCTGCCGGGCCGATTCTGGAGGAGTGCGGAGGAATCATCCGATGGATTCCCCCGCTTTTCTTGCGAGGTTTTCAAAAATGCGAATTGAACGTAACAGGTGGGGGATTCCTATCCTCCAATCCTCCTCTTCAGGCTCTTCAGCTTTTCCAGGAGTTCTTTGGGAGCTTCGCTTCCCCGCTGGTCTATCACATGGGGAGTGATTGCCACGATGAGTTCCGTTCGTTTGAGATCGCTGGAGGTGGTCGAGAACAAGGGGGAGATGAGCGGAATGTTCTCCAGGAACGGAATGCCCTGTTTCCCGGTGTTTTGAGCCGAATCGATTATGCCGCCGATGACCACAGTGTTTCCGTTTTGCGCAAGCAGGGTGGTCTTTACATTTCTCTCTGTAAATCTCGGGGCCGTGTTGTTTGCTCCGACCGTTGCAGGCGTCGCGTCTACCCGTCTTATGATCTGTTCCAGTTCCAGTCGAACAAGGCCGCCGGCATTGATGTGAGGAGTCACATTGAGGATAACGCCGGTCTCTTCATATTGAATGGTGCTGAAAATCCCTGTCGCGGCGATATCCGAACCCGTGTACGACCCGGTCGGCACCGGTTCCCTTCCACCGACGGTTATCGTCGCTTCCTTGTTGTCCGTAGCGAGCAACGTAGGCGTGGAAAGCACCGTAACGGTCGTCTTGGAAGAAAGTGCATTCAGGAAAACGGCCAGGTTCTGGGCGTTTGCAATCCAGGAGAGCGCAACGCCGCTGCCGGCGAGTGTTCCGATGTTTGGCCAGCTGCTGGTCGACTGGGCTGCGGCCG
>JAEZHY010000097.1 GCA_023416335.1 Pseudomonadota bacterium | reverse complement strand
TTCCCAAGGTCCTCCTTGGGAACCCCCGTCCCTGAAGCTCCTGCTTCCACCCGCGTGAATGTCTCCCTCCCCCGCACCCACATCGATTCCCCTTGGAGTGCCCGGCCGCTTTCTTTTGACACGGATGCACACAGATGGACACGGATAAAACAGGATGCGAAGTCTAAAGCATCACGGAAAGAAGGAATTCTGCAGCACCTTCTGCTTTTAACCGACTTCAAAAGGGATCTCTTCTCCAGCAGAAAGACCACGGATGCCTCCCTCCGAATTGATTCTTTTTCTGCTCCCTCCATCCGTGTCCATTTGGGTCCATCCGTGTCGTAAATACTGCGCTCTCTTCGGACCGCCCGGTACAAGGCGGCAATTCCCTCACGGCTGCGGCTTTTCCCGCGCGCATTGACCATTTCGGAGGCTTCTCTCAGTGTGAGCGTCCCGGAATCGAGCCCGTCCACAATTTCGTCCTGCAGATCTTCCGGAAGAGCCGGAAAGGCCAACCTCGGTTTCTCTTGCGCTGAGAGGATCAATTCCCGATGATTCATTTCCGTACTCCCAAATTGTTTCACGCGAAGCCGCGAAGGCCGCGAAGAAGAAGATTCTGGAAGAAGAGGAGGCATCCGGTCCGGGCTCTTCACGCTTCACTTGCGCGAGAGATAGCACGAACGATTTTCAGGTAGGGAAAAACTGGTGAGACCGATCAGGGGGAAAATTAATACGAATTGCGTTCAAGAAGGACCCAAATAACCTGGGGACCGGCGGCCCCCACACCCCCTGCGCCGCTCTGCGGCTTACTTGGCGCTTGCTGTGGTACCCCGCAAAAGCACCGGGGCAGACACAGCAAGCGCCGAGCGATCGGCCCAAAAGGGCCGAAATCTGGTGCAAGTGCCCGGTCGGGGGGGTAGCCTCTTCCACCTCGGCAGGGAATTAAATATCAACTTGAAAGCAACTTAGTATAAGA
Organism: Pseudomonadota bacterium; assembly: GCA_023416335.1. Next base: position 20,897 of record JAEZHY010000097.1, on the reverse strand, counting down.
AATGAAATTCATGCCTGGAGGTTGGCTGAGATCTTAATGTAGGAGATATCTGGTTTATGAAATCGAAGGATTGCAGACTTTACCACGCAAGACATGGCACATCTCACCTCGGTTCAATATTTCTGGGCGGTGTCATGCCGGCCGGTCAAGTTCATTCATAACCGTTAGTCCCAGTTTTTCAAAACAAAGAGATTTCCTAATATAGGCACCGGCACACAGATCCAGAAGTTTGGTAACCCGTTTCGCCTCGGAAAAACCGCCCACGATGCACCCTGCCATGGTGTCGATTACGACTGCGGCGCAACGGTTGGAATCTTCTTATGATCAGGTGGTGGAGCATTCGGATAGGTACTTAGGCTGAAGGCTGACGTTAGAGATGGAAGGGTACGAGTCACGGGTCGAGGGGGCGCAATCCAGTGTAAGTGAGCAGCAAAATGCTTCTACATCACATCTCCAACAAACAATAGGCAATCGCGTAGCCCAACGCTATCGCCACCGCAAATGCCGCCCCTCCTTCAATGAACGAAGCCGGCTTGGGCCGATCCGCCGATAATAATCTCGCTCCTATGGGCAGAACGGTCAGGAACATCAAAAATTCTCCGAAGGGAATGTACAGGGCAAAGGAACCTCCAAGCATCACATTGGCTTTCTCATACCGCCACAAGTTTGCTCTGTAGGCAAAGTACTCGTAGAATCCCACCGTTACGAAGGCGGTCAGTCCGGTCAGGAGCGAGGCGATGAGCGCCGCTCGATTCGTGGTCATGGAAGCTTTGAGCCAGCGGAACAGGCGCATCGCCGGATAGCAAAGCTCCGCGATCACGCAGGCCCAGGCCACAGGCATCCACACCGGCGAGCCAAGAAGAAAGATGTCATTACCGGAAAGGTAAACCAAACGCCCGCTGGAAATCCAATGGATCAGTCCCCAATCCACGAGAATCTCAAAAATGCCTGCCGCGAGTCCAAGCTTGAAGAGATCGGATAGAATGTCACCGCCGAGGCCTTCCAGGACTTCCCCCGCCTGGAAGTAGAGGATCGCGCGAATGCTGAGTCCGGCGTATACCAAAAATTTCCCCGTCGGAGAGAAGGCAAAAAGATAGGCGGCAATCAGGGTAGAACCGATACCGATACTAAGGGCCGCAAACCAGACAAGGTCCGATTTGACCGAAAGGTCACCAAGGCGGCGGAGAAACTCCGGGGCTTCAAGTCCGCTTTTGTGCTGGTAATGCAACATGGTCGATCCTTGGTTGACGGCCTTTCACACGGCGATCCTTCGGCATCTTTCCCCGTCATCTGCCGCTTATTCTTGTCCATGTCGTTGTGAAGTAACTCGGAACTCTATTTTCTGTAAAGACACAATTTTGCGCCACTCTTATGTACATCAAATTGATTACTAAGATGCCTTTGCAGGTCGGGCATGAATATAGTAGTAGAGATTTCAATCACATACGGGCATAGCATGGAAATTCTCTAATATTTTACGATTTTTCGCCTTTTGATGCGGGAATTTTAAAAATGGCCGAGGAGCAGGCATGAAGATATGGGTGGACGCTGATGCATGTCCGGGTCCGATCAAGGAACTAATTGTGCGAGCGGCGAAACGCCTCGGAATCAATATTGTTTTCGTGGCAAATAAGTACATAGGTCTGCCTCAATCCAGCTACTTGACCTCGGTTCGCATCGGCGTTGATCCGGAGGCGGTCCGATCAGTACACCATCAAAAATGCCGAGCCGTGCGACCTGGCGAGTACGGATCGCCAGACGCTCCGCCGACTGGTGCTCAATGCGCGCAAAGACAGAGAGGAAAACAGGAACACGAAAGCGTCACGAGCACTGTTTCGTTTTCCGAGGGAACTATAGGTTTCGGATATATTCCATATCGATTATCGATGCCGAGCTTTCTGATAGCGGGTGATTGTATATGAAAAAAGGCCGCGAGGGTGTCCTCACGGCCTTTTGTTTCGAGCAGACATTTCGAGCACCATGAGCGGGGTTGAAAAGATTGAGCTCCAGCAGGAATTTCAGCTCAACTTGGAAATCCGGTCGAGTTAATCAGCATCAGATTGAGTTTCAGGTCGAAGCCAATTGAGAAAAAGAGCATGAGCGGCAGAAAGAACCTAATTTTCCATTCAGCTTAGAACAGGAGACCGACTCAATCAAGTTTCCTCCGATTTGAATTGCTTTTCAGCACATAATCATCTATTTTTAAAGATTACCTAAAGCCGCAGGTAATTTGCCCTGCGGTTTTTTCATTTTTAGCAGGGAGTCAATCAGGCATGATCAGCGCATCAAACGTGGCCCTCTCATTCGGCAAGAGGGTCATTTTCAAAGACGTTAATATAAAATTCACACCGGGCAACTGCTATGGGCTCATTGGCGCAAACGGCTCCGGCAAATCCACCTTTCTTAAAATCCTTTCCGGCGAGATGGAACCCGATAAGGGTGAAATCATCGTTGGCCCCAGGGAGCGCGTGGCGGTTCTCAGCCAGGATCAGTTCGCATTCGATGAGGAAACAGTTTTCAACACGGTCATAATGGGACATGCACGCCTGTACGAAATAATGGCCGAACGGGAAGCGATCTACGCGAAGGCCGATTTTTCCGAGGAGGATGGCCTTCGCTCGGCGGAACTGGAGGGTGAGTTCGCCGAAATGAACGGCTATGAGGCGGAGTCCGAGGCGGGGGTGCTTCTCAATGGCCTCGGGATACCCGAGGAGTTGCGCTCTAAAAAGATGAAGGATCTGGAGGCCGGCGAAAAAGTGCGGGTGCTGCTCGCCCAGGCGCTGTTCGGCAACCCGGATGTGCTGTTGCTCGATGAGCCGACAAATCACCTTGATCTGAAGTCGATAACCTGGCTCGAGGAGTATCTCTTCCGCTTTCCCAACACGGTTATCGTTGTTTCCCACGACCGACATTTTCTCAATCAGGTATGCACTCATGTGGCGGACATCGATTTTGGAAAGATACAGCTATACGTCGGCAATTACGATTTCTGGTACCAGGCGAGCCAGATGCATTTCAAACAAAAGCAGGATGAGGCCCGTAAAATCACCGACAAAGCCAACCAGTTGAAGGAATTCATCCAGCGTTTCAGTTCCAATGCCTCCAAGGCGAAGCAAGCCACTTCACGCAAGAAACTGCTGGAAAAGCTGACGCTGGACGATATGCCCGTCTCTTCAAGAAAGTATCCGCACGTCGTCTTTAAGCCCGAGCGGCCCTGCGGCGACGTTATTCTGGAGATGACCGGCCTGTCCAAAGCCGTGGATGGAATGCCCGTGCTGAACGATCTTACCCTTACGGTGCACAAGGGGGACAAGATTGCTTTTGTTGGCGGCAACAGCCTGGCCAAGACGACGCTGTTCCAAATTCTGGCAGGAGAACTTGAGCCGGACAGCGGCAGTTTCCGTTGGGGCGTCACCATCACCACTTCCTATTTCCCCAAGGAAAACAGCGCCTATTTCGATAACGACCTGAACCTTATCGAGTGGCTGGGGCAGTTTTCTCCTCCCACTGAAGGAGAGCGCTTCACCAGAGGGTTTCTCGGCAGGATGCTCTTTTCCGGGGATGAAGCTATGAAAAAGGCCAATGTTCTTTCGGGAGGAGAGCGCGTCCGGTGTATGCTCTCCAAAATGATGCTGACCGGCGCCAATGCCCTAATCATGGATGAGCCTACCAATCACCTGGACCTGGAATCAATTACCGCCCTGAACAACGGATTAACCGCCTTTCCGGAGGTGGTGCTGTTTTCCTCCCAGGACCATGAATTCATCGACACGGTGGCGAACAGGATTGTCGAAATTACTCCTGGCGGAATTATCGATCGGGCGATGGGATTTGAAGAATACATGAACAATGAGGATGTCGCCGGATACAGGAATGAGCTGTGCAAGGGCAATTACGCCCTCGCTCTATGAGGGGTTTCGAGTGCCGACCTTGAGATGTACTCATTTCCTGCCGGGTCGAACCTTTAAAATGGAACGCGGCCCCAGGCGCCATAGTTCGCGCGGATGCTCATGAAACCCTGGGTGTTGGTCGACATTGCGCCGGGGCCCGGCGATGCTGGAGAACTCAGACTATACCGTCGGGAAGCTGAATTCTCGATCAAGATCGGTGGCCGTGAACTCATGAATAGCCGTGTGCACGGGTCAGAAGAAGCCCTTGGGGCGCTTGCCTGTGCAAGGATCGCGGATCATCCACGACCACGGGTTCTCATCGGCGGACTGGGTATGGGGCACACTCTCAGGGCCGCTCTGCAGGCGCTGGACGCTGAAGCCGAGGTGGTCGTGGCCGAGTTGATACCGGAAGTGGTGGCGTGGAACCGCGGTCCCCTGGGAGACCTTGCCGGTCATCCGCTAAGGGACCACCGGGTAACCGTTCGCGAGGTCGATGTTGTCGTGATTTTGCGCGCGGAGCAGCGTGCCTGGGATGCCGTCCTGCTCGACGTCGACAACGGTCCCAAAGGATTGACCAGGAAAGGGAATGACTGGCTCTACGGCCGAGCAGGCTTGCAATCGACCTTCGCCGCGCTGCGGCCCGGAGGCGTACTGGCCGTGTGGTCGGCAGGACCCGATCAGGCATTCAGCGATTGTATGCGAAAGACCGGTTTCAAGGTGGAGGAGCTTCATATGCGGGCGCGCGGTACCCGCGGAGGGGCCCGTCACACCATTTGGATCGCGGGGCGTCAGATAGGAAAAACGCCTCGAGGCGATGATCGGCAGACATCGTAGACGTATCCTCTTAAACTTTCAGCAATGATTCCGCGCCGGAAGTGCGGGCTTATTTAATACCAGGAGCACCCCTTAAGTATGTCATTTACAAAACTCGGCCTTTCAGCCGATTTACTCCGTGCCGTTGCCGACCAGGGCTACAGCAAGCCAACACCAGTTCAAAGCCGGGCAATCCCGATCATTCTTTCAGGAAAGGACGTTCTGGCCGGTGCTCAAACCGGCACGGGCAAAACAGCCGGTTTCGCTCTCCCTCTTTTGCAGCTCTTAAGTAGACGCACTGTCATAAAATCAAAGAACAGCATCCGTGCCCTGATACTTACCCCGACGCGTGAACTTGCCGCTCAGGTCGAAGAGAATGTGGCTGCCTACGGCAAATATCTTCCTCTGAAGTCTGCGGTTGTCTTCGGGGGGGTCGGGATCAATCCGCAGATAGGCCAACTCCGGCGGGGCGTCGACGTTCTCGTGGCTACCCCCGGGCGTTTGCTCGACCATGTGCAACAGCGGACCCTGGATCTTTCGAAAGTCGAGATATTGGTCCTTGACGAAGCGGACCGTATGCTGGACATGGGATTTATGAAGGAAATCAGCAGGATACTGACTCTCCTTCCCGTACGGCGGCAAAATCTGCTGTTCTTTGCCACCTTTTCCAATGATATCAAAAAACTGGCCGACGACTTGTTGAAATCTCCGGAGCTGATCGAGGTTGCCAACCGGAACACCGCATCGGAGACGATCAAACAATTGATCCATCCCGTGGATCGCACCCGTAAGCGCGAACTGCTCTCTTTTCTCATCAGGTCTCAAAAATGGCGGCAGGTGCTTGTATTCACCCGCACCAAGCATGGCGCGAACAAACTGACAAAGCAACTTGGGCAGGACGGAATTAGTGCGGCGGCCATACACGGCAACAAGAGCCAGGCAAACCGGACACGGGCTCTGGCGGACTTCAAGCACGGCGATGTCCGGGTGTTGGTGGCTACCGATATTGCGGCGCGGGGACTCGACATCGAAGACTTGCCGCACGTGGTAAATTTCGATTTGCCCAACGTGCCCGAAGATTACGTGCACCGTATCGGCCGTACCGGACGTGCCAAGCGCGAGGGAATCGCGATATCGCTCGTCTGTATCGATGAACACGACATGTTAAAAGGCATAGAACGCCTGATTAAGCGCACTGTCCCCCAGGAAATAATCGAGGGATATGAGCCTGACCCATCGATAAAGGCCGAACCGATTTTCATGAGTGGAAACGGTCCAAATCGGCGTCAGGGAGGCAATTATGCGCCTGGCAAATTCTGGAGCACTACGAATAGTCCCAATCCCGGTGCAGGTCGAAAAGCCGGATCAGGTAAAAAACACTCCCAGGCAGGCCCGAAGATTGAAGATCCAAAGCCCGAACGCCCAAATGGATCGAGGAGGCGTGCGGTAAAGGCACTGCGGCCATCTCCTGACCGTGGAACACCAAAATACGGGCCCTCTTAGCTGCTAAATATTAGACGTTTCCCGGATAGAGACCAAATGATTCAACCCAATCACAAAGAAATCAAACGGCGCAGGACCTTTGGGATCATCAGTCATCCCGACGCCGGCAAGACTACTTTAACGGAAAAACTGCTCCTGTTTGGGGGAGCCATTCAAAAAGCCGGGGCTGTCAAAGCACGCAGGGCCGCTCGTCACGCAGCCCACTGCCTTTTGCCACGGATAGACACAGATGGACACGGATAAAACAGGATGCGAAGTCTAAAGCATCACGGGAAGAAGTAATTCCGCAGCACCTTCTGCTTTTAACCGACCTCAAAAGGGATCTCTTCTCCAGCAGAAAGACCACGGATGTCTTCCTCCGAATAGATTCCTTTTCTGCTCCCTCCATCCGTACTACTATCCGTCATTTTCTTGTTTTTGAGCAAGATTTTCATGTTGCCGGTTCTGTAAATCGTTTGACATCAACCTCTTAGATGTATGTGAAACTGAGGAGAACCGAACGGACTTTCGTGTGTTTCGTACTCGTAGCGCTCACCCAAGAACGATGGGTTACGCTGCGAGACTGTGTCGTAACCGACCGGGGTTGGGCTGGTTTTCATCGACAACACGACACAGTCTCTCCGCTCCACCCATCCTACGACCTTATCCTGTTGTTTTCTTTCGTGATTTTCGTGTATTTCGTGGTTGTGAGCTTTTGTCTTTCGTATTTTGGTTGCGGCTCTGCTCCCTCCATCCGTGTCCATTTGTGTCCATCCGTGTCGTAAATATCTTTTTTGCCGGGCGCACAGGGATATTTTGCCCGGCCTGCACTCTTTTGTTATATAGTCCGTGGCATTACAGCAGGGGAAACGGATTCCGCATCCCAAACTCGCCGGAAGGTGCCGCGGGCAAAATGACTGAAACGGGGTTTAGCGCGATGATGAAGAGAGCTGTTATTTTTGCGGTTTTATTGGTTTTAACGATTTGCACTACCTGGATAGCGGATTCTGCCGCCCAGGCGCAAAGAGAAGACGAATTCAGCGTGTTTTTTGCTGCCTTCCAGAAAGCTGTCGCAGACGGCGATAAGGAAAAAGTGGCGAGCCTTACTAATTTCAACAGATTTTCCTGGGAAGGGAATGACGCCATTGGAAAGGTCAAGGACAAAGCGGCTTTTCTGAAAAACTACGACTCCATGTTTACCCCGATGATCAAAGAGAAAATAGCAAAGACCAAACCTACAAATGTAGACAGAAACACGTATTATATAAGGTGGAGCGACAAACGAAACGATTACTACCTCGATTTCACCCGCAAACCTGACGAGCCTTTCACGTTCAACGGATTCACCGTCACGCCGGCTTAATGGACGGTATCCGGGTCCGGAACATGGCCATTGGCCGAGCGGGTCTTTACCAGTTTGCGTTCAAGATGATAGAGAACCAAAACCGTCATCCCGGCGAAAGCCGGGATCCAGATGCTTTTAACCGACTGGATTCCGGCTTTCGCCGGAATGACGTAGATGTGTGTTAATCGGCAGAAACTTGAACGCAATTCCGTATTAGTGATGAGCCGCCACAAATCGCGTCGGGAACTCGCCCAAGAGTGTCGGCCTGACCGAGACTTAAGATTACGGATTTGCTCCGTGCCGGCGGCCAAAATCAGTAAGAAAGAAGCCGCGCGGCAGCAAATGTCAAATCGTGATCGTGATTCGATTTCCTCCGTTACTGAAAGAATGCCGGCTTTCCTTAGCCATCCCTTTTACCAGCCGTAAGGGTAAATTATCCGGGTCTGAAGAAATCAGGAGATTGTTTTCTGCTCCCCGGTAGTCGAAAATCAGCCGGAACTCACCTCTTTTTTCAGAATATTCCAACGTAAAACCGATTTCCGGTTTGTCCTGGGAGATCGGCAGCAGCATCTGGACGATCATTTCCTCAACCACCAGAAGAATACTGTTTACAATTCCCTTGTCCACAGTGTGCTTTGTGCAGAACAGTTCAATGCCGGCATTGAGCTTGAACAGGTCAAAATCTTTGGTTTGGATGCTCTCCTTGAATGTCCGAATCCTTTGGATAAAGTTCCGAGTCTTTTCCTTTCCGGGATTTTCGAAAATCTCATCCGGGCTGCCCGTCTCGTAGATAATCCCTTCATCCATGTAAAAGACTTTGGTCGAGACGCTTTTGGCAAAGTCCATCTCGTGGGTGACAATCGCCATGGTCATGCCGTCTTTGGCAAGGCGACGAATCACTCCCAGCACTTCGCCGACCATGGTTGGATCGAGAGCTGAAGTGGGTTCATCGAATAGAATGATCTGAGGAGCCATGGCCAGGCATCTGGCGATGGCAACCCGTTGCTTTTGCCCGCCGGAGAGTTCATCGGGAAAACTTCCGGCCTTTTCCGAAAGACCGACTGCTCTGAGAAGCTCGCGAGCCTCGGCTTCGGCAGCATTCCGTGTTTTGCCGAGCAGCTTGACCGGTCCGATCGTCAAATTCTCCAGTACGGTCAGATGCGCGTATAAGTTGAACGCCTGAAAGACCATTCCCATTTTTTGACGCAGCTTGGGTTTGTTCACCTTCTTTTCCAGAATATCGACCCCATCGATTTCAATCCTGCCGCCGCTGGGTGTCTCGAGAAGGTTGAGGCAGCGCAAGAAAGTGCTCTTCCCTGTCCCGGAAGGACCGATGATGGACACCACTTCGCCTTTGCTGATTTCGGCATTGATGTCTTTCAATACCCAGTGTTCGCCGAACCGTTTTGAAAGGTGCTCGACTTTGATCATTATTTCGGCCTCCTTATCAGGACGGATATATCGTTTTGCAGGTACGGGATCGAAAACTCGACAGCCTTCATTCGCTCTTCGAGTTTATAAAAATTCCCGATGGCAAAATCGATTTGTCCAGCATGCAGCGCCGTAACCATCGCATCGTAGGACATATCGCTGATCGCCAGTTTGACGCCCGCTATTTCGGCTATCCTGTATGCCAGCTCGATATCGTGGCCGATTATTCGTCCGTTGGAGAGAAAGGCGAAAGGCTCGGCCAGAGAAGACGTACCCATTTTCAGAGTACCATTTCTTCCGTCCAACTCGATTTGGGGCATTTCGGTTTTTTGTTCTACAAACCATCGCTTGTACATGTTGTCCAGGGTTCCATCGTTTTTGAGCCGGAGCAGTGCGGAGTTGATGGTTTGGTGGAGTGCTTTGTCGCTGAGGCGCATTGGGATGGCAATATCGGTATTCGCCAGTTTTTCGGGGATCAATTCGAAGTCGTTTTCGTTCCTGGCAGCAAGGTATTGCAGAGTGCATTTGTCGAATACGAATGCATCGGCTTTGTGGGTCTTTACTGCCAGCGCCCCATCGGCAGGGTAGAGCATGTCGAGAACCTGGGCCGATTTGTATTTTTCCCGCACCACGAAGTCACCCGTTGTTCCGGTGATCACACATATGCGCTTTCCGTCCAGGTCGGACAAGCCGGTTATCTGTCCATTGGCGCTCGTGCCGGTCGGGTATTTATTCGGGCCATCAGATGGGATGAAGGCAAATACGGCGGCCAGTACCAGGACCGCCCCTGCCGCGGTCGTCCAGGGCAGGGTCTTTTTCCTTGTCCCACGCTTTTGCATTTTGGGATCGACCGATTGTTCGACCATTCCAAGAAAGTATAAGAGCAGCCACGAAATGCCGAAGTAGAGCACGGCCGTCATGATGAGCGGAAAGAAAGCGTCAAAGGTACGGCTGCGGATGATATCGCTTGCCTTCGTAAGATCCTGAACAGCGATATAGCCCACTATGGAGGTCATTTTGACCAAAGAGATCAGCTCCCCCTTATAGACCGGTAATACCTGCCTGGCAGCCTGAGGCATCACGATATAAGCGAAGGTTTGGCTCCTGCTGAATCCTCCCGCAATTCCCGCCTCGGTTTGCCCTTTGTCGATGCTTTCAATGGCCGCTCGGAACATCTCGGATACATAGGCCCCGAAATTGATGGCAAAAGCAAGCACAGCGACAAGAACGGGTGAGATGTCCGATTTGGCAAATGCAACGTAGTAGATGAGCATCAGGAGAACCAGGAGGGGGATTCCGCGCACGATGGAAATATACAATTTGGCAAATTGCTTTAATATTTTATACTGCGACATTCTCATGAAGCAGACCAATGCACCGAACAACGTACCCAGGCCTACGGAGAAAATCGATATAAAGATAGTGACCTTCAATCCGCTGAATATGATCAGATACCGGTCCTCATGGAGGATATTATTGTAGAAGCCTTCCGAGACGCTCCCGATAAAGGAATGCTCTGCCGTTCCCTTTGAAGACTCCATGCCGGCGATGTTCTTTTTAAGGGCAATAATGGCCGACTTGTCTTCCATATAAGGGTCTGAGAAATCGACCTGTTTCTGCCTTTCCTCGGTAATCGCGATGCAATCGGCAATCGCATCCACTTTGCCTGATTTCAGCGAAGCAATCAGAGCCCCGAACTCCAGGGAGATGATGTCCAAATGGATATTCTCTTTTTGAACAAACGTTTTGAGCATCTCAATATCGAAGCCGACATACTCTCCGTTGACAAATCCAGCGCTGGGTAAGTCCCCAATTGCAACCCCCAAGATCCGCCTTTCTCCGTTGGAGACCGGATCGAACTGCGGCATCTTGACCGTTTCGGGGTCACCGGAAAACCATCTATTGTACATAACGTCATAGGAGCCATCTGCTTTGATGGTTTTAAGGAAAGCATTGAATTTCTCCCGCAGGGACGGATTATCCTTGTTGAAACCGATGCCGATCGGAAAATTCAAGACGTCATCGGTCAGGATGCCGATATCGGGATTGTTTTGGAGCAAGACTTTAGCCTGATACAAGTTCGTTATTACCACATCGATCTTGCCGTTTTTTAGAGCAAGGGTGAAGTCGGCCGGGTTGTTGTAGCGCAGCACTTCGGCGGAGGGAAAACGCTCCGCGGCAAACCTGTCATAGATCGTACCGGTATAGACCCCTATCCTTTTATTCGCTACATCGTCAATCGTTGCCATTCTCGAGCTGTCCTGCTTCGTGCAGCCTCCAACCAGCCAAAGGATTGAAATGAAAATGTAGAGAGCCTTCTTCATCGGTTTATTTATCCCCAGTGAATGCCGTGTAGCCCCATCGTCCACTATATGTTTATTTGAAAGTACAACAACCAGAGCGCACTTCTTTAATGCCGTTGGCCTCTCCGGATTATCTCCCTTCGAGTGTCGGGTATAAGATATACTAATTTCGATATTTGCGAAAAGTTTGTTATACGGAGTTGCGTTCAAGCGGAGCCGCCGCATTCCCGAATGCGGTTTGAACAGGATGAAACTTCGCTTTTGAGGAAAGCCCCGTTGAGTTTAGGCACGGTTTCCTGACCGTGCCGGGCTGAAACCGAAAAAGTCGCCGTCGGAAGAACACGCCATAACCCGGTTCCGGATTGAAGTTTCATAAGAAGGATCCAAATAGCGTGGGGACCGGCGGCCCCCACACCCCCTGCGCCGCTCTGCGGCTTACTTGGCGCTTACTGTGGCGCCCCGCAAAGGCACCGGGGCAGACACAGCAAGCACCGAGCGATCGGCCCAAGAGGGCCGAAATCTGGTGCTGGTGCCCGGTCGGGGGCTAACCTCTTCCACCTCGGCAGGGAATTAAATATCAACTTGAAAGCACTATTTAGTATTAGAGCATGTTGAACCATATCACAGTTGCCCCGACGAAAGTCCCTCGGCCCTGATGAGCATCGAGGGACCCGCAAACGCTTTTTCGCAAAATGCGGGAAGGAACTGCCGGTGCCGGCTTCTTCCTATCGGCAAAAGCACCGGATAAGCAAGCCGGCCCGGCCACTGCCTTTTGACACGGATGGACACAGATGGACACGGATAAAACAGGATGCGAAGTCTAAAGCATCACGGAAAGAAGTAATTCCGCAGCACCTTCTGCTTTTAACTGACTTCAAACATCTGCATACAAACATGAGTATGGGCGTCCCAAGCTCATCGAGTGCTTGTCCGAGATGCTCCTCCTTGAAGAATCTCAGCCTAGCGAAGCTCACCGGGCCTTCTGTTCGGTCCCTTTCGATATTGTATGCACGACGAATTTTGATTTCCTCTTGGAAAGGCAGTACTCCGCTGTGGCTCGTGGATGCAGGCCGGTCGTTGATGAAAATCAATTGTCGATCGGATCTCGTTCACCTAACCCAAAGGAGCCAATCGTTACGCTGCTCAAACTACATGGGGACGTCAATCACCCGAACCGACTTATAATTACTGAGGCTGACTATGACGGTTTTCTGACAACTTATCCCTTGCTGGCTACCTACCTTGCAAACCTACTGATCATGCGCACCGCTGTTTTCGTTGGGTACAGCCTTGACGACCCTGACTTTCGTCAGATCTGGCATGTTGTATCCGAAAGGGCTTGGCCGTTGCAGGCGCACTGCCTCAGGCGTGACTCATTTTTTGTCAACCCGTGGACCGGGTCGTAATACTTCATTTGCTTCTGATGTGTTTCATAAACCGCTTCGGATATAAGACGCAACATTCAACGACTGAGCATTTGCGACAGGTTGCTGACGAGCTAAAAAATAGACGGGTGCTCATAAATCTGCGTCCGTGGTTGCCGAAGCTGGGATTGGCCAAGGATAAGGAAGCAAGAAAACTGTTCCGTTTATGACAAAAAGAGAAGGGGCAACCTACACTCTTGACAGGTCAGGCACGCGCTGTTTATCCAGCGTCCGCTGAAACTTTACCTATCTCTAAAAATGATAATCTCAGCCAACCTCCAGGCATGAGTTACATTTCTTAACTTCCCTCGATCGGTCTCGACTAGTTTTTCCCTACCTGAAAATCGTTCGTGCTATGTCTCTCGCAAGTGAAGTGTGAAGAGTCCGGACAGGATCCCTCCTCCCCTCCAGCATCCTCTTCTTCGCGGCGTTCGCGCCTTCGCGTGAAACAATTTGGGAGTTACGGAAATGAATCATCGGGAATTGATCCTCTCAGCGCAAAAGAAGCCGAGGTTTGCTTTTCTGGCCCTTCCGGAAGATCTGCAGGACGAAATTGTGGACGGTCTCGATTCCGGGACGCTCGCCATGAGAGAAGCCTCCGAAATGGTCAAGGCGCGCGGAAAAAGCCTCAGCCGCGAGGGAACTGCCGGCTGGTACCGGGCGGTCCGAAGAGAGCGCAGTATTTACGACACGGATGGACACACAAATGGACACGGATGGAGGGAGCAGAAAAGGAATCTATTCGGAGGAAGACATCCGTGGTCTTTCTGCTGAAGAAGAGATCGAGGCATCAAGGGCGCTGCTGTATGGATATTCGGTTAGATCGTCTGCCAGAGCTTTGCCGAGGTCATTCTACAAGGGCATGTTTTTGTCCCTTGGCACTCTCGCATTGCGTGAAAACCCCGCTCCCACTATGGGAAGCCACCGGCCAGCAAGAAGATCTTCGACTAGCGGTTTAGGTAGGTGTTTAAGATATCTCATAAACTCCACACTATTCCAGTTGGCCTAACGCCGGGCTCTGCGGGAAATTTGGAGCGCAACGAAAACTTGTCCGGCAGCAGCGCTTTGTTATGCTTTGGGTTAGGGAACGAGTTCATCTTCTTTTGGAATTCCTTTATTTATGATGCTCTGCCGAATGAGATTCTTCAACAGTTCAGCAGAGTCCTCAACCGATTGTGCTAGATCACCTTTGATCTTTGAACCATGCACAGCGGACGATCGTGAGTTATAAAGCTTTTTTACTGCCTCAAACTTGGCCTTACGTGAATCGGCATCAAAGGGATGCAGAAAACGCGCAATATAAAGGCTAATTCGAAATCGAATTTCTGAGCTTGCCCCAAATATGCCCTCTATACCCGCCCAAAGAACTGCCATTCTGATTCTTGGTGTAGTATGCCAACGGTAAGAAGCTAAGCAGTGAACGGCAGTTTGAAATTTGTCGTTGTCTAGAAGTTGCCTTGCGTCGTGAAAGTGTTCAGTAATCCACATTACGTCATCAGCATTTAGCTTATACGGTGAATCCTTAGTTAAGCCATGCATATGATAGTTTGTTGCTCGAAGATGACTCTTTGCCGAGATTAAGCTGGCCTCTGTGTCAGACTGGAGGTTGAAGCCTACTTCGGTGTGGAAAATTGCACTGAGAATAAGTGCATCCCAAGAGGAGTTCCAAGCGATAATTGCTAGTTCTTTGGGTGTAGGCGCCGAAATCTTAAATTGAGCTGTGATACGCGGAATGAATGCAGCTACAACGGCGATATCGTCAGGACTGGTGCATGTGGATATTGCAGTCGAAAAATCAAGGTGAGACGTATCCGCCATCAATAGTTTAACATTTTCGTAAAGCTCGATATCTGTATAAACCTCAAGGCCACTGAGCAATATATAGGTTGTGTTTCCAATTCCTACGACTTGCATAGATCTCCTCAAGCATAAGAATGTACAATTGAACGCGTAGCAAGACGCCAATTCGCGGATTTGAGCACATGTAAGAAGCTGTAGACCCATTGGCCGATCTCGATTCGCAATGCCTCACACAATCGGCCGCTTAGCTTCGGAGACCGAGGTGAAGTCTCTAGTGTCCCGTCTGAGTGGCTGAGAACATGCTTGTTCCGGGAGGGATTGCCGCAATGGGAATGTCTTTGCGTCGATCGTCATTTGTTGAATTCCCCTATAGAGGACAGTCAGGATCGGACAACCCACATCTCTAAAACGGGCCAGTTACCTAGGAAACATGAAAATAGTGCCAGCAGAATACGCGGACATATCAGGGGAGTCAACCGGTAGCTGCTTAATACTATACGTTTTCTCTTCCGGCTGTAGGTTTCCCTGCATTATTGCAACTTCTGCAAATCCGAAGTGACTCCAGCAATGTCACCATTCCTTGCCACTGTATTGAGTTTTCTAGAGACCGGGATGCTGTAAATACGATTGAGGAATTTTGACTTTCGCATTTGCCTGAAGGGCATTCAATGGTGGAAACCACACCGGACCATTCCGGCATGAGCAAAAATTGGGGTCACGCCTCCGTGTGAGCCATTTTCTACTGACATGGTATTTATACAGACCGTTACGAATAGAATTCCCCGGTGTGGGATATCACGTTATCGAGGCCGCTTCGAAGCCGTAGTGGTTGCTGAGACTCCTGCCTGCTGCGGTTGGTCTGCTATATTCACAGAAATCCCGCGCGGGCAGGCATTGCGGACCCACCCGGACCTCTACAGCTGGAGCAGCCACCAGGGCTATTTGTACACTGCAAGTGAATGGGACTGGCTCTACAAGGATTTTCTTCTCTCCATGCTGTCGCCTCAAAAGAGGAGGGCAAACATCTGCCTACTGCGATGAATGACCCTGGAAGATGAGGAGGATGTCGCCAGGCTATTTACCGCACGAGCTTAGACTTCTCATCTTGTTTTTATCCGTGTTTATCCGTGTCCATCCGTGTCGTAAAATGTTTTTTGGTTCCGGCAACCCTGGAGCGTCGCCGTGAATCGAATCGATCGAATGCTGTCCGGCAATTATCACACTGTGGTGCGATGATCGATCCGACCGCGAATCTCCGGAGCAAAATCGTGGGACGAAAAGTCTATCTCCGAAAGAGTTGCCTTCAACTTTGCGGCTTCGAAGTCGCCCCCGGGCTTTCCGTCAATTTTCCCTAAAAACCTCTATGGATTGCATGTTGGACAAGGTTTATAGCCGGCGTTCTCGGCCTTCCTTTTGTCATTGAACTCCACTATGCAACCTTTGCATTTATATTGAGGACATCCCGGAGCGTGATAGAGGTGGCTGACGATATCTCCACGGTAGACAGTTGTGGTTCCTGTTTCGGTGCTCATCCCCGGGCGCCCCGTCATTTCACCCTGGCCGGTCGGGGGGAAGCTGTTGCCGGAGCGTCTGAATTCCCATGGAGGTATGGGGTTCGCTGCCAACCAGAGCCCTGTTCCCTTTTGCCTGGCTTCGATTTCAGTTTCTTTCCACTCTCTGCATTCGGGGCGTGTGCAATTTCCCCGGTAAACCCAGGCAAGACCTGCTCCGACAAGCTCCCGGTTAAGAGTGGTTCCGCCAACCGAGATAACCGCAACCGTATTGCCATGGCTATCCAGGGTAACCGGCACGACCTCGACTGTTTTCCCGAGTACCAGTCGCGAGGTAAACTCGCGCGCTTCCTTCCCGAAATCCTGCGGGTCGTCGGGAGTATCTACACCAAACAGCCGGAGCTTCTCCTCTCTTCCATCGTGCGAAGCGGCCAGAAGGTCCCCGTCGACGACTGCAATCACCTTGCCTTCCCAGGCAAGAATTGTGTTGGGCACCAAGAGGCAAAGCAGGACCAGAAATAATTTCAACCTGAGCATGAGCCGTTCCTGTTAAATATGTTCTCGCAGTAAGAGGCGCAAAACAGCGCTATACCATGAAAACTGCATCATAGAACTGGCGGACCGTGTCGGCCACGATTCTTTTCGTATAGACCATCAGCTTGTGGATGACGACATCTTCCAGTTCCCATATGCCGTGATCGACCGCCACGACCTGAAATCGGTCGGATACGCGAAAACCTTCCCACGAGCCGGCCGCGATGAAGTCTCCGGCCGAAATGTGAATCGGGCTTGCGGTTTCAATGGTCTTCATCTTGTCCAGAACATTTCCCGGCTCATAAATCTCAAGGACATATTTTACCTGTTTCATTCAAACCATTCCTTAGAAGCGGAGGCTCAAAAAGCATTCCCGCCTCCGGTTAATGCAGATAAGTCGATTTCGCAGTGACCGGGCATGTGAAAAGATACCCGGCCCGATCGGCCGGAGATCGGCCGCCCGGCCTTCAGAATTTTTCAGTGTCTTTGAAGAAGTCGCTCATAAGGGAAACCAGCCCGCCCTCGAAGAAAAAAAGGGTCACCCCTTCGTTCTCATAGGGCCCATGTTTCCTGTTCATCCCGCTGTTTGTCCAATGCGCTGCGACTTTGTCGTCCTGGGCAATTATGTTCCGTACAGTAAATGTAAGTTCTGGAAACTGGCGGAAAAGGATCCGGAAGAATCTGAGAATCGTCTCTTTGCCGATCAACGGCTGGGTCTTCGGAAAGAAAAGACTTGCATCTTCCTTCAGAAAATTTGCCATTTGCCCAATGTTCTGGCTGCTCAGAAATTCAAAAAACTCCATTACCTTACAGGATAAATCTTCCATAAGACTATTTATTCCCCGGGTGTGCAAACTCACGGCTTCCGTTGGACGATTGCCGCGAAAACCGGAATGTGAGCCGGTCCTCAGGCCTTGTGTTGTCATTGCTTATACCACGTTGCCGGGTCTGCCGCCACAGTTGCTGCGGAACGGCGCGGGGCGTGGAGGGAGCACCGCTCGATTCCATGAATAAGAGTATTCGAAAATACATAAAGTACTCTTTTTCAATTTTATACTCATTAATTTGAGTGCCCAATTATCTTAGAGCTTCCCAAGGCCTTGATTTACCGTACTTACGCGTTTTATTTTGTCGAAGTCGAATGGCTTCACACCTAATCCGGGGACTCAAGCAATGTTTGAAAACATCGATCCGGTTTTGCTCTCACGCATACAGTTTGCGTTCACTATTGCGTTCCACATTATTTTCCCCAGTTTCACGATTGGCCTGGCCAGTTGGCTGGCGGTGCTGGAATGGCGCTGGCTGAGTACGGACAACGTCGTCTACGCGGAAGTCTACCGCATGTGGGTCAAGATATTTGCGGTCACGTTCGGCATGGGGGTGGTGTCGGGCGTGGTTATGTCTTTCCAGTTCGGGACAAACTGGTCGGTTTTTTCGGACAGGACCGCGAACGTACTAGGACCGCTTTTGGGCTATGAAGTACTGACGGCTTTTTTCCTAGAGGCGTCGTTTCTCGGCATCATGCTCTTTGGTTGGAACCGCGTAAGCGGGAAACTTCATTTCGCGGCAACCCTGATCGTAGCTGTCGGGACTCTTTTTTCGGCGTTCTGGATCCTTTCGGCGAACAGCTGGATGCAAACGCCTCAGGGGTTTCGGGTTGCGGAAAACGGCCTGCTGTATCCGACCGACTGGGTTCAGGTGATATTCAACCCGAGTTTTCCCTACCGTTTCGTACACATGGTCACCGCCGCGTACCTGACTACGGCGTTTTTTGCGGGCGGCACGGGCGCTTATTACCTGTGGCGCGGAACTCATACGAGCCAGGCCCGCGTGATGCTCGGGATGGCCATGATCATGGCGATCTTCGTTGCCCCGCTCCAGATATTCTTTGGCGACCAGCACGGCCTGAACACTGTTTTGCACCAACCGGCCAAGGTCGCGGCGATAGAAGGGTTGTGGGAAACCCGGCGACAGGCGCCGCTGGTCCTTTTCGGATGGCCGTCCCAGGCTGAAGAGAGGACGAAATATGCGATCGAGATCCCGGGAGCTTCGAGCCTGATTCTCACGCACGACTGGAACGGAGAGGTCAAGGGACTAAAGGAGTGGCCCAGGGAGGATCGTCCGCCGGTGCTCTGGGTTTTCTGGTCCTTCCGCCTTATGGTGGGGATCGGCACCCTGATGAGCCTGACGGGCCTGTTCGCACTGGTGCTTTATTTCAGGAAGCGCCTGTTTGAGGCCCGCTGGTTTCGCTACTGGTGCATGGCCATGTTCCCGGCAGGGTTTATTGCCGTTATCGCGGGGTGGTGCGTGACCGAGATCGGCAGGCAGCCATACCTGGTACAGGGCGTGATTCGAACGGCCGAGTCGGTCTCCCCGGTACCGAATCCGGCGGTCGGAATGTCCCTGGCCGCCTTCGTCCTGACCTACGCGGCCATATTCGGTGCGGGGAGCTACTATATTGTCAAGCTGATCAGGAAAGGCCCGGAGTCCGAGCCCCGTACTTTCGGCGAGCATGGGATGAAGAAGCCGCCGCTCCTTTCGGAGATTGGCTCGGAAGGAGGGGAAAAGCATGTTTAGCTTCGAAAATTTCGTCGATTTGCCCCTTGTCTGGTTCTGCCTGATCGTCACGGCGCTGTTCCTCTACGTCCTGCTGG
The DNA here is from genome assembly GCA_023416335.1 of Pseudomonadota bacterium. The sequence continues at coordinate 1,710 of JAEZHY010000097.1, read as the reverse complement.
ACGGGTTCGACCTCGGAGTCGGCATTCTGTTTCCTTTCGCGCCATCGGAGGGGTCGCGGGACCGGATGATGAATTCCATCGCGCCGTTCTGGGACGGGAATGAAACATGGCTGGTACTTAGCGGCGGAGGGCTTTTCGCTGCCTTTCCCCTGGCTTACGCGATCCTGATGCCGGCGCTCTATATGCCGGTGATCCTGATGCTTCTCGGACTCATCTTTCGCGGTGTGGCATTCGAGTTTCGGTTCAAGGCCCTTACATCCCGTCCTGTCTGGGACTATGCCTTCCACTTCGGGTCTATTGTGGCGACTTTTATGCAGGGGATGATCATCGGGGCGATAGTAAAAGGAATTACGGTAAACGGGCGAAGCTTCGGCGGCCATCCATTCGACTGGCTCAGCGCATACAGCTTCATGACCGGAGTGGGACTTCTCTTCGGCTATGCCCTGCTCGGGGCGGTATGGCTCGTGATGAAAACCGACGGAGAAACCCAGGCCTGGGCACGAAAATGCGCCTCCTACGTCCTCGGCTATGTCGGCCTGTTCCTGGCCATCATCAGCATCAGCCTGCCGTTAATGAATGCGGGAGTAAGAAGCCTCTGGTTCAGTCTCCCGAATTTTTTCTACCTGCTCCCGCTTCCGGCGGCAACCGCGGTGTTTTTTCTCCTGATCTGGTCCGATCTGCACAAGGGAAGGGAATATCGGCCTTTCTTCCTGAGCATCGGAGTTTTTCTTACAAGCTACCTCGGCCTGGGCGTAAGCGTATGGCCCTACATGGTCCCGTTTGCCGTGACTTTCAGAGAAGCGGCCGCGGCGGGCACTTCCCAGTCCTTCCTGCTCGTCGGCACAGCCATAACCCTGCCGCTGGTCTTGTTCTATACGGGGTTTTCCTATTACCTGTTCCGGGGAAAGGTTTCGCACGAAGGGTATTATTGAGGAAACCGGTTATGGCGCGGTTTCCCGACCGCAGCATTTTCACGGCTCCCGGCCGGCACGGTCAGGAAACCGTGCCTCAACTAGTACCGGATACTATCCGGCCTGCCGGGGCGGGGTTCCCAAGGCGGACCTTGGGAACCAGCGGTGTATTTCCTTAAAGCAACAATATTGACGTCAGGGAACGGACCGCGTCATAGTCCCGGCTATGGCGCTGTTTTGGACCGGACCCGCCGAATGAAGCGGTCCCTGTCGATGATCATGCGCACGTGCGTGCCCTCCCCGATCAACTCGTGTCCATCCCAGGCGTGAACCGAAAACGTGATCTTCCGACCGTCAACCGCCGTCACTTCAGCGCGTGCTTTTACCTCTCCTCCCACAGGCGTTGCAGCCAGGTGGCGGACATCGATGTACACCCCCACCGTCGTTTCTCCTTCTTTCAACCGCGGCTCGATGGCGGCCAACGCAGCCGATTCCATGAGTGAAATCATTGCGGGTGTGGCATAGACGTCAACCGTTCCGCTGCCGAAGTGTTTCGCCGTAAGCTCCGGAGAGACGACGATCGTCTGTTCGGCGAAAAGGTCTGCGCGTTCGAGACCGTCGCCGGCGTCCGGGTGATTCGATTCCTTTGCCTGAAACATTATTGTCCTCATTTTCTTACGTTTTTTCAGTGTCACGGTAGGAATGCCGGTTACCCGGCACCCCCCGCACAGATCCGTACGTGAGGAGTTACCTCATACGGCTCCTACCTCGAGTGAATGGCGTAAAATCGCACATTTGG
>JAEZHY010000133.1 GCA_023416335.1 Pseudomonadota bacterium | reverse complement strand
TCTCGGCTTGAGAAAAAGCCGCAATCTGCAAACACAAAGATTATCGAGCTTGTCAGGGATGCCCAGGGACTCCTTGCTCACATGCTCACGATCCCGGGACAACCGGGGGCTGCAGAAAAGGATCGTCTGAACGACCTGATCGACCGCTTCAGGCATTTGCGTGAGAAGGCCCGAGCCGCAAAGGCGGAACCGCTGAAGGATTCCGCCCCCGAGCCTGTACCGGCCGAAGTTCCAGCCCCTGAGGCGGCACCATCCGAAGCCGCCGAACCGCAGGAAACGGCAGCCGGGCAAGAAGCCATACGAGACGCAATTGCTTCCTTCGAAGAACTTGCTGCCTGGATGACATCCGCCTCCAAGACCCTGGCGGACACTTTTGCGGGAATAGATTCCCAGTTGGAGCGCATCAGACATTTTGAGGCAACCCTTAACAAGACCCCCGCTCTGTCGCCTGTTGTCGAAAGACTCCAGGATATTAGATGCCGGTTGGAAAGCTTTGCAGCGCCTCTGCAGGGCCAAGTCGGCCAGCTGGCGGAAAAAGCCGCCTGGATAGCGAAGTTCGAGCCCGCACAGGTCGTTTCGGACAGTCCCGCTGAGGCCGTAGCCGTACAGGTTTCCAAACCGGAGGCAGCAAAAGCTGAAGAAAAGCCTGTTCCGGAAAAGACCGGCGACGATCTCTGCCTTTTCACCTGCGCTGGAAAGCCGTTTGCGCTTCCAGCCGGAAGCATTGTAAAAACGCTGCCGCTCTCAAAGAAGAAAAGACTGGCCATCCAGAAACGCGGGGACGCTTCGCTTGCCGATTTCAAACCGATGTTTCGCAGCTTGAAGTCCGGGGTTATCGGCGAATGGAAAGCTTTAGCCGCCAAGGAACTGAAATCCTATAAATTTGAAGTGTGCAGCCAGGCTTTCTGGGATCCCGACACCATTCCGGATAAGGTTACAGCAATTCTGGCAAGCAACGGAGAACGGCACCAGATCATATTTGCCGAGGACATCAGTTTCATCTCCGGCAAAATTAAGAATCGACCGCCGTACGGCCGCGGTATCAAGACCGAATCCGGCGCTTTCGCTCCGGTGCTCGATCCAGGCCGTCTTGTGAACGACAGGAAATAGAATGGAAAACCTTCAACCACGAAGGATACGAGATTCGCGAAGGGGAAAAACGTACGCAATGACATTATGGGCAAGATAGCGAACGTGAAACTCGGGTAGGGTGGGCACAGGTCTTATCGTGCCCACTATCCGGCCTTTCGGGAAAATTGCTGCACGACGTTTTTGCTTCTGCCCGCCTTGTCATTTCCGCCGAAAAACATACGAAATCCCTGGAGCAGCAGAGCCGCAACCAATAAAAGAAAGACTTTTTACCACGAAATGCACGAAAATCACGAAAGAAAACAATAGGATAAGGTCGTAGGATGGGTGGAGCAGAGAGAATGTGTCGTGTTGTCGATGAAAACCAGCCAACCCCGGTCGGCTGCGACACAGTCTCGGGACGTAACCCATCGCTTTTGGGATGAGCGATACCAGCACGAAACACACGAAAATGCCGGAATAAGGGATTTTCTTGCAAAGCATATTGGAGTGATTTGATGGGTTCGGGAGATATGTATCAAGAATTCCAGGGGCGCCTGGCTGAATCGCAAATCTGCCTCGAACAGGGGTTGGATAACTTCCTCCTGCAGGAAATGCTCAAGGGGATATTAGCCGATATCGGCACCTGCAACCTCCCGGATGACCAGAAAAAAGAAATACGCACCCAGGCCGAATCGATTTTCAAAAGCGTGGGCGGCGAGATAGAAGAATGCGGATGCGCATCCGCCGGTGCGGTCGGAGCAGACCCGGCCCAGCTTTTCAATTACGGCCTTGCCCTGCTGGACGGACAATTCTGGGAGGAAGCCATCGAGCAGTTCAGAATGGCTGCCTCACTCGGACATCAGGCTCTGAAGTGCTGGGAGCATTGCGGCGACTGCTCTTCCAGCTTGGAGAAATGGGAAGACGCAATCCAGTTCTACAATATCGTCTACTCCGATGAAAGCATATCGGAGGAGATGAGAAAAACGATACTGGTCAAGATCTCCAAATGCTCGCACACCCAGAAGAAAGAGGACATCCAGTCCGCAATCCAGGCTAAAAGCAGTGCTCCGGTGAAGCCTGCCGCCAATAAACCCGAGGTCATAACGTCATCAATTACCTCGCTCGACTCGAGTTCAATAAGCTCCATTCTCGGTCAGACGGTAACCTCCTGGACAAGAACCGAGGGAATCCCGGCCGTTGCCGAAACGATCAGGAAGTACAAGATCACCAACTTCCTCCATATCGGATCCAGTTCGCTGGTGGTCGAACTGGCGGATTCGGAAACCGGAGAGAAATTCGCGGGGCAAAACCTGGCCGGAAAATTCGGCGAATGCCTGTCACCCGAGAAGCTTGCCGATTGGACCGAACGCCAGAAGATAGTCGAATCCCGCCGTTTGGTGAAGATCTTCGACCTGGCGCATTCAGACAATTACTTTTTTATCGTACGCGAGCACCTGCCGTTGTCGCTCAACGATTTTCTTGCAACCGGCGAGGTGATGCCGCTTCCGCAGGCGATCCGATTTGCGTATCAGATACTGGAAGCCCTGGGAGATCTTCACCTCCAGATGGGAAAGGATGAAAAAGTACAGAACCAGTTTCATCTCGATCTTCGTCCATCGCGTGTTCTCATCTGGAAAGACAAGCCACACGTCAAAATCTATAATGGAGGGCTCTGGAAAGACATCGAGCGTGCCGCTCCGGATAAAGTCAGTATAAAGAACCTTCCTCTGCCTTATCTGTCATACAGGGCACCGGAACAATTCCGCCCATATCTCTCCCGGAAAAGGCCGCCCGTCTTCACGGACATTTATCTTTTCGGGTCACTTTTCTATGAAATGCTGACGGGAGTTCCGCCCTTTAAAGCGTCATCCTACGCGGAATATGAGATCCAACACTGTGAACAGTATCCGTCACCGCCGAAGGTATGGAGGCCTGAGATTTCCGAAGTCCTGAACGACCTGATTATGAAATGCCTCCAATGCGATCCCATGAAGAGATGGCGAAGTGCGACGCAGATCACGCTTCAACTGGAAAAGTCATTTCCCGCGGAAGTCGCTCGTCCTAAAGACGATTCGTACGAGAAATACCTTCAGAAGATCAAGTTGATCTAAAGTCGATCTATAGGTCTGGGCGGGTCAGTTCCCGCACATTCCTATAGATTTTCGGCTCAAGAGATCTGCCGGCATGTATTCTTCAAAATTCCCCCCACCCATTCAACCGATCACTGTTGATTAAATCCCACGTGTGGTATTTTACATCAATTCACATATCAATAATAATTTCAGCACCTTAATTTCTTCAGCTTTAAACAGGTGTGGTTTTTTACATCACTCTTCCGGTTCAGACAAGAATGGGGTCTCCCTGCCCATTTTTAATAACAGTAATAATTACCAGTACTTATATTTTAGCACCTCTCTGGCATGCCTTTTGCCCTTACGTTTAAGCGAAAGAAACAAACGGCAAACAGATTCAGACTAGACATAAAAGAAATCGAAAAGGGGGAAGCCATGGAAAAGAAATCGAGCAAAAATGCGGGATTCAACATAGTACCCGGCACCGAGAAGAAATGCATCTGGATGGAAGCCGGAGTTATCGATTACAAACTTTGCACCAACTACTACAACTGCCATGTTTGCGCTTTCGACAAAGCCATGAAAGAGACTGCGGACAAAAATGCTGAAGCGAGGCGCCTCGGTCTGCCTGGAGACAGCAAGAAAGCCAACATAGTCGAATGGCGCGAGAAGATGAAACACAGAAACGGCCTCGACCGCAAGTGCCGCCACACACTGACTGGAAGAGCCCCCATTCGCCTGTGCCCATATGATTATGAATGCAGCAGCTGCGCTTTCGACCAGATGCTCGAAGACGGTTTCGAACTCCAACTTCCCTTCCGACTCTCGAATATTCCTGAAATCGAAGGATACAGGGTTCCCGACGGACACTTCTTCCACCTCGGACATTGCTGGGCAAGAGTTGAAAGCGGCGGTCGGATCCGGATCGGAATGGACGATTTCAGCACCAGGGTGTTCGGAAAAGCCGACAAGTTCGATCTGCCCCTGACCGGTGAGGAGATCAAGTTCAGCGAAATCGGCGCGGCATTCAAACGCGGCGGCAAGGAAGCAGGCGTACTCTCACCCATCTCGGGCATAGTGGCCGCAGTGAACAACAATGCATCGAAAGACCCCGGGCTTGTGAAGACGGAACCCTACAACGACGGGTGGCTGATGGTCCTGGAGCCGGTTGAAATAAAGAAGAATCTGAAGGAACTCCTTTATGGCAACCAGACCACCGAATGGATTGGAGCCGAGCACCAGAAACTGATGGGAATGGTAAGCCAGGTCGGAATCACGATGGCTGACGGCGGCAGCATCGAGGACGTAATAGGAAGCGTGCCGAGCCTCGAGTGGGATGTACTGACAAAGGAATTCCTCAGGACCTAACAGCGAGGCAAACCCAAAGAGACAATCCGCCCCCATCCGTTCAGGATGGGGGTTTTTTATTTTAGTCCGAACGTCCAATCCGGAACCCGGCCGACTTGCCGACAGAGCGTCTTACTTCAACGCCCCTTCCCACTCACCTTCTTTCCACTCGGAAGCTTTGGCAAGTTCGTATAAGGACCGCGCCGCATCTTCCTCGCGCCAATCGAAAGCCATGTCCCGCATCAGCGTATATCGCTCAAGAGTGCACTGGGTACCGCCTGTGCCTTTCTCGAAAATGCAGTAGGAAAGGTAAGACTCGAAATCGCTTACAGTGCTCTCATTCTGGCATCTTTCGAAGAAGGATTTGAAGTCCATTGTATCTCCTGTGATCGTTGGGAGTAACTTCGGGCTGTTGAAAGTGATGATAGCAGAAAACTTTTTTGCACACAAAGAGATAGTGCCTTTTTTCATTAATCTCATCCAGCGCGGCTTTACAGGAACGGCGAATTCCGCTTGCCGCTTGCGTGAGACATTTTTTGCACTTGCACAGGCCAAGTGAGAAAAATTTTGTATTTCCCGATTGCGCATAGCCTCCTGAATGGGTCCAAAGAGGTCGAAGCCGTCCCTAGATTCACATATTATCCAGTATATTCAATGACTTATAAATTTTACCAGCAGCAGAACAAACTCGGCACGCTTGTTGCCATATATGAGGTCATCTCGGGTGAACGAAATAGGCCGAAACTGAGAGACTCGAGATCTCCGGATTTGAAACACGGAGATAATCCAGGCAACTTGCTCCAAAATGACTGCAAATGGAGAGGGAGGCAAGGATGTAGCCAGAATCGAACAGCCGGCAACACCGAAAACGAGTGTAAGAGACAGTGAATTTACCTCTATTTAATCTAAGGAGAATACAATGAAAAAGATGGCTTCCATATTGGGTATCGGCGTACTTTCGATGACTTTCGGCCTTGGTTCGGCTTTCGCTCAGCAGACTCAGCCCGTGCCCCCGGCGAACCCCATGCAGGTGCAGCAGAAGGGCGACAAACTGCCTGCTCCCAACCCGGCGGTTAAGGATGAGAAGAACCTTCCTTCCAAACAGGGAAGCGACGTAAAAGCACAACAGGCCCAGTCAGCAAAGCCTGCTGCCGATGAAAAGGCCGGGGCGACGACCAAGCCTGCAGATACAAAAGAGAGCAAGGCGCTGCCTTTAAAACCCGGTACCGAAGTTAAGCCGGAACCGGCAGCCGTTGCCAAACCCGGCGTCGATGTGAAGACAACCGCTCCTGTTTCCGGCAAACCGGCCGTCGACGTGAAGTCCGACAAGTCCGCTCCGGCAAAAGCAGGGGTGGAAGCGAAAACAGAACCGGCTCCCGCCAAGCCCGCTCCGGACATGAAGACCGGCTCCTCCACCAGCAAGCCCGAGGTGGGAGCGAAGGATGAAAAGGGTTCAGCGACAAAGTCTGCAGCCGACGTAAAGAGCGAAAAGACCGTCAAGACCCCGAGCAGTGCGGCCGTGGACGGGAAAAACTCCCCGGCTGTAAATAAGCCGGAGGTCAAGACACATTCGCATACTCAGGCAAAAACCGACACCAAGGCCAAAGATGCCGACAAGAAAGATGTGAAGAGCAACCCTATGACCTCTTCCACCGTTAAGTAAGCGTGAAAATGGCATGGTCGTGAGACCGCAACCATAACAGATGAAAAAGGGGGTCGGCTGATGCCGCCCCCCTCGCTCATGCACAGGTTAGAAAATAAAATGGGGGCGATCCGGTTGGACGGATCGCCCCCATTTTATTTTCCTCGGCGGGTGTTACAGCTTCAACCCGGCTTCGTTCTTTTCTTTCTCATCCGGAGTGTCCTCGGAATCGAGCCAAATCAGGTAGCCGGCAAAATAGACCCCTGCGGCGATGACAATCGTCAGGCATGCAATCGTGAAGGCTAAGGTTTCTCCCTGCCACAGGCTCACAAACCACCTGTAGAACTCATCCGCAAGCACATTTGCCTTGCCGCCGATCAGTTCGAGGTCGTGGTTATATCTTTTTGAATTCCGGAACTGTGATACGAGGCTGTTTTCAGAAGTGCTCGCCGCGGTAAGGTATATAACAACAGCACTGCTCAAGCCTGCCAGCAGAATGATTAATGCAGCGATGTTGGTGCGCGATCGTCTGTCCGTCGGATTGCTCATGGACTGCAAATCTTTCCCTGGTCTTTAAATCGATTGAGACTGTGTTCAAGTACCCCGACCGGCAACAGAACGACTACCCTTGAAGGCCGTGTCGCCAAAAGGCGCTGTTGAGGACGGGAATGCCGCAGATAAGAGCAGGATCTTACAGGAAATCCGTTCCTTCTTCTCTTCAGCATTTCCGTCCGGGGCTTACAACTTATGAGAGTATACGATACGACCATCCTCGTACCGGGAAACACGGCGGGACTTGGAATCCGCCAGGGGAAAGACCTCCCAGCCCGCATGCCGCGCATCGACACTCAATTTGCGCTACTCGATTACCTCATCCTTGCCGGCATCCGGAGACCATACCGGAAGCGGACCGCAGCAACCCGTATCCGGATCGTACCGGTGCCTGTATGAGCAGGCAACATCGGTAGTTTCCTGCATGTGTTTCCACCCCTTCACGTAATAGGAGCACTCATCGTTGAAACAAACATAAAAATATTCGGCGGTCCAGGTCGAAAGAGGCGGAGTCTTCCACTTGCTCATCTTCTGGTTGCAATAGGGACAGATGGTTTTGTCTTCCTGCATTTGTTTCTCTCCTTCCAATGTAAAATCCACAGCGAAGAAGCGTAACAGTTCGTGCCCGCTCAGGCAAGGGATTGATCGCGACCTATCGGCCAAATCGGGAGGTGAATGCCGGGCGAAAAGCATTATCTTCTAGTTAAGTTGTTGAAATAATTATTTCTCTCGGTGCAGGAGCCGCTTCGGCAGAATGCCTGGAGACCAGAAAATAAGGAGGAATACCAAATGCTGAAAAATGTAAACTACGACCTGATCCAAGTGATAGCCGAAGACTCGAAGACTATATACCGGATCGGCACCTACATGAAGGACTCCGCCGGCTGCAAGCCCTGCCAGGAGATCTGGCAGAAAATCAAAGACAATCGTGAAAGAGAAATGGAATGGCTGATGGACCAGTTGAAAGAACACATAACCGAAATGCACCCGCATGAAGAAAAAGCGGCCTAGCCGTTCCTGAGAATCTCTTCAAAGACTTTATGAGGAAAATCGCGCATGCGTTTCCAGTAGGTCGCATGCGCGATCAACAGCGAAGTAATCTGAATCAGATCGGCTCGATCTCGACGGGGTAATCCTTGGGATTGAATTCCCGATTCTTCATGAAGATATCCGCGAACTGTTTCATCGTATCCTTCATGATCTCCTGATAATTCGAAATGTTTTTGTCGAAAACCTCGCCGATTTTTTCGTAATTCAGATGTGCAAGGTCCTCGGCCATCGCGAGATATTCTTTCCGCACATCTTCGGGCAACGCATTTACCATGTTCCTGCCAAGCATTGCCTCATACAGCCGGTACATATCGTCCAGCAGCTTTTTCAATACTTCCGGAGTATGGCCTTCTCCTTTTTTTTCTACCAGCACTTTGCAGAAATTCATGATATAGGGATTTCTTGCCGGTTCGGAAGGAGCCGGTTTTTCCGGTGTTTCGAATTTTTGTTCGGACATTTTTGATCCTCTCCATGATAATATTCTCAGGGCGAGCAGCCATGGGATGTACGACTGATTCCAAAACAGCCCGAATAAAAACTGTTTATTGCAAATTGTTCAAGAATAAAATGCAGCGGAGTTCTTAATTATGCAGGATATGGTTGCTGGCTGCGTCCAGTTCGCAATCAAGCCGGGCGATATCGAAAAGAATATGGCGAAAGCGGAACGGGGTCTCTCGGAACTCGCTGAGAGGAATTGCCGAATTGCGGTACTTCCCGAGATGTGGTCATGCGCTTTCCCCTACCCGGTCCTCCCGTCCATGGCTGAGAGGACTCCGGAAATCCTGGAGAAACTGCAAAGGATAGCGCAGGCTGCCGGCATCGTCATAACCGGAAGTCTTCCCGAAGCCGACGGCGGCAATATTTTCAACACAAGTTACCTGATCGATTCAAACGGGGAGATTGTCGGGAAATACAGAAAAGTACATCTTTTCTCGCTCTACAGCGAACATAAGAATTTCGGGAAAGGCGAATCTGCAACGGTATTTCCGACTTCCGTCGGCAAAATCGGGCTCATGATCTGCTACGACCTCCGCTTTCCGGAACTGTCACGAAAGCTGGCCCTGGAAGGGGCCGAACTTATATGCGTCTCCTCCATGTGGCCGCTGATTCGCATTGAGCATTGGAACGTACTACTGCGGGCGCGGGCAATCGAAAATCAGCTGTTTCTGGTCGGATGCAACGGATGCGGAACAGAAGAAAGGATCGCCTGGGGAGGCTCGTCCGCAATCGTATCTCCATGGGGTTCCATACTGGCCGAGGCCGGAACTGAAGAGCAGACTCTCGTGGGCGTGCTCAACTCGCGGGATATCGATGAGTTCAGAAAAGTCATCCCCTGTTTCGAGGATCGGGTGCCAGTTGCTTACCACCCTGCCCCGTCCGTGGATACTCGTGAAAAGAGCTGATTCCCGTTTCGCCTCGGTTGCCTGAGCTTGCCGCTTGGGGTTATTATGGCCGCGGTGTTTTTTGAATCATAGTATTACCCCTTCCCTTAACAAAAGGATGCGTCGGCATTATGGGAGCAGTGGAAAAAACATATCAGGAAATAAACGAGAAAATCCGCAAGGGCCAGGCTGTCGTAGTCACGGCGGAAGAAATGGTCGGCATCGTCAGAAAAAAAGGACCGGCACGTGCGGCCAAAGAGGTGGACGTTGTAACTACCGGAACCTTTGCTCCCATGTGCTCTTCGGGTGCTTTCATCAATTTCGGCCACACGAACCCGCCGATCAAAGCAAGCAAGGTCTGGCTCAATGATGTTCCCGCATACGGCGGCCTGGCTGCGGTCGATACGTACATCGGCGCCACCGAACCCGTTGCAGACGATCCCCTCAACAAGATTCACCCGGGCGCGTTCGAATACGGCGGCGGCCATGTCATTGAAGACCTTGTGAGCGGCAAGACCATACGTCTTCGGGCCGAAGCCTACGGTACCGACTGCTATCCGAGTCGCTACGCCGAGAAGAGCGTAACTCTCAAAGACCTGCCCTATGCCGTTCTCTGCAATCCAAGGAACGCATACCAGAACTATAATTGTGCCATTAACGTTTCGAAGAAGACCATCTATACCTATATGGGCACGCTCAAGCCTAGTATGGGAAATGCGAATTACTCCACATCCGGCCAGTTGAGTCCTCTGCTAAACGACCCGTACTACAGGACCCTCGGACTCGGCACCCGCGTATTTCTCGCAGGCGCGCAGGGCTATGTGATCTGGCACGGATCCCAGCACAACCCAGATGCTGCCCGCCTTGCCAACGGGACCACCCGGACCCCGGCGGGTACGCTCATGCTGATCGGCGACCTGAAGGAAATGCTGCCGCAATGGCTCCGCGGCGTAAGCATTCTCGGTTACGGGTGCTCCCTGGCCGTCGGCGTTGGGATTCCCATCCCGATTCTGGATGAGGAAATGGCCATGTTCACCGGGATTTCGGACGAGGAAATCGTAACCCAGGTGAAAGATTACAGCTTCACGACACCGACTCCCCTGTGCGAGGTGAACTACGCCCAACTCAGGTCCGGATCGATCACGGTCGAAGGAAAAGAAGTGCCCACAGTGCCTCTTTCGAGCTATGTCAAGGCAAAGGAGATCGCAGGCATACTGAAAGAGTGGATCCAAAATGGTGAGTTCCTGCTCGGCGAACCCCAGAAGATGCTTCCGACCGTTCCGAGGCCCGAGAGGAAAACCGGCGAGGAAAAGTCGAAGACCAAAACGAAATGAAAGGCTGCCCGCATCAAGGCAGTTGTTTTTTAATACATGAATCTCAGAAATAAGTGCCGCGAACTGGAGCGTATACTGTCCGCTTTCGGACGAATCGGGATTGCATTCTCCGGAGGCGTCGACAGTACATTTCTCGCGTGGTTCGCAAAAGATAAACTCGGCGACTCGACAACCCTGTTTTATGCGAACAGTCCCTTTATTTCGGCCAGGGAACATGAAAATGCCCTGCGCACCGCTCACTGGCTGGGACTGCGGCTCGAAATCCTCGATGTGGATCCGCTCGATTCGGTCGAAGTGCGGGAGAACCCGGTCGATCGTTGCTATTTCTGCAAACAGGAGGTCTTCGGTCGCATTCTGGCTCGCGCCCGTGAGCTGGGGATCGGAACGATCGCTGACGGTTCTCACGCAGGGGATTCCGGGTATCGTCCCGGAAAGAAGGCACTTGCCGAACTGGGGGTGATCAGCCCGCTCGCAAAGGCAGGGTTCGATAAGGACGAAATCCGCCTTCTGAGCCGCAATGCAGGGATACCCATCTGGAACAAACCATCCCAGTCGTGTCTGGCGACACGGGTACCTTATGGGAAGCGGCTGACGAAGGAACTTCTGGCCAAAATCGAAAAAGCCGAAGATTACCTAGTCAGACTCGGATGCGTTCAGATAAGGGTACGCGTGCACGATGATCTTGCCCGAATCGAAGCGGCTCCGACCGACTTCGATCTGCTTGTCTCTCCCGACATCAGGCTGAGAGTATCCGGACACCTGGGGGAACTTGGGTTTGCCCATACTACCGTGGATCTCGCGGGGTTCAGAAGCGGGAGCTGGGATAAAATCGTCGGAAAGAAATAATCCTGAAGCTCCGATATTGCGGGATAAATTTCCGGGCAGGTCTTTGGCCTGCCCGCTTTATATTCAGGGATTTTAAATGGCCGGAAAAACTAAAGGAATCGGCCTCCTGTCGGGAGGCCTCGACAGCATGCTGGCGGTAAAGGTCCTGCAGGAACAGGATATCGATCTGGTCGGCATCAGTTTCGTAACGCCTTTCTTCGGCCCCGGTCCGGGCCTGGAAGCCGGCAGAAAGACCGGTATAGAGTTGCTGTCGATCGATATCTCGGAAGTGCACCTGCAAATGCTCAAGAATCCGCGGTACGGGTACGGAAGCAATATGAACCCGTGTATAGACTGCCATGGTCTTATGCTCAGGGAAGCCGGAAAAATAATGGAACGGGAGGGCGCAGACTTCCTGTTCACGGGAGAAGTACTCGGCCAGCGTCCGATGAGCCAGCGCCGGGATTCCATGAGGAGCGTGGAGAAACTCTCCGGGTATCTCGGACGCATCCTGCGCCCCTTGAGTGCAAAACTCCTCCCTCCCACAACAGTGGAAGAAGAAGGCCTGGTCGATCGCAGCCGTCTGCTCGACATTCAGGGTAGATCGAGAAAGCGCCAGGCGGAGCTTGCCCAAAAATACGGAATAACCGATTATCCCCAGCCCGGCGGGGGCTGCATGCTCACAAAGGAAGGATTTTCGAACCGCCTTCGTCAACTCCTTCGAATCCACCCCGAAGCGGGCGTTCAGGACGTTGAAATAATAAAGCGGGGCCGTGCATTCATACTGCCGGGAGGCACGATTTGTATGGTGGGCAGGCAGGAAAGCGATAACATCGAACTGGCCTCGCACTCCAGGGACAAGGATATTCAGCTCCGTTCCATCAGCCACCTTGGCCCGACCTGCCTCATGCTCGCTCCGTCCTCCGAACGAATCGACCTGGAACTTGCGGCCGGCCTGGTAGCATCATACAGCGACGCGCCCGAGAACGCGGAGGTCGAAATCCAGTGGACGCACGGGAGCGAATCGGGCATGCTCAGGACCGTCGCAAAAAACAGCAAAGATTTCAGGCAGTGGCTGATTTAAAAGCAGTGAACTGTAAACAGTGAGCAGTGGACTGCACTTTAGGGAAGCCTTTCCATACGTCATCCCGGCAGTGTATTTGAGCCGGGATCCAGCGGGGGCACTATTGTCCTACACCCTCTTTGAGGGCGCGCCCGGATTCTTGAATCCGGGCGCGCCTGCGCAAGAGGACAATAAAGCACCCATCTCACGCTTTCGGCGTCGAGGGATCCTGTCCGTAATCGCAATGGGGCCGCAGGGGGCAAATGGAGCACTTCGGTTTCCGCGCTATGCAGATCTTCCTTCCATGATAGATGAGTTGGTGACCGAACTTGACCCACCTTTCCTTCGGAATCTGTTCCATCAAGTCCTGTTCAATCTTGTCGCGGTCCTTCCGGCGTGTAAGTCCGAGCCTCTCGGAAACGCGCGCAACATGCGTATCGACTACCATCCCGGGAATATCGTAAGCGTTACCCAAAACGACATTGGCCGTCTTTCTGCCGATGCCTGGAAGCTTTACGAGTTCCTGCAGGTCCGCGGGTATCTTTCCGGCAAACTCCCTGTCGAGTATCGTACACGAATCTTTGATGGCCAGAGCCTTGTTATGATAAAAGCCCGTCGATTTAATCGCCTGTTCGAGTTCCTCGATCGGGGCTTTTGCGTAGTCTGCCGCAGCCGGATATTTCTTGAAAAGCTCGGGCGTCACCTTGTTTACACGTTCATCCGTGCACTGGGCCGAAAGTATTGTGGCAATCAGGAGTTGCAGCGGATTTTGAAAGTCCAGCGAACACTTCGCGTCCGGATAGGTTTCATCCAGTATTTTTAGGATTGACTTTACCTTATCGGAAAATGTATGAATTTCGCCCAAAATATTTTCCCTTTCCAGTTATTCTGACTTGGCATTTATTGCGTTTGAAATTACATTTTTATGTCAAACTTCCCATTTGATTTCAAGGCCAAAGATTTATATATGGAAGTTGAAGATTCAGGCCGCAGAAACGGAGTATCAGGCAGAACTCATGGAAGAGACAAAAAAGAAAAATCCTTTCGGGTCCATACTCGCGAAAACGATAAACGGCTCGAAGACCACGGGAGTTCATTTCATAATCTGTCCGTTTTGCGACAACGGCCAGCCCATTCCTACGGACCTCGATTCCATCCACCGCTGCACCTGCGGCGCCTGCTACAAGGTTTGCGGGAGCGATACCCTTGAGAACGGCGTCGGGGATATCGCCAGCACGCTCTGGAACGATGAGGAGTTGAGCTTTGTCCGAACGGTGCCCATAGATTTCTGCAACATAGTCATCGAGAGAGATTTCGACCGTCTTCTGGACCTGAAACAAACATCTCGGGATTTCTGCGGAATAGAACGCTTCTGCAAATACGACATCAATTCGCACCTGAGCCTTGTCTGGGTGAAAAGGCTGTTCTGAGATTCTTTGTCCGGGCTTTCAAAGCCCACGGACTCCCCTCTTGGGCAAACCGCTCAAAACGCGGGCACTTCCTTGACACGGAGTGCAGAAGAGAGTATATGTTCCGAGCACTGGGGATGTAGCTCAGTTGGGAGAGCGCAGGCTTCGCAAGTCTGAGGTCGAGGGTTCGAATCCCTTCATCTCCATTCAAGAAAATCAACTATGTAGCCCGAAACGCGAAAGCGAATCGGGCTCTTTTTTGGGGGCATATGCCCCCAAACCTCGGAATTCCTCTCCTGAAAGACAGAAAGAGGCTAAGCGGTCTGAAGCCGGGATCTCTAGTCGGGAATTACAATATTTTCTATTCTCCGCCTCACGTCCTTATACCGTTTGACCAGGCCAATAGCTTCCGCGTTCGTGAATACGAGGGCCTGATTTGAGAATAAATCTCTCGATATTTTTTCCATAACTTCGATTTTTTCATCAGCCCAATCAAGAGCATCATTTCGGGAATCGAATCTAATCTCCTTTGACAGATCGTGGCCCATGGACCTGTATGTTCATCGCTATTTCAATCTTTCCTCCCGGAGAGTATCTCACCAAGTCGGTCTGAATCCTGTTATCCATTTTGGTATTACCCCCTCTCCTATTAAAGTGCGAAGCATAATTGCGGCCATTCAGGAACTGGTTTGCGGTAACTTACATCATTTGCACTTGATTTTTGACAGTAAAACGTTGACTCCTGAAAAATCTACTGTATCCTAAGCGCATCACATTTGTAACAGAGCCATATATAGCACTGAAATTGAATCCCATTCAGAAAAGTTAAGCCAAGAATGCATTTCGTCTAGAACCAGCTGAGGAGGAAATCATGTGGTTTCAAAGAAGTGCGCTATTGCTTGCTGTTCTTATTCTGTGTGCATGCGCAAAGGTCCCGGGCCAAGGAAGTTATCCATTTTCAATTCAAAACAAAATGCAATCCGCGCATCACTGGGATGTGCTTGCAAAAGAAGTGACGGAACAGCAGATTTTACCCCTTTTTGCCTCGCGAACTCTACCACCGACTCTTTATATACAGGAATCAGACCGATCGGACTTCGGACGAGCTTTCCATACCTATATGACCTCTGAGCTTATGAATGATCGTATTGGCCTGACAAGAGATCCGGACAGTCCTCTTAAACTGAAATGGTCGATTCAAATGGTAGATCATTGCGGAACGAGATTTAACCCCGGTCCTCCGGGCGTACTGGGCGTGATAGGCTATTCCGCAGCTTTGGTTTTTGCCGGACCGGATGCAGTTCCGCTCGGTCCTGTACCAAGCACCGAACTTCTGATCACCCTTCAGATCGAAAATAACGGTATGGTCCTTTCCCGTTCGACCAAGACTCTATATATTTCAGATGCTGACCGAACGAACTACATCAACAACTACTCCGTCAAAAAAGGTTCCCTCGTATGCCGCGACAATGACCGGCTTTCAAGCGCGATACGCTATAAGCAAAGCGGTGACCAGAGAGCCTTTAGGGATATGTTGAACTCTGGAGAATGCACCATAATCAGTAAGGACATTCCCGCCAGTGTCGTTGATGAGGGAAGGCAATATGTGCTGGTGAGATCCGCCGATGCGGACATGTCGGATTATGCAACCACCCATGACGCGCTGCAGCCATTCTGAGCGGGGAATAAATCGGAAATTCCAAGGGGAGGTCCTAACGCGGTCTCCCCTTCCTTTTTAGGTGATCACCAATACAACGGTTCTTCAGGACCTTAATGAGCCCCTTGGAAGACCACGCGCTACAAGAGCAGAAAGATCAGGTGGGGGGCGGGAAACAAAAAAGAGCCGGGTCTTTTATTGGAACCGGAGGAACCAGGGGCAGGGTCATATCGAGAAAGTCGACTCGGCTCTCTCCGTTTTCGCGCATGGTCAACATGATCCGGTACAAGGCGGAAGCAGAAGATAACTTCGTCGAGACCAGCAATGCCTGCCGATAAAAGGCAGGATCGACTCTTATCTTTTTCATTGACGTTTTCTACTACCACGACCTTACCGGGGCCATGTTTCTGCGCACCCGAATACATGATT
>JAEZHY010000082.1 GCA_023416335.1 Pseudomonadota bacterium | reverse complement strand
CTGCACGAGGGGGATGCAGGGTGGGGGCTTTCTCTACACGAACAGGAATAGCATATCCCTGGGGCTCGTGGTTAATGCCGGAGAACTCGCGAAGAACCAGATAAGGATTCCGGACCTGATCGAGGATTTCAAGGCAAACCCCTCGGTGGCACATCTCGTAGAGGGAGGAACGGTTGCCGAGTACTCGGCACACCTGATCCCAGAAGCAGGGCTCGCCATGATTCCCCGGATTTTCGGCGACGGGATTCTGGTCGCCGGAGATGCGGCGGGTTTTGTGCTCAATCTTGGCTATGTCGTACGCGGAATGGACTTTGCCATTGCTTCGGGGGAAGCTGCGGCAAATGCGGTCATGGCAGCCAAAGCAAAGGGCGACTTCACAAAGGCCGGGCTGGCCGGCTATCAATCAAAGCTGAAAGAAAGCTTCGTCCTGCGCGATCTTGAAGCATACCGGAAATCGCCGGAGTTCACTGAAAACCGGCGGCTTTATCAATCTTATCCGCGTTTCGTAACGTCTCTTGCCGCCCGCCTTTTCACTGTTGACGGTTCTCAACCGGTCCATCTTCTAGGCAAGGTTTTCGATCAGATTCGGAAAAACCGGCTCAGCATCACCGGGCTCGCGATAGATGGCTGGAAAGGAGCGAGATGGCTGTGAAAAAGATGAACATCGAGCAACTGCTGGGACTTGACAAGTTCCTGGTTGACGACGAGCAGGCACATATACGGCTGAGAAAGGAGATTTGCTCGACCTGTCCCGGCAAGCCCTGTACTTATGCCTGCCCGGCGGGTCTATATACCATCAAGGAAGGCGAAATCAGCTTTGATTATGCCGGATGTCTCGAATGCGGAACGTGCCGCGCTGTATGCCCCAGTGCTGAGAAAGCGATAGCCTGGGCCTATCCCCGAGGCGGCTTCGGCATTCAGTACAGGTACGGCTAAATTTGCGACCGGATACAGGCGTGGGGAATGGGTTGGTACCTGCCCCCGAAAAATTCGGCTAGAGAGGGAGGATTCGGAAACACGACTCTGAGGTGATTAGAACTAGGGCTCCTGCGGAATCTCATTCACGAACTCATGCTTCAAGGAGAACAGGATGAAAAAAGGTTTGGCCATCTGTATCAGCATCTTTCTCGTACTGGCGACCATGCCGCTTCATGCAATCGCCGCCCCCGAACCAATCAAGGTCGGTGTTATCGTAACCCTGACCGGAATGGCGGCGCAATTGGGAATAGACAACCGCAACGGGATACTGCTTGCGGCGAAGCACAAAGGCACAGTCCTGGGGCGTCAAATCCAGATAATCACCGAAGACGATGAAGGCCAAAGCGAAACCGGCATTCGAAAAGCGGAGAAGCTCGTTTTCAAGGATAAAGTAGTGGCCCTCGCCGGTGTCACCGTGGCAAACGTAGGACAGGCGATCGCGGGTGAAGCTGATCGTCTCAATGTTCCCTTCCTCACCACTAATGTAATGACCCCAAAGTTTTACGGACTGCATCCACTTGTTTTTCGCTGTGGGCAGGTGGCCGATGACCAGATGACCGTTGCACAGGTGCAGGGCATTCTGAAGGACCCCGATCTAAAAAAGAGATCCTGGTATGTTCTGGCCGACGACTACGCCTGGGGGCATAGTTGCGCGGAATCCTTCATTCAATTGGCAACCGAAAAGGGTCTCAAGATCGCGAATCCTACCTACGATAATGCCGCACTGAACCTGGTCGACTGGTCGCCGTTTGTCAGCAAGATCATGGCCTCCGATGCGGGCGGAGTCTATGCGTGTCTGCGCAGCCCGATTGCACCGCGGTTCGCGCAGCAGGCTTATGATTTCGGCCTCATGGACAAAATGAAGGTCATTGGCGGCACGCCCAGCGAAGCGGCTCTTGAAGCGGCAGGCAAAAGCGTGATCGGTCTTATCGGTACCTGCTGCTACACCTGGGATCTCGACACGCCTAAAGCAAAAGCATTCGGCCAGGCATACTGGGATGAGTTCAAGGAGGTCCCGCCGTCTCAGGGAGCACAGGCGTATACCGGCGCAATGGTCCTTTTCAACGCGATCGAAAAGGCCGGCAGCACCGACCCTAAGTCAATCGCCGCAGCCCTTAAGGGCGCCACTTTCGACGGACCTTACGGAGAAGTGCGCATCAGCCCGAAAGACAACTGCATGCGGACGCCTGTGCGGGTCTATGTGATGCAGGCGGCTCCTGCCAATCCTTACAACGCTAAACTGGTGAAGAAAGTCGTGGCCACACTGACTCCTGAAGAAGTAGGCCCCGCCGAATAAGTAGAAGGCTGTGAGGAAACCCCGCATCGGGGTTCCCTCACAGTAACATCAAGACGGTTGCAAAAAGACCTTCTTCAAAACACTGAGCAGGTGTCGATATGATCTGGGGACAAATTCTACTGAACTGCTTGCTTCTGAGCGCCTTGCTGCTGCTGATCTCACTCGGACTGAACATCATTTACGGCATCAGCAGGGTCGTCAACCTTGCCCATGGTTCCCTTTACGCTCTGGGTGCCTATTTCGGATACTCCATGGTGGTAAATGGAGTCAGTTTTTACCTGGCGCTGTTGCTTGCTCCTATTTTTGCCGGGGTGTTCGGCATAATCCTGGAACGTGCCATTATCGAGCCGATCCGCAACAGGGATATGATCTACACTCTGATTTTGACTTACGGCCTGTCGGTTTTCATGGACGGCATGCTCAAGCTCATTTGGAGCGACAAGGTACAATTTGTCGCGATGCCGGATGTGCTCCGGGGCGCGACCAATCTGTTCGGCATTTACTACCCAAATTACAGGCTTTTCGTCCTGGCTGCGGCAATCGCCGTCATCGTCCTTCTCCTCGTTCTGATCGAAAGAACAAAGCTGGGTATGATCATGCGGGCGGCGAGCGCTATTCCCGAGATGGTCTCATCTCTGGGAATCAATATGAAGCTGGTGCACATCGGGGTCTTCGCTCTGGGCTGCACTCTCGCGGGGATCGGCGGAGTGATAGCGGCCCCGCTGTTGAGTGTGTATCCCATGATGGGCGGTGAGATGCTCCTGAGCTGTTTTGTGGTGCTGGTTATCGGCGGGCTTGGAAGCCTCCGCGGGGCAGTTTTGGCATCTCTTCTGGTCGGTTTTGCGCAGACGATGGGCTTTGTGTTCCTGACCGATTTTGCCATGGTCCTTGTATACCTCATGATGGCTGTCATCCTGCTATTCATGCCCAGGGGATTATTGGCCGAGGGCAAGTTCGATTGATACAGTTGGAGTTGATCACAATGGAAAAAAAGATCGAGACACAAAGAGACTGGAAGGGAATCGCCATTCAGGCATCCGTCCTGCTGGCTTTGGTGCTCCTGCCTCTCGTTTTGGAAAACCGGTTCTACCTTCGCCTGGTTACCGAAATCACCATCTACGGCCTGCTCGCCATGAGCCTGGATGTCCTCCTTGGATTCACAGGGCTGCTCTCCTTTATGCATGCGGCTTACATGGGAATAGCCGCGTATTCTGTGGCCCTTTTTCTCACGTACGTTGATCCGACAGCTTCTATTTGGCTCACCTTTCCTCTCGCACTCGCCGTCACGGTCGCCGTGGCTTTCGCCGCCGGGTGGCTGCAGGTGCGCACGGGCGGTTTCGCCTTTGCCCTGCTGACCGTGGCATTTGGTATGTTGTACTACACAGTCGTGTGGAAAGCGCGAAGTCTGACATGCGGGGATGACGGATTGTGCGGTCTTCCGAAGCCCGACATAGCGGTCGGATCACTGGTCCTGGGAAATATGAACGACAGCCAGACGGCCTATTATTTCACCCTGGCGGTGGTTGCCGCCTGCTTCTTTTTGACGCGCCGGATTATCCGCTCCCCGTTTGGCGCAGTACTCGAATCCATACGGGAAAATCCGGAACGCGCAAGTTTCATCGGCATCAACGTGCGCTTTTATAAGCTGATGGGCTGGGTTCTGGCATGCGCTCTGGCCGGCATATCGGGGATCCTCTTCACCTACCTCAAGGGCTCGGTCTCCCCGACTCTCATGGATGCGCGCGCGGGAGGCATCGTCCTGATGATGACCTTGCTCGGCGGTATGGGTACTCTCTGGGGCTCATTCATAGGAGCAGCAGCTTACATTTTTCTCCAGGACTTTATCAGCGGCATGACCGAAGACTGGATGGTTTTTCTCGGCTTGGCAGTGATCCTGCTTACCTTGTTTATGCCGAAGGGACTTGCGGACCTGCCGATAAGATTGGGACGGAGAATGATTCGACAGAGGCCGACCATATGACGACAATTCTGAGTACAAATAGCCTCAGCCGGCATTTCGGCGGTGTTCGGGCGGTAAATGACGTAACCATCAGTATTCAGGACAAGACCGTCAAAGCCGTCATCGGACCCAACGGAGCCGGAAAGACCACTCTTTTCAACACAATAACCGGAAGGCTTCCGGCCACCTCAGGCATGGTCGTTTTTCACGGAAAAGACATCACCAGGATGCCGATCCACGAACGGGTCAGGCTCGGAATCTGCCGGACTTTTCAGATCAACAGCCTGTTTCTGGGAGCCACGGTGTTTGAAAACGTCCGCATTGCCAAACAGGTCAGAATGGGGAAGTCGCACATGGTCTTCTCCCGGCGCGAGGTCCTGGCGGAAGTCAACGACGCGACCTATGAAATCCTCGAAAAGGTAGGCCTTGCAGATAAGGCTAAAGAGAGCGCCAAAACTCTTTCCTACGGGGACCAGCGGTCGCTCGAAGTCGCAATCGCCCTGGCGGGAGATCCCAAGATTCTCCTTCTGGATGAGCCCACCGCGGGCATGTCCCAGATGGAGACCAATCAGATCATCAGGCTAATTGAAAAACTGGTTGAAGATATCGCTGTCGTACTGGTGGAACACGATGTCGACATGGTTTTGTCGATTTCGGACAGCATTTCCGTAATGCACCAGGGATGTCTCATCGGTGAGGGGACCCCGGATGAGATTCGGAAAAACAAGCGCGTCCGCGAAGCATACCTGGGAGAGGAAGATGGCAGAGAAGATACTGGAACTTGAGGATGTCCACACATACTATGGCGACAGCCATGTTATTCAGGGACTGTCGATCTGCGTGAATAAAGGTGAGTCGGTTTCAATTCTGGGTCGCAATGGGGTGGGTAAGACCACCACGCTCAGGACGATAGTTGGCCTGACGCCGCCGAGGCGAGGAATGATCCGGATCGGCGGAAAGGACACGGGACACTGGGCAACCCACAAAATAGTCAAAGAAGCGCGTGTTGCATATGTTCCGGCGGAGCGGCATGTGTTTCCCGGCCTGACCGTAAAAGAAAATCTCAGGATGGGCGAGCAGCCGCCGAATGGGTCCGACCCGTGGACCCTGGACAGGGTTTACCTCTATTTTCCCATCCTCAAGGAACGCGAACTCCAGGACGGTTCGACCCTCAGCGGCGGAGAGCAGCAGATGCTCGTCATTGCCAGGGCCCTCATGGGAAACCCCGATATCCTGCTCCTTGATGAACCGTCGCAGGGCCTCGCCCCGATAGTCGTTGCCAAGGTCTCGGATATCGTCCGGCAGCTCTGTTCGCACCATGAGTTGACCCTTATCGTCGTAGAACAGAATTGCCGCGTTTCATACAAACTTGCTCAGCGGCACTACCTCATGGACATCAAGGGACAGATCCGGCGGACCCTGACCAATGAGGAATGGGCCGCTGACGAAGAAATAGTCAAAAAACACCTTTCGATAGATGAAAGTTGTGCTGAAAGAAACAGGGGCGGACGGGGCCGCAGAAGGTCTGCTGTTCCTCAGTTAACCATAGCCGGTGCGGGATCATGATCCACCGCCCGCCGGGGAGTGCTCGATGTCGGTTCTTTTTGAGCAAGTTGCGATCGGATCCATGAATCTGTCCAACAGATTCGTTCGCTCGGCGACGTATGAGTCCCGAGCCGCTGAAGACGGAAGATGCACGCCTGAGCTTGCGAATTTTATGGCGGAAGTTGCAAAAGGCGGGACAGGCCTGGTGATTACCGGACACGCATACGTTCTCAAAAACGGAAAAGCTGGTCCGGGGCAGACCGGAATCTATAGCGACGATCTGGTTCCGGACCTTCGAATGATTCCGCAAAGGGTGCATGAGCACGGGAGCAGTGTCGCCCTGCAGCTGTCCCACGCAGGGGGTAACACCCGGCCGGACTGGCTGTCCGGTCCCATGCTCGCCCCTTCCGAATTCCGGAGCCTTCATGGCGAAAAAGGGCGGGCGATGAGCGCATCGGAGATCAACGAAGTCATCGATGCATTCGTACTCGCGGGATTGCGCGCGAAACAGGCTGGATTTGACGCAGTCGAACTCCATGCCTCACATGGACAGCTTCTGCACCAGTTTATCTCGCCTTTTTGGAACAGGCGCACGGATGCTTATGGCGGCAACCCGGAGAAGAGGTCTCGGGTACTCGCGGAAATATGCTCCGGGCTGCGCAAGGTGCTCGGTGAGGGCTATCCCATTATCGTGAAACTCAGTTCCGAGGATTTCATGGACGGCGGTCTGAAGGTCGAGGATTCCGCATGGATAGCCAGACATCTCTGTGCCGCCGGGATCAGCGCGATAGAAGTCACGGGAGGGTCCCGGTATCCGGGGGATATACCCCACATCCGCTCCAATATCGCATCGGAAAAAGATGAGGCCTATTTTGCGGGAAATGCACTCAAAATAAGGAAACAGGTCGCCGTCCCCATAATTCTCGTCGGCGGTATAAGATCTTTCGATGTTGCGGAAAGACTGGTAAAAAACGGTTCCGCAGACTGTATCGCCATGTGCAGGCCGTTTATCTGCGAACCTTATCTCGTCAACAGATGGAAATCGGGCGACAGATCTCGTGCGCGGTGTGTTTCCGATAACCGCTGCTTCTTCGAGTCTTATAAAACCCCCCCCTTACGTTGCATGAAGAATGACATCTTGCGCGAATAAGAATGATAAGAGAAGAAACTATGAACTATACGATTAAGTGTATGACGTCCGTTTGATATGGGAACATAATATGAACGACAACTCGAGCAGTTGCATTCATAAGGTTTTCTTCACGAGTGAAAGGGCTTTTGCAGAGCTTTGTGCCTCGAGAATCAGATCCACTCACCCTGAGCTTTGCGTGGACATTCATTTCGATTTTGAATTTTACCTCGCAGGTGTGCACAAGAAAATCACAGACACCGATCTGATTCTAATCAATTATTACTTTACGGATGAAGTGGTCCAGGCATTCCCAGCCCTGGATTGCTTCCAGAACCTCAATCTGACTTTTTTGGTATGTGACGGCATAGACGGGATTGCCTTCGATCTCATTCAATATCCAGCGAGCCAAAATCCTGATGCATGCAGCTATTTACAGCCCTATCAGGTCATTTCTTCCGGCGTTTACGAGGGCTGTCATATCAAAAAGAACAAAAGCCGTTTCCTCCAGAAAGTGATTTCCAAAATCCAGACTCTCAACATTGTGAAAAGCTTTGTTCCCAAAGTTCCCAACTACCTCTTCCTCGGTAATTTTCTGGACTCTCGTTTTCAGAAGCTGCAGAGAGTCTTGCGCGCAAGAGGAGGCACTCTGGTTCTTGAGGAAAAAAAGGGTAACAGGACAATCTTTCGCAAGAAATACGGTAAAGCTCTTCCTGATGTTACTCAGTCAACTCGGCTGGGTTCGCCCGTATGTCGGACGGGCTTTGCCAAAGACATGCCTGAGTCAGCCGGTTCAGAGGCTCAGATCCGAGAGGAGAGTCCGGCAGTTGCCGATATTTGTGCATCATTCGAAACGTCTAATGCGCGCGGATACTTCAAAATTAACGCAGAGGACCCGATAACTGCATGCGTCAAGGCTCTCGTGAAAGTATTCAATGAGCAGATAGGCTTGTTCATCGACAATATTATCTCCACGCAGGAGAAGTTGGAGAGGCTTAATTTGAACCTGTCGCTCATGGAGCCTGAAATCGATGGGGTGATGATTGTCGATGAATCCAGGGAAATCGATCCGGCTCTCGAGGCGTCCCCGGGCGGGAACAGGGATGAGTTATCGGGCCGGCAGTATAACGAACTCTCGAGAGTCGGCGACTACTTCGGCACGCAGGGTTGGGAAGGCAACACATACTATGTGAATAGACTTGGGGAAAAACATCAGAATCTCTTTGAGAACCATACCGGAAACATCGGAAATGGTGCGAAAACCAAAAAAGACTGCGGGCTGGATCGTGATAAGTTTGGGGGGGGCAGTGAAGGTAAAACTGTGAAGGACTTCTATCTGGAGAATAAGTCCAGCCACCTGGCGCAGCTGGCCTGGTTGGGCGAGTACGCTACGGAATTCGCCCACGAGATCCGCAACCCGATCACAGGTATTAGTTCCAATGCTCAGTTCCTCTACGAGACTGCAGATATTGCGGAGGAGCATAAGGCGGTAATCGAAGAAATTCTGCTCGGAAGCAAAATACTCGAAGAAACGGTCAAGAAATATCTGAACCTGGCCAAGCCACCTGATCCTCGCCTGGAAAAATGCTGCCTCAATATGTTGCTTGAGCAGGTCTGCAAGAGTCTTCGAACCAAAATAGCGTCTCAAAATATCACGATGGAATTCAAGCTCGGGGAAGATCTGCCAAAGATTTACGTCGATCCGGAACAAGTGCGGCAGGTGTACGTAAACTTAATCATGAACGCACTGGAGGCCATGACGGATGGTGGAAAACTGGCGATCAAAACTTTTTTGAGAGCGGAAGAGGCAGACTCTGAAACGTCTCAGCGCTTGGTCGTGGTCTCAAGTATTTCAGATTCCGGAACAGGGATTAATCCGAGAGATACCGATAGAATTTTCGACCCCTTTTATACGACCAAGCATTCCGGCATTGGCCTGGGTCTATATACGTCATTCAACATTTTGAAAAAACATAATGCCGAAATACGCCTGTTCAGCGAAACGGGAAAAGGCACTGAGGTGACCGTCGATTTCCCGCTTTGTAATAATCTTTAACGTGTATGAGTCGGAATATCAATCCACAACGCAACCCGACGGATTCTCAATCGGAAGCAGTAACGCTATTGCATTCCGAAAATGCGGTCCCCCATTGGAAGACTGGCCACTGCTTTGGAGGAAAAAATGACATCCAACGATATCGGGATCATTCAATTTGATATGAACGGAACAGTCATTGACTGCAATGAGAATTTCGTCCAGCTCATGGGGTCTGAAAGGGATAGAATCATCGGGTTCAATCTTCTGTCGTCTGATAATGAAGAGATGTGGTGGGTCGTTCTTTCCGCGCTTTCAGGAAAACCAGGTTACTACATCGGGAATTTCAAATTCGGAAGCGGGGACAGCTCTTTGACCGTAAAGGCCTGCTACGCCAGGATAAAAACCTCGTCCGGGGAAGTGATCGGAGGACTGGGAATTTTTGAAGAGCTAAGCGATGCATATGGAGAAGCAAAAACCGGGGTGCGAACTGACTGCAGACCTGTAATTGAAGATCTTGATTCATCCCAAATATAAAGCTGTCCAGGAGAACGCGGTGGAAAGCATACAGTGTGATGTCCTTATAATCGGAAGCGGCGCTGCCGGGCTTAGAGCATCGATTTCCGTGTGTGAGGCCGGCCTCGATGTAATAGTCCTCTCGAAAGCAAAACCTGGAAAATCCACCTGCACTGGGCTAAGCGGCGGCCAGATGGCCGGTTCCGAAGATCCATCTTCATCGGGAGCACATCTTGAACGCACAGTCTCTACGGGTCGTGGCATTAACCGGGCCGATCTGGTGAAAATACTTGTCCATGAAGCACCAACGCGTCTTGATGAACTCTTGGAATGGGATCTTCAGGCTGAAAGGCGGTACGGGTACCTGTTCGCGAAAGGCAGCCCGCCATTGGGCGGAGAAATTGTGCGCTGCCTGTTAAGGAAGAGCCTGGAGTTGGGGGCCAGGTTCATCAGCGGCTACACTGTTACCGACCTGGTTATTGAGGATAGCGGCGCGGGGGTGAACGCCCTTTCACGGCATTCGAACGAATGGGTGGGAATAAGGGCAAAATCGATTATTCTCGCAACCGGTGGGGCAGCTGCACTCTACGCCAGGCATAACAATCCAAAGAGCATAGCAGGTGATGGCTATCGGCTTGCAATCGAGGCCGGCGTGATACTTCAGGATTTGGAGTTCGTGCAATTTTTTCCCCTTTGCCTGGGAGAGCCGGGACTCCCTCCAGTCGTGATTCCACCGAGGATCGCCGATTGCGGTCTGCTCGTAAATACTCACGGAGAAGAAATCCTCGAAAAGTACGGAATCCACGAGAGGCCCGCGGGGGAGCGTGCACGGGACACTCTTTCCCGGGCTCTATTCAAGGAAATAAACCGCGACGGGGAAGCCGTTTTCTTGGATATTCGCGGGGTGCCGGACAGCATCTGGCATAGCGATCCTTTTTCTGCATCCATGCGTGGCATAATTGGAGAGCGATTCGGAGCTTTGAACCGCCCGGTGCGTATCTGCCCCGCCGCTCACCACTTCATGGGCGGAGTTAAAATCAACGGATCCGGTGAAACCTCCATTCCAGGATTGTTTGCGGCCGGAGAAATTACGGGCGGGCTCCATGGCGCGAACCGAATGGGCGGAAACGCCTTGACTGAAGCACTTGTTTTTGGTGCGAGAGCGGGATGGGCAGCCGCCGATTTTGCTTCCAGGTGCCGGAATGTTTCGGGCGCGGAGACCTCCCTGTCGACTTTGCTGACCGAACGTTTGCGCAAATGGAAGACGCTGAACTGCCCGGCAAAGGAGCTTCGCGAAGAGCTTCAGACATTGATGTGGGAGGAAGGGGGTATCATCAGAAATGGAGATGGGCTCGCCAGAGCCCAGCAGAAGCTTGATAGGATTCAGCAGGATATTTTCAGTCCATCTCCGGCCCGAGAAGGGGGGAATCTCCCGGAAATTGTGGAACTCTGTTCTATGACAAGGACGGCGGGCCTGATCCTCGAGGCGGCGCTCAGAAGGAAGGAAAGTCGAGGGGCCCACTATCGGGAGGACTTTCCCGGCCAGGATGACGAAAACTGGCGCGGTCACCTCGAGGTTCAACAATCGAGTGACGGAGGAGATCTCTGGGGCCTTTCATGATTCGAGTCTGGATAATCTTCTCGAACCCGAGGAAAAACAAATGGATAATGAGCGGCTGAAAATAATGCATTTAGTCCGGGAAGCGGTTCTTTTACACAGGGAACTGGGCGAAGAAGAGGCCTTGGTTCGGATCTCCGATCCTGACGGAGCATTCAGCCAGGAAGAGCACTATGTTTTTGTTCTGGACGTTAATGGAAACCTTCTTGCGCACCCTTACCTCAAGGAACTTGAGGGACGGAACCTGATCCATCTAAGGGATTCGACGGGCAGGAAATTTATAAACGATCTGGTTTCCAAAGCAAAATCAAGGGGCCATGGTTTTTCAGAATACAAATGGCGAGTACCGACTTTAAAAGAAGAGCGTCATAAAACAGTCTTTTTCGAGCGAGTAGGGGACATAGTTTTTTGTAGCGGGTTTTACGGTGCTGAAGACAGTCCGCTCGAGGCTTTGTACAAGTGCTTCAGGCCTTACGGACCTTGTTGATTCCTCCCCCGTGGCGTCTTATTCGCTGAAGCAAATCCCGTATCTTTGCAGACGGTACCTCAATGCTCCTCTTTTCAATCCCAACAGACCGGCTGTTTTGGAGACGTTGTTGTCACAGAGATGAAGTGCCTTTTGAATAATTGTTCTATTTATTTCCTCCAGGTCCGTTTCCCCTGCCGAAAGGTCTATTACCAGCGTCTTTTTGTCCACCTGATTGCTCAGGTCCAGCCCAAGGGATTGCGAATCCAGTTCATCACCGGAACTAAGCAATACGGCACGTTCGATTATGTTCTTCAATTCGCGTACGTTTCCCTGCCATTTATGTGAGAGCAGGGCCTTCCTGGCCTCGGTGGAAATGGACTTTACCTTCTTGTTGAATTTGGCGCTAAACTTCTCCATGAAATGAAGAGCCAGTGGGACGATGTCCTCCTTTCTCTCACCTAATGAAGGCACCCTTATTTTAACCACATTAATCCGGTAATATAAATCCATCCGGAAGCGACCTTCCTGTACCTCCTTTTCGAGTGATCGGTTCGTTGCAGAAATGATCCTGATGTCGGCCGTCCGCTCCTTAACCCCACCAACCCTGAAATATTTCCTGGTTTCCAGGACCCTTAGAAGCTTAATCTGTTCATTGAGACTCAACTCGCCGATTTCATCCAGGAAGAGTGTGCCGCCTTCAGCCAACTCAATCATCCCGGGCTTTCCGCTGGACAGCGCTCCCGTAAATGCGCCCCGCTCGTAACCGAACAACTCGGATTCTATGAGCCCCTTGGATATGGCGCCGCAATTCACGCTTATGAACTGGCCGTCTATCCTGGGGCTATTGGAGTGAATGAGAACGGCCATTACTTCCTTGCCGACCCCTGTGTCGCCTTCGATCAAGACAGTGCTGTCCCCCTGCCTTCCCATGGATACAGCCAGTTCGACCGCTTGCCGCATTTGCGGACTCTTCACGATCACTTCATCCACGTTATACAGCTTTTCACTTCGGGAACGCAGACGCTGGACTTCTTTCTTGAGTTTGAATATCTCTTTCGCCTTCATCAAAATGAGGGAGATCTCCTCGTTTTGGTAAGGCTTGTTCAAATAATCGAAAGCACCTTCCTTAATGGCTTCAACCACAGTCTTATATGTTCCATGTGCGCTGAAAAAAATTACCAGTGCATCTTTGTTTTCCTGCTTGATCTTTTTTAAAATCTCCAGCCCGTCAGTATCCGGCAATCGATAATCCAGGAAAATGATTTCGGGCCTTTCCGATATGGCTTTTTCCAGCCCCTCCTGTCCGGTTTCGGCCTGCAATGCCTCAAAACCCTGCCGTTCGACTATGCGTGATAAAGAACTCCTGATAAACAACTCGTCATCAACAATGAGAACTCTATAGGTTCTTGCCATCACTCACCGCCATTTCCCATTCCACCACTGTTTCCCGGGAAGTGCTCATAGAAGCTGCTTCCGGATACCTCGATTTTTGCCGGCATCGAAATAGAATAGTCGCTCGAAGATTTTTCTTCAAGCATCTCGAACTCTGGAGCGGGTGGGAGTAAACGGGGAAAACCCGAGGATTACGTATTGGCAAAAGGCCGAATGGTTCCATCCACTCCGAACTGGATTGGGCCGACCGCCCCCAGAATATCAATGGAACCATTCCGGCCGACTTCCGGCAGCATCGACTCGGATATTTCCATTTCTGCAAGTTCAAGCGTGTTCTTTATGCGCACGATCCGGGCATCGCCCGGCGGGATGATGCCAATGGTTGCCAGAGCCGCCTCAAGCGCTTCGCTGTCCGTACCGAAATAGATCGGTATCCGCGCCTTTTCCGGGCTGTTCCCGGTCATCGTGTTGATGGCCGTCGCTCGAAGGTTGATCTTGTCCACCAGGCGCCGTGTCGTAAAATCGGCGAGGCCTATCCCGGTGGCATTTCCATGAGATGCTTCGGTGAGATCCAGTACGACTATCCGGCTGATCCTTGGCT
>JAEZHY010000029.1 GCA_023416335.1 Pseudomonadota bacterium | reverse complement strand
TTGAGTTGAGGCACGGTTTCCCGACCCTGCCGGCGCCGGGGAGACGTGACTGGAAACCGCCCCATAACCTGATTTGAATTGAAGTTACACAAGATCGGGTTCCCGCGAGAACCTGGCCTCCAGGGCGGATATCGCGGATTCACACCTTAAAGACGCTGGTTCCCGGCTCAAAAGCATTGCCGGGATGACGTGATTGGGGGCTTCGTCGAAAAATTACCGGGAATTGGGTCCGGTCTCCATGTGGGCAATGGACCGCTTAATCAATCCAGGGAGATCCCGAAAGCCCTCCTGATAATATCGGCGAGCAGTTTGCCGGCAGCCGGCGGGTCTACCCGGAGTGCCGCGTGCGGACAGATCTCCACGCAGCAGTAGCAGCGGATACATTTATCGTAGTCAAAAAGGATCTTTTTCCCCTCACTGGATATAGCCTTCGCGGGGCAGTATCGCCGGCACTCGCCGCACAAGCGGCAAGCCCCGTCGAGCGGGACGGGCCTCTGCGTGAGGTACTTCCGCAGCAGTCCATGAAGCATGGGAGGACCGAAGAGGACGGGCTTCATACCCGGAATATTGAAATCCGGTATCCTGGGAAACACTCCTTCCAGTTCTACCGAGCCTTCCAGGATACCCATCCCTTTTGCTGCCCTGATGGTGGGCAACGTATCCGGCGCAACTCCGAGGATGCCGCAGACTGCCGCATCCAGGGCCATTGCGTCGTCGCTTCCCATAAGAAGCCCTACTTCCCGGGGAGTACCGGATTTTCCGGGTCCCTGCCCCTCCATGGCAAGAATTCCGTCGAGGATCGTGATCGAGGGCCGCAGAGCATTGTAAATTTCAACCAGAATCCCGGCAAAGGCGTCCCGTGCCACACCGGTCTTCATATGCCACTCGGGCTTTCTGAAACCGACGACGCAGCCGAAGAGGTTCTTCACTCCGAGAGTAAGCATCATCTGGCAGTGGGTTTTCAACTTGGGCAGATTGACGATCATATCCGCGTTCAGAGCATCTTCGGCAATTTCCATCATATTGTAGGGTTCGTGTATCCGAATGGCGGAAGAAGCCTTGAATTCCCTGAAGGTTACATCAAGCCCTTCGAGAGCGCTCCTGATTCCGCTTTCATTCAGGACCTTTTCGAACCCTCCCGTTGCCGGACTGTCGGAGATCTGAACGAGTGCACCTTTCCCGAGGACATATTCAGCCGCTGCACGCACCACGTTGGGATGAGTTAGAATCGCCCGGTCGGGCGTTGCGGGGGCCAGCAGATTGGGTTTGAGCAGCACGCGCATGCCCGGCAGAATGCGATCTCCCCCGAGGGCATCCATCATGTCGAACAGCGTCGGCTTGAGTCGCGCATAATCGTAGCTCGTTTGCCTCGAAATCACTCTGGCCATCTACCCTCTCCCCAAGCTCTTCATTGAAATGACGGAAACTCGTCCGCGCGGAACAATCTGCATACAATTGGAATGCGGGATTATAGGCCATGCGCTCGTGCTATTCAACCGAGCGAGGCTTTATGATGCAGCGGGACGTCAGGAAAACGCTGCATGTGAAAAATAGGAGGTAATTGTTTAATGCACAGTTAGGGGGGTTGGAACCGGAGCCAGGAGTCTCTTGGTCTCGGGGCAGGCGAATGCTCACGGCTCCGGGAATTCCGGTTACATTAGAACGGCAGCCGGATTGAGGATCGGGGTCCGGATCTGAAGGTCCTCTCCCGAATCCAACATTTCACACCGTTACGCAGTTGAAACTCAAACCATAATGTCCAGATTTTGCCCTTTTGGCCCTTCGACCATGGACGATTCCATCAGACGAACCAGATCTTCCCCCTGCTGTCGCTGAACATCCAGAGCTTTCTTCGCAGTGAGAACGCTGGCGCTGCTGTCCATGCTTGCCGCGGACACAACACTTGATACGCTTCCTACGCTCATTCGAGAACTCCATACGCATATATTGTTTCTTAAGACAGAGAACGTCGGGACACACCCGTCCCCTTCAATCTCCTAGTCGGCAAATGCAAAAAATTTCTTTATCATTTTTATTATCATGGGATAATTCTTTGCACAGAATTTCCGTCTGAAAACAAGGCGCAGAGTGATTCCGCCGGCTGCGCCAACTCCCGGGTATCGCCCGGTCAGGGAAACGGTCCGCGTCATCGAGATCATCTGCTATGGGAGCTATGGATGTCTCAAGAAGTGAAGCCTGTTGTCAGCAAAGAAGAGGTCTTCGACAAATTGGAAATTCGAGTCGGGAGGGTCATCGATGTGGAACTGGAACCTTCCGCTCCGAAACCCGGCTACAGGATGGTTATCGATTTTGGTAAGTTCGGCAGGCGCGTCAGCGTCGGGCGGTTCACACAGCATCCAATTGAAGATGTAAAGGGGCGATTGGTTCTTGCGGTACTGAATTTCGAACCAAGGACAATCGGGAATGTACTCTCCGAAGCTCTGGTGCTGGGAGTGCAGTTCCCGAAGGCAGAAAGCGGCGAAGCCACCTTTGTGTCACCCGCAGCCAATGCCAGGATCGGAAGCAAGCTTTTCTAGAAGTTTTCGAGAAAGGGCGCCGGCCGGATAGCTCAACTATCCAAGTGCGGGTCTGGAAAGAGGTGCCCCATAATCAAGAGATCCTCGAGCATGTATTCTGCCTTTTGGGAGCTTCAGTCTACCGCTCCGGGATCGTCCGGATGCGAGGTCATACGAACAGCGATTTATCGATGGCTTTCTCGTAGGCGGCGTCCCTGGTAATTTTTCCTTCGGCGATCAGTTGTCTGAGGTGCTGATCCATCGTCTGCATACCCATCGATGTGCCCGTCTGGATGTAGGAGTTGATCTGGGAGGTCTTCCCTTCCCGGATCATGCTGGCCAGGGCGGAGGAGCCGATGAGAATCTCGTTGGCCGCGCAACGTCCCGCCCCGTCAGCCGTCTTCAGCAGTTGCTGAGCGATGACTGCCCGGAGAGCGTCGGCAAGCATGGTACGTGTCTGGGCCTGCTGATCGGCAGGATAAGCATTGATGATCCGGTCGATGGTCTTGGCTGCACTGTTGGTATGCAGGGTGCCGAATACCAGGATTCCCAGTTCTGCGCAGGTGAGGGCCAGGGAAATGGTCTCCAGGTCCCTCATCTCGCCGACAAGAATAATATCCGGATTTTCCCGGCCGGCCACTCTCAACGCCTCGCTGAAACCATGGGAATGAGTGCCGATTTCACGGTGGGTGATTAGACATTTCTTGTTGGTATGAATGAATTCAAGAGGGTCTTCAATGGTAATGATATGGGCGTCTCTGGTTTCGTTAATGTAATTGATCATGGCAGCGAGTGTCGTCGATTTGCCGCTTCCGGTGGGACCGGTGACCAGGACCAGCCCTTTTTTGAAGTTGGCGATAGTAGAGAGCACAGTCGGAAGCCCCAGTTGCTCCAGGGGGATGATGTCGGTAGGGATCAACCGGAAGACCGCACCTATCCCCCGGTTCTGATAGAAGAAGTTGCAACGGAAACGCCCTGTCCCGGGGAGTTCGTATGCTTTGTCCATATCGAGCTTCTCATCGATAGCGATCCGCTGTTCCGGCGTCAGGATTTCGAACAGGATCTGCCGATTGGATTCAGGAGTGAGGACCGGCTGATCCGTGGGGACAAGTTCCCCCCGCAGTCTCAACAGGGGAGGAAAACCGATCACCATGTGCAGATCGCTTGCGCCGCGAGCTTTCATTTCCATGAACAAAGAATCGATGTGGGCCATTGGATCGATGCTCCGAGAGATGGTTCTAACGATCGATTGAATTCAGAGGTCGGATCAGTTTTTCGGTGCCTGACCGGCCGGTTCGACCAGCACCTTGAATTTCGCCGGCTGTGTGGCATTTGCAGCCGCGTCCGCAGCCAATATTTTCTTCTCCTTTAACAGCGCCATCACAGAATCGTCCATAATGCACATGCCTGCGCTTTTCCCGGTTTGCATCATGGAAGGGATCTGGAATGTCTTGGCTTCCCTGATCAAGTTCGCCACGGGCAGAGTACCGATAAGAATCTCCAGGGCCAGTTCCATTCGGGTGCCTTCAGCCCCGGGAATAAGCCGCTGCGTAATGACGGCCTTTAGCGTTTCGCTCAACATGGTTCGTATCTGGTTCTGTTCTTTGGGAGGATACGAATCGATAATCCGGTCGACAGTCTTGGCGGCGCTCGACGTCGACAGCGTGCCGATTACCAGATGCCCGGTTTCCGCAGCGGTAATGGCCAGAGATATTGTTTCGAGGTCCCGGAGTTCACCGACCACGATCACGTCGGGGTCCTGGCGAAGTGCACCTCTCAGTGCATGGGCATAGGAATGGGTGTCCCTGACGAGCTGGCGCTGGTTGACCGCGCATTTCTTCAACGGGTGGATGAATTCAATGGGATCTTCAACAGTGATGATGTGAAGAGGCCGGTGCGTATTGATGTGATCGACCATGGCCGCCAAGGTGGTCGATTTGCCGTGCCCCGTTGCGCCGGTCACCAGAATCAGCCCGTGGTTCGCGTCCAAAATGCGCTGGACCGCTGCAGGCATCCCAAGTTCTTCGAGGCTGGGAATCCGGGGCGGTATCGTCCGAAAAATGACGCTTACCCCCCTGTGATGCTCCATGGCGCTCCCCCGGAACCGGCCAACCCCATCCAGTTCATAAGCGAAATCGATCTGGAGGTGCTGTGCCAGGATCGCCCTCTGCTCCGTATTGAGAAGCTCATAGATCATTTCCCGGCACTGTTGTACGGTCAGTGGAGGAACTGCCAGCTTGCGCAACCGTCCCAGGAGACGGAAGACGATCGGCTCGCCGGAAACGATGTGGTATCGGAAGCTTTCAACTCTGCCGCTTTAGCGAAGATCTTGTCCAGAATTGCCATAGCAGTTCGCTTTCACAGGCTCGGATCGGTTAACGGGTCGTTGGGCCGGTTCTCTTCAGTTGAGATGATTCCACTCTTATAGCGCACGCACATGTACATTCAGAAGTTCAGCTCCGATAAGAGTTCTATCGGTCGGTGCTCTATCGGCCGGACGCCGCATTTTTGATCCCGGCAACCGCAAATAGAGTCTTTCGTTCAAAACCTGGAACAAGTGTCAAAGACCAATCTCCACAGTCAAAAATTGTCTCGGATCCGTGTTTAATCCGACACGACAACCTCGACAGCCCAGCGGATTTCCCTCCGCCCTGGCGGGGTATGTCGTTTTTGCGACAAACCCTGCCAAAGTTCAATGCACGAATCTTGCCAACACCTTAAACTCTATCCACTTGAATAAGGAAAGTAACAGGCCCGAATCAAATCTGCATCTTCGAATCATTGCTATTCTATTTAAATCATGCCAATAAGATTGCGAACCGCGTTCTTAAACCCGGTAAGATCATCGGTTTGTAACCGAACTAAATGACACTTGCTGCACCCTCTGGAGCACAAAAATGAAATTCGACATCGGCAAATTCGAAGCAATTGTTTCTTCGTTTCACAACCGGCTCCTTACCGTTCCCGAAGCCAAAACCTCCATTAAACTCGCGCCCGACAAGTGGTCTCTCAAAGAGATCGTCGGCCACCTTATCGACTCGGCTTTCAACAATCACCAGAGGTTTGTCAGGCTGCAGGAAGAAAGCTCGCTCAACCTGCCCGGCTATAATCAGGAGAACTGGGTCCGCATCGAAGGATACAACGACATGAACTGGGGCGATCTCGTCCAGTTGTGGCTCCTGATGAATACGCTGCTTCTGCACATCATCGAGGGCATGCGGGAGGACTGCCTGAAGAACATCTATCATGCCGCCAACGGGCCAATGACTCTCGAGGCCCTCGTGAACGATTATTTCAGACATATGCAGGATCACGTGATACATTTCGAAGAACGGTACGGGGAGCTTTAGTCATCGAGATTTCCGGCCTTCTTGACACGACCGTTTCCGACGTGTCATGCTCATTTTGCGTATTTGCGCAAACAGGAGACTTTCGCAATGCATCCGAAGGAGCGAACATGAGTATGATTCAAATTGACGAGAAGAAGTGCAACCGGGACGGGATCTGTGTCGCAGTTTGCCCTGTGGAGCTGATAAAAATGGACGGTGACGCACTTCCCACGGAGGTTGCCGGTGCCGAAGAGCGCTGTTTCGCATGCGGCCATTGTGTTGCCGCCTGCCCCGAGGCCGCGCTGTCCAACTCGAAACTGAGCAAATGCCTGCCTTTCGATGAAGGCAAAAAGGCCGGAGTGGAATCCCTCGAGCAGTTTCTCAAGATGCGCCGCTCGATCAGGGAATTCAAAAAGGAACCGGTCCCCCGCGAGACCCTGGCACACGTAATCGACACGGCACGGTGGGCTCCTTCCGCCGTAAACATACAACCGGTCCGATGGCTGGTCGTCGAAAAACCCGAAGACACGAGGAAACTTGCCGGTCTCATGGCCGATTGGATCCGGTCGGTCAATTCGCCTTATATGAAGCGGTTCAGCGATGCCTGGGACCAGGGCAGGGACATCATCCTCCGCGGCGCTCCCCAGGTCGTTATCGCCCATGCTTCGGAAGAGAATGTCTGGTCGCCGGTGGACTGCGCAATCGCAATCACATATCTCGAACTGGCCGCGCAGGCCGGCGGACTCGGCACCACCTGGTCCGGCCTCCTTGTACGCGCGGCCGAAAACAGCCCGAAAATTGGCGAGTTTCTGAAGCTGCCGCCCGGCCATAAGATTTTCGGAGCGGCGATGATCGGATTCCCAAGGTTCCGTTATCAAAGGATTCCGCCCAAAAACGAGGCGGTAATCGACTGGCTGTAATCTCTCGGCGTGCGGGGACAGGCCCCGGGGTTATTAATTTACTCTGCGGCCTCTTCCCGGGCGCTTTCCGGCCCTGCCTGAAGCTGCCCGTTCGCCGCTCCCGATCCTTTTCCCCGATCGTTTGTCCGCCTTACACTTCGTGAGCCCTCTTCCATCATTGACGAACCCTTCGCGAGGTAGGGTGGGCAAAGCTTCATCGTGCCCACCGCCTTGGGCTCGGAACCAAACCGTGGGTGACACGGGCAACGTGGTTTTGCTTTGCCCGTGCCGCAGGCAAGAGGGACGCTAATCTACGCGAAGCCTCTTGTCCTCCGGACCCAGGCAACGTTAAAACCTGTTGCCTGGGCCACCCGTGCCGTTCGGAAAGGGGCGTAGCCATAATGGATGACGGGTAAAGAAAGTTGATCCGCCTCCTTGCCAACGTGGGTTATTCTGGAGCGTTGGAAAAAACCAGAAAAGAGCCACAACCAAGGAGGCAGATCATGGGTAAGTGTATC
>JAEZHY010000026.1 GCA_023416335.1 Pseudomonadota bacterium | reverse complement strand
GAGTACACCCGCCGCTACTCCCGCCCAGGGCGCCCAACGATAATGCGAAATAGTGGTGATCGTCATTTGATCGGCAATCAGGTAGCCGCCGAGAGCGCAGATGCCGACCAGAACCATTTTTAGAATGAACCAACCCCACTTCAATCGTCTCACCCCCTTTCACTATTTAATATGCGGGCAAATGCAAAAAAAAGCCAGTTCCAGGTGGGGCTCCTCCGTGATGACGGAGCTGAATGGGGAAAAATAAATAATATGCAAGAGAAGATTCAGCCGGAAAGGATGGCTATTTAAGCAGTTCACAAATCGATTTCTCGATTTCGTCTTCGGTCACTTCCTGCACGATGGAGAGTTCCTTTAAAAGGAGCGTCCTTGCCGTGTCCAACATCTTCCGCTCTCCAAAAGAGAGTTCCTTGTCTCCTTTCAGGACAGTGAGATCCCGAAGCACTTCCGCGAGTTCGTAGATCGAACCCGTCTTGATTTTTTCCATATATTCGCGGTATCGCCTGTTCCAGGTCCCCCCGTTTACCGAAACTTCCCTCCTCAGCAGGATATCGAAAACCCGTGGGATATCGGTTTGCGTGATCAAGCCGCGCAACCCCACTGACTGAGCATTCGGCACGGGGATCATAATTTTCATGTCATTTTCCAAAATGCGCATGATATAAAAATCGAGTCTCTTGCCTCCAATACTCTTGGATTCAATGGATTCGATTTTTCCTACACCATGTGCCGGATAAACAGCCAGGTCACCAATCTTAAACATATGTCCTCCACGCTCCGGAAAGAGAAGGCCAAGGAAGCGAAGCGTTATAATTTTACCACTATGCCGGGAAATTGCAAAGCGCCAATCTTGTTCCGGAAGAGCTAGAAGGTGGAAACTACTGATATAATAAAAAATACGAAACAAATAGGGTTATGAGTCCATAGATGATCTCAAAGCGGCAATTACCGCCCACATCGGGGGTAGAATGAGTATGCCAATGCCGGAGATCCTGGCTCGTCGATCGTTTGCAATTTTAACCGATGAGTTCCGAATAATACACAAATTTCTCAAATAGCGTCACGAGCTTCGTGTTGCACACCGCAATCGGAGTCCCTGCTTCAACTTCAGGTTGACTTTGGCAGGAAAAACGGAGATGAAAGGGCGCCGGACGAAGATTGTACCGATGCTGCAGAGCCTCGGCACAGCCCCGGCGCGAACGGACGGAAATAACTCGATTATTTTTCCAATCGGAGCTGGGGCGAATTTTTCGCCATTTTCGACCGGCTGATTTCTTTTTGGGGGAAACCGGTCTATAGAGTCGTTCTCGCAAGCTCTTTATTGACGCCACTGCGGCAGGCTCTTTTGCGTTCAGTTTCGGCTGCGGCACTGTTCCTTATGCGTCAGGCCGCAGTGATTCTTTCCGAGGACAAAAAAATATGAGCAAATTCGAATCGGGCGAGTGGGTCCTGCTCACTTCGCAGAAGGGGAAAAAATGGCTGGTCCGCATCGAGGATGCGCCTTTTTCCTCGCACATCGGGGCAGTCCAACTCGGAGATATCATCGGAAAGGACGAAGGCGACTGGCTGGTCACCACGAAGGGGGCCAAGATGATGCTCTTCCGGCCGACCTTTCAGGACTACATCTTTTCAATGAAAAGGCACACCCAGATAATCTACCCGAAGGACCTGAGCGCGATGGTCTTTTACGGAGACGTCTACCCGGGATGCACCATCGTGGAGACCGGAATCGGCTCGGGGGCCCTCACGCTGGCCCTGCTGAGGGCGATGTGCGGAAAGGGCAGGCTCATCTCGGTCGAAAAGAGGCCTGAGTTCGCAATGGGTGCGCGTGAAAATATCGAACGCTACTTCGGGCAGCGCCCGGAAAACCACGAAATTGTCGTCGGCGATATTCAGGACGTCTGCCTCACGTGCGAGGTGGACCGGATCTTCGTGGACCTCCCCGAACCCTGGCGCGCGGCGAAGAACCTATCCGGGATGCTCCGGATGGGGGGGCTTCTCGTGAGCCTCAGCCCCAACGTCGGGCAGGTCCAGCTCATGCACAGGGAACTTAAGGCAAACGGCTTCGGAGATATAGAGAACTTCGAACTCCTCAGGAGAGACTGGAAGATCGACCAACTCCGTGCCCGCCCATTCGACCGGATGGTGGCGCACACGGGTTTCATCACGGTCGCAAAACGTGTCTCCGCCGACCGCGGCGACGTCCCGGTGGAAAATGGCGAACTTGACGGTGAGAACGGGCCCATCGAGGAAAACGAGCGGCTTTAGTTTTTGCTGCCGGTTCTTACGCAATCAAAGTGCACTGAAAATGGAAATGAACAGCATGGACGTTTCGATAGTCATTCCCATAAGGGATGAAGCCGAAAACATCAGGCCGCTCGCGGTGGAAATCGCATCGGCAATGGACAGGGACCGGCTCTCCTGGGAATGCATCTGGGTGGACGACGGGTCGACTGACGGAAGTCTGCCCCTGCTCAAGGCTCTATCCGACATCGACGGACGCCACAGGTATATTTCTTTCGAGCGAAATTGCGGTCAGTCCGCAGCCTTCTGGGCAGGGTTCAAAAATGCCCGCGGACCGATGATCGCGACCATCGACGGCGACGGTCAGAACGACCCCGCAGACATTCCCGAACTTCTTCGGATAGTGCAGTCAGGCTCGGCCGATATGGCCAACGGGTACAGGGCACGAAGGCAGGACGGCCTCAAGCGGAAGATTTCCTCGCTTGTCGCAAACGGCTTCAGAAACTGGATGACCGGCAGGACCGTTCGGGATGTTGGATGTTCGACACGTGTGTTTCGGAAAGAATGCGTCGAATATCTCCCCCTCTTCTCCGGAATGCACCGTTTCCTGCCCACCCTGGTTGCACTGCAGGGATTCAGGCTGGCGGAATTTCCGGTGAACCATCGCCCGAGGATGAAAGGCAAAAGCAAATACTCGATCAACAACCGGCTCTGGGTCGGCCTTGCGGATACCTTCGGAGTTTACTGGCTGCAAAGAAGAGCTTTCCAGTGTAAGATTCGCGATCGAAGCAGCTGAGAGGAACTCCCACAAGCGGATGGTTTCATTCTATACGGCCGGGGATGACGGATGCGCGTTCGTGAGAATATACAGATAGCCCTGGAGTGTACGGCCTTCCTCTGGGTCGTTTATTTCGTCGGCCTTTTTCTGCACCTGAACCTTCAAAGCCACGGCATCCGGCCCCGCAGCGTCCCCGGGCTGCAGGGACTTGTCTTTGCCCCCTTTCTGCACGCCGGAATAAACCACCTCTTCTCTAATTCACTGGCGCTGGCCCCCCTGCTGGCCGTTTCGTTCATGTACAGCAGGCAGCTCACCTGGAAGGTCATTGCGATCACCTCGATTGTCGGAGGCGCGTTCGTCTGGATGCTGGGAAGCGCCAACGCGGTGCACATCGGGTCGAGCGGAGTGATCTTCGGCCTGATCGGTTATCTTCTGGCCATAGGCCTGGTGCGGAAGGAACTGCCTGCACTCCTGGTTTCGCTGATTGTTCTGTCATACTACGGATGGGCTTTGTTTTCCCTTTTCGTGGTCCTGCCGGGCGTAAGCTGGAGCGGGCATTTCTTCGGTTTTGCATCCGGCATATTGGCCGCCTGGATGACGAAGAGGGACAGGGCACGCTGATAGTTCCTGAATCGACTCCTCGTCTACTCGGAATCTCCAAGCCCTGCTCCGGGCTCGCGGCAACCAGCTTGGCCATGATTAGCTTTTTTAAATATCGGAGTAATTTCTCAGAGTTGCCGCTCACTGCCGCCTTTCAAAACATCGCCCTCAAGCTCCGCCACTTCAAGGCGGTCATAATAGTCCAAAGTCTCTTTCAAATGTGCGAGGACAATCTCGCCGGTCAGGACCGGATGATTGTTTGTGACATTCGCGCTCGGATAACCGTGTCCCGTGCTCCAACTCGACCTCGAGGCCCTGCCGAAAAATTTCCAGGGTGATCTCCAGCCCGTCCGTTTCTATTTCCTTTAGAATAACGGCAGCCTCTTCAGGAGGGACTTTGGCATCGGGGATTTGAGTCCAGTCTCTCATGCCGAGCGCCTTGCAGACTCTTTGAACCTCTTCTACCGTAACGTACTACAGGAATTTTAATTATCCTCCCCTAGACTATTGATTAGATCTTGTCTCTTGCTCCAGGAAAGGTCCTCCGGAAAATGGAGCACAAGTTTAACTGCCCGCCGCTAAAATGGATTTATGCTCCCTGTCGCCGATACTCAATGCCTTAAAAGTAAAACCGGCTGCGGCTCCTCCCAGAAGATCCGCTATCAAATAGATCCAGATATTAGAAAATGGGGACAACCCCATTGTTGTGATCCCGACAGCAACCGCCGGATTAAACGCGCCTCCGGAGATATCCCCAACCGCAAAAGCACCGACCAGAACGGTGAAGCCGATTGCAAACCCATAGAACGAATTTCCGGCCGTTTCTTTTGAAGTAGCTGTATTCAGCACCACGTAGACTAGAGCAAAGGTGAACAGGAATTCAGCCACTAGTGCCGGGCCGACAGCCGGAGCAATGGGCTTTATCGCAGCCCCCTGTCTGAGATAACTTACCACGAGAGCAGCAAGGATTCCTCCTATGACCTGAGAAACCCAGTAGGGTAGGACATCTTTGGTTTCGCAGCGGCCGCGAATCCACACTCCAAGAGTTACGGCTGGATTATAGTGCCCCCCGGAGATATGCCCGCCGGCAAAGATCATAACGGCCAGTACAGAGCCAATGGCCAGAGGTGGAATCACTCCGGCACCCCCTCCAATGACCGTACAACCGACAGTTAAGACGAGAAAAAAAGTGCCGATCAGTTCTGTGAGGTACTTTGCCATTTTGAAGGCTCCTTTTCTTGGGTTGTAATTAAACCTACACAAAGAAAAAGAACAAAACATTTGGGGGGTAAGCCTAGCGTTAAAACTTACAGATATTCACAAGTATATGGGAGGTAATTTTCAAGTCAATAGGAAATGGTAAATGTCCTTAGGCACGTCTCTTCTTCTCTTCCTGATTCGAAGCGGAGTGTCATCATGCGTAAACAGCCCGGCAAGCGCCTTCCACTCCGCCTTCGTGGCGGCTTGAAAATCTGTACGGCTGAAATTTCCGAAAGACGGGAGAGATCAAAATCTCTCCGCGAAAAAGTCCGAGATTAGAACATGATCCGGCAGTGGAAAAAGTTTGAGCGGCGCAATTCTCAATTCGAAGGAGAGTTGTAGAAACTTTTAAGGTCGTGCGGAAGCTAATTCCACCGGCCTTGGTACGTACATTAATCGAACTATTTGATAAAAAACGCTATGCGGGATAGATGCGAAACGCTCTAAGAGATTCAATGTCGTTCCATTGGGGCAGAAGGGAGGCGGGGCCCTCCAGTTTCGCAAGGGAGGAGTGCGGGTAGCAAGGCCGTTGATCTTTACCAGGGTTTCGTGTCACCCCAAAAATTGGATGAAAGTCATGGGTTTTGGCTAGACGAAAATTTCACTGGGGGGTTTTTAGTCCGGAACGCACTGCATGAAGAGCCAATCGTTCGAGCTGCCCGATTCCGGGGCTCTGTCTGGTTGCTCCTGAAGCCAGCGGGCCGCCGCTTGGGGGACCCATGGCAGCGGAGCGGTCCGAAGGCCAGCCAAAGCGACCAAATCGGACAGGTCCTGTAATGTGACAGCTCTGTCCACACGTTCGGCAAAATCGAATTCAGCTTTGGTTACATTCCACCGTCTGTGCTAGATGGAAGCCATCTGCTCCGGAGAGAGCCGGCCCAGTCCTTGGAAGGG
Source organism: Pseudomonadota bacterium (assembly GCA_023416335.1). Next base: position 5,846 of record JAEZHY010000026.1, on the reverse strand, counting down.
CTCAATTCCGGGAAACGCGTCTACACTAATGAGTTCGGCGGTTTGGAGCGATTTGATTCGCAGACATGTGAGAATATGGCAGAGTGATCGAAAAGACACGCATCAAACCAGAGGATAATCGCATCGTAACTCCCTGCCCCGGCCAACTTTTCATATTGTGCGCTCAAGGTCTCAAGAATGAGTTTTTCATCCAAACCCGCCGGTTGCCGCATCCAGGAATCCGGCTCTTGCCTGCAGAATGTCAGCTCCGGCCATGCCGTCGATAGAGGACGTCGCGCCAAGCGAACACTTCACCGATAAGACCGCTCTTTCCGATGTTTTCAGCGGCTGCCGTCACCGTTGGTAATATGAAGAATTCTCTCCACTGACTCCTACCCCTTGCCCCTTTTTGTTTATCTTCCCTGATAACTTAAGCGAGCCTCCGCATAAGATAGGAAAAATTTTTGAGATACGAATTCTTACTAATGAGGAGAGAAAGTCGGTTTTCAAGGATTTGCAGCGATAATTTAATGACACGTTTTCGAATGCCCATTCAATGCATTTCCTCAGAAAGAAACTCAACGCACCACGGTGATTACTCAGGTCTGCGGAAACTACTACCCTCCAAAACTACTTGCCTGAAAATTTCAAATACCCCCTGATACCTCCCTACCTTTCAGCCTACAGTCTTTCCACCAACTAAAATACTAATTTTTATGTATGGCGTTGGCATGTCTTGACCCTTAATAGGACAATTATCAGCCAGGTATGCCAAAATAATCATACAGTCAAGTAGGTGAAAAATCGGGTCTCTATGCAGAAATCAGCAAGCAGCACCCAAATTATTTAACGGTCCTGCACATCAGCGGGTATCTCACGGTGCGCCATAGCCGCCCAGTGAGGACGGTTGTGGGTCAGCATTTTATCCATTAAGTGCCTTTTGCACGAATCTAAGCCGGTTTAAGCCATTCTAAATCAATGTGTTAGGCACGAAAGCTTCTTACGACGCGCGTTCAATTAATTCACAGACCCTCAGGTGAACTGAGCAACCTCTTGCACTGGCCCCAAAAAACTTAGGCCATCAATCCGCCTAGCTAGTCAATCCGGAGAGCTAAGTAGTGGGAAGGAGGTCGAAGAGCAGAAGATAGCACCACCCAATAATCATAGGAGAGACTTGGCTGGATTTGAGAAGTGGCAGAATCGAAAACCTTTCCACAGGAACATGGACTTAAATGGAGGAGAGAATGAGAACTCGAAAGCTATTAATGCTTTGCCTCGCACTTGCAATGGTGGCTAGCCCGCTGGCTAACAACCAGGCGGGCGCCGCATGCCCTGCGGGTTATGTAGCTCCGCCGCAATTGGTCCCCGGCATCGATTACTGTGTGCCGAATTACGCGAACAGCCCTGTGCTCACGAAGTTTGTGGACTCACTGCCGGGATTGACCCAACACGGTCTGGCAGTGGCCGGTTTCTGGCCGGCAGGAGCGAATAACCGGGGGCAGTCCATTCCTGTTGCAATAGCGGATACGACCAGTTACCCAGGACCCCTGCCTCCAGCATCTGATTACTATGAAATTGCTCTGGTGGAATATTCTGAGCAGCTGCATGCGGACATGCCGGCAACAAAGTTGCGTGGGTACGTACAGGTAGAGACACCGGCTAACACCGCCGTGAGCAAGCACGTTCCTCTGCCTGGTGGGTTGTTCGGCGTTGACAATCCGAGCTATTTGGGCCCGGTCATCGTCGCCTCCAAAGGCACGGCGACACGAATCAAGTTCTACAACCTGCTTCCCACGATGGCAACTGGGGGTGACCTCTTCATCCCTACCGATGTCACCGTCATGGGCGCTGGGATGGGGCCCGATGGCACCATGTATCCCCAGAACCGCGCCACGCTGCACCTTCACGGTGGAGACAATCCCTGGATCAGCGACGGCACCACTCATCAATGGATTACTCCCGCTGGTGAATCGGGCACATTGATTAAAGGCGTGAGCCAGCAAAATGTTCCCGATATGCCGAAGCCGCCTGCCGGATCGGCGACTTTTTACTTCACTAATGGGCAGAGTGGCAGGCTGATGTTTTACCATGAGCACGCTTACGGTATAACCCGCCTCGGTGTCTATGCGGGAATGGCCGCAGGCTACCTGCTGACAGACCCGACTGAGAGAGCATTGAATAGCTTTGCGCCCGGAGGTGAGGTTCCATTGATTATCCAGGACAAAGCATTCGTGAGCGACGGGTCGGTTCCAGCGCCCTTCCCGGTTGACGCCGTTGCTCCTGCCATTACAGCCGACTCCGACCCTACATGGGCGTCCAATCCCGCATGGGGGCAGACCAAAGGCAGTCTTTGGTTTCCTCATGTTTACATGCCGAACCAAAACCCCAATGACCTTAGCGGCGCCAACCCGATGGGCCGTTGGGATTATGGCCCATGGTTCTGGCCAGTATTCCCTGTAACGGGGACTCTCCCACAAACAACTACTGGCCCGCTTCCTACCATCGTACCGGAAGCCTTTGTTGATACGCCTATTGTCAATGGCACAGCATACCCTAACTTAAGTGTTAATCCCACCACTTATCGTTTTCGGGTTCTGAATGCCTGTAATGACCGCTATCTCAACCTGCAGCTCTATGAAGCCAGTCCCATTATTGGTAGCGTGACAGTCTCTCCCGCCGGATCTGGTTACACAAGTGCTCCGCTTGTTGCAATTACACCGGCAATAGGTGACCCTGGACATGGTGCCACCGCTCACGCGATAATAGATCCTGCTACAGGTGCGGTTACGAGTATCGAAATGGACACCGTCGGTAGCGGCTACGTGGTTGCCCCGACCGTAACTCTCAGTGCTCCGCCTGCAGGAGGAACCCAAGCGTCTGCGACAGCAAACATCTACACATCACTTAACCCCCTTGGCAAACTCACTGAAGTTGGAATGATTCCGGCTGTCAAGAACTCTGGGGTGGCGTGGCCATCATGGTGGACTGCGAACGATACTCCCGGCATGATACCTAATGTATTGGACGACAGGCAAGGTGGAGTTCCCGATCCGGCAACAATAGGCCCCTCTTTCATCCACATCGGCTCTGAAGGTGGTATTTCGCCTCAGGCATATGAACTCCAGAACACCCCTATCGGCTATGAGCAGAACAAGCGAAGTGTTACGGTCCTGAACACCTACGAGCACACCCTGTTCCTGGGCCCGGCCGAGCGTGCAGACGTCATGGTTGACTTCTCCCAGTTCGCAGGCAAAACACTTATCATGTATAATGATGCGCCTGCCCCTCTCCCAGCCGGAGATCCACGCAATGATTATTATACTGCCGATCCCGATAATACCTTTCAGGGCGGCGCGCCCTCGACGCTCCCTGGTTTCGGTCCAAATACCCGGACCATTATGCAGATTAACGTGTCAGGAACAGCGACACCGACGGCGCCCCTGAATGTTGCTGCTTTAAGCGCAGCTGTTTCTTCGGCGTTTGGAAGTACTCAGGCCAAACCAGTGGTTCCGGAAACGACGTACACTGCGGCATTAGGGGCTCCTCCCAGCGGCACGGATACCTACTCAACCATTTCTGCTACATCCCTCAGCTTCTCTCCCTATGTCGGTGCGCCGGAATACACCGGTTCAGCTTTGACCTCTCCGCTGCAGCCCAAAACGATCCAGGAATTGTTTGATCCTCTGGGGCGTATGAATGCCACACTCGGTGTTGAAGTACCTTTCACCACAGCAACGGTCCAGACGACAATTCCTTATGGGTTTGCAGATCCTGCAACTGAGGTAATCCCGGACGGCACCACCCAACTCTGGAAGATTACCCACAATGGGGTTGATACCCATGCGATCCACTTTCACCTGTTCAATGTTCAGGTTGTAAACCGGGTTGGCTGGGATGGCGCGATCAAGCCGCCATGGCCGGAAGAACTCGGCTGGAAAGAAACAGTAAAGATGAACCCGCTTGAAGATATTATCGTTGCCTTGCGGGCAAAAACTCCAACGGTTCCGTTCGGACAGCCAAACAACATGCGGCCCCTGGATCCTACCATGCCGTCTACCTACGCCTTTACTGGCGTAGTAGACCCAAACAACAATCCAGTTGCTAATTTCCAAAACAGCATTGTTAATTTCGGTAACGAGTACACCTGGCATTGCCACCTGCTCGGTCATGAAGAGAATGACATGATGCGGCCAATTATGGTGGCAACTGCTCCGAAATCGCCGAACACCCCTATCGTCACGATCTCCAAGGGGCAGGCGGTAATCACATGGCAGGATCTCTCCCCTGACGAAACCGCTTACATCGTGCAGAAGTTGGTCAGCGGTAGCACCACATGGACCACATTAGCGACAGTTCCAGCCGGCGTTCTAACTTATACAGATACCACGTGGAAAGCGAAACAGGGTGCAACTTATCGCGTGATTGCTGTCAACACCGTAGGCTCAGGGGTTGCCGGATTTCCGAGTGCAACAGCGTATTCACCACCATCTGGAACAGTTCAGGCATCCGCACCGCTAGGTGTAACCAATATATACTCGGTAACCCAGGCGTTGGCTGTGGGCTCCCCCATTGTCGTCAATTGGACCTACTCGGCAACGGATCAGACGGGATTTCAGATCCAAATGGCAACAAGCAATACCTTCCCAGCCAATAGCACGATCACTTCGATCAACTACACCACTGCTGCTGTGAGTGGGTTCACTGCCACTCTGAAGGTTCCGGCTCTGAAGAAAAATACGACCTATTACTTTCGCGTGATCCCAACCAACCTATATGGGAGCGGTACACCATCTAATGTACCATCGTTGCTGGTTCACCCGTAAGCAAACCCTTTCCCGGGGGAGGGAGAAATCCCTCCCCTGTTCAACCATTTTTTTCATGTAGAGAAAGGCAAGCGGTTGATGACAAGGCTTCTGTTAACGGTATTAGGAATCTTTCTCGTTCTCCTTGCATCTAATGTGAGTACCGCAGGCATTCAGGCCCTCAAAACAGATAAAGAAAAGGAAGGCTATGGTGTAGGGGTGGACCTGGCAAAAAATCTAAAAAGGCAGGGAATTAATTATGACGCGGAAACCATGGCCCAGGGATTCCTGGACGAACTGAAAGGCTCGGAACTCCTCTTAAGCGAAGAAGAGTTACGGAACGCACTTACAAATTTTCAAGCCGAACTGAAACAACGACGTGCCAGAACCATTCAGACAATAACAGAAGAGAACAAGAAGCAAGGAGAAGCCTTTCTTGCCGCAAACAAGACAAAAGAAGGAGTTTTCAATCTGCCGAGCGGTCTCCAGTACAAGGTGCTTACAGCAGGGAAAGGAAAGAAACCGTCAGATTCCGATACAGCCGAGGTCAAATACAAGGGAACCCTGATTGATGGCACCGAGTTCGACAACTCTACTGCACGAGGCGGACCAGCAACATTTAGAGTCAACTCCGTGATCCCCGGCTGGACCGAGGCTCTAAAACTTATGCCGGTTGGCTCCAAGTGGCAGTTGTTTATCCCGCCCCAGCTAGCCTATGGAGAGCAGGGTTCAGGGAATTACATAGGACCTAACGCAACGCTCATTTTCGAGGTGGAACTCCTTGCCATTAAATGACGATAGGTGTCCCTTGTGATGGGATTTCAAAAAAGGGACACTGTTTTCGGCACCAAGGCTTTTGAAATATGAGATACCGTGCTGAAATCACAAACATTCAAGGTTGGCGTCCTCAACACTACTTTGTGTTGGTCGCTATCCTTGTCGCCGCCCTTTTGGTCTTTTGGGGGATTGGTCGATCTGGAAAAGGGAACAAAGGGGAAAAGGGTCCCGGCAAGACACAAGTTTTGGAAAAATCAGGTGCAGCTGAAAAACGCGCCCCATCCATTC
>JAEZHY010000010.1 GCA_023416335.1 Pseudomonadota bacterium | reverse complement strand
GTGTAAGCGACTGCTCATCTTTCGAGTTGCGTCACGGCCGTTTTCAGATGATCGAGCCAGATGGCAACAACTTCCGGATTTTCTATCGTTCCCTTGAGCACGGGCTCCGTGGTGAAGCCGTTCTTATTCAAAACCGATTTCCAGCTCTCAGGCTCGTCTCCGGCCATGTCCTTCCGGGCGTGGTCGCCGGCAACGGCCATGAATGGTACGAGATAGACCTTCTTGGATTTGCCCGCCTTCAGCTTCGGGAGCAGATCGTCAATGGAAGGATATCCCTCGACCGTGCCCATGAACGACCTGGCATCCAGTTCTCGAAGGACTTCGTTCATCGCAAGGTAGAGTCCGTCGGCCGGATGCTTCGACGACCCGTGCCCCATCAGCAGCACGGCATCTTCAGATTTTCTTTCGTCGGGAAGGTTCTTCAGCATCGCTTTTGCTGCCCGTTCCATATCTTGGTGCGAAGAGAGAAGAGGCCTCGCCACGACCACCTTCTGAAATCCCCCGGCCATTTGCTCGAACAGGTGGGCGTTCCTCGTCAGATCGTGGAATTCCTCACCTGGAATCGTCTGCAGCGAGAGCACGGCCACATGGGTGTATCCCTCATCCATGAGGCGAGCCAGGGCGGTTTCCGGCGATTCGAACCGTTTGCCCTCTTTGGCCATCTTCGCGCGAATAATGCGAGACGTGTATGCCCAGCGAACCTCCGTTCCCGGAAATTCCGACCGCACACGCCCCTCGATGCCCTCAAGGGCTTTCTGCGCCTCGGGCACGCTTGTCCCGAATGCACCCAGCAGTATCGCCTTCCGAACCTCAAGCTTCCCACCGTGCGCAGCCAGAGCCTGCCCGCAAAAAAGAATCAAGCTCAGCCCAATACTCAACAAACCGAGATTTTTCCATCTTTGCTTCATCGCCTTGCCCCCGTTATACGCTTTCAGCCATAAAAAAATCCCCAGAGCAATAACGCCCTGAGGATTGCACCCTGATTCGCTTCATCTTCAGCGGGTCATACGGTATTTTCCACGTACCGATGTACTCTAACCGCACCAGGCAGGTCTTCTGACTCACGGATCGTCCTACTTTCCGAACCTTCCCATCCGGACAACGCCGGACAGTGGCTTTAAATCGGATTTCGTCCCCGTTCACAGCGGCGGGACCGTTCCCGAATTACGCGGGATTCCCTCTTTAAGCTTCCTGAGCACCTGACGGTTTAATCGAATTACATTACCCCTAACACGAGCCGTCGTCCTCTGTCAATGCGGAAGAGTGCCGCACCGTGCAACAGGAAATGCGGAATATTGTCGATTGGAATGAAGGGTGGCACGGACATTTGTCCGTACGCGCAGCGCAAGAGGCACGAACGGAGGCGGCACTTCACGATTTTCCAACCGGTTCTTACTTTGAATAGGCTATATTGAATATCTCCAAACAAGTTGCGACTACCGCAGGATTCTTGACAGATTTCCGCGAATTTCCTAAACTTACATGCTTAACCTTTAATGATGATGGAATCTATTCATTCAGTTTGCCGCTGCAGGATTAGCCGAAATGAGTGACGCAAAGCGTCTCAAAACTTACAGAAACATTGGAATCATCGCGCACATCGACGCCGGAAAGACGACAGTCACGGAGCGAATCCTGTACTACACAGGCCGGTCGCACAAAATGGGCGAAGTGCATGACGGAACGGCCGTAATGGACTGGATGGAGCAGGAACAGGAGCGGGGAATCACGATTACCTCGGCCGTCACGACCTGCCTCTGGCAAGACCACGAGATCCATCTGATCGATACCCCCGGCCACGTCGATTTTACAATCGAAGTCGAGCGCTCGCTTCGCGTCCTCGACGGAGCGATTGCGGTCTTTTCCGGAGTCGATGGTGTCGAGCCACAGTCGGAAACCGTCTGGCACCAGGCCGACCGCTATCATGTTCCGAAAATCGCCTTCGTCAACAAGATGGACCGTATCGGTGCGGACTTCAACAATACCGTCAACCAGATAGCAGATAAATTCAGGACCATCCCTCTTGCCCTGCAGCTTCCCGTTGGGGCCGAATCCGATTTCAGGGGCGTAATCGACCTCGTCGACATGAAGCAGATTATCTGGCTCGATGAGACCCTGGGCGCGGAATTCGAGGTTGGCGATATCGACCCTGCAATGCTGTCCGTTGCGGAAGAAGCCCGGGAAGACCTCGTGGCCAAACTGGGCGAGTTCGACGACGAACTCATGGAGCGGTACCTCGGCGGCGAAGAGATTACCGGCGAGCACCTCATTCCGGTCCTAAGGCGGCTGACCCTGGAGTTGAAAGCCGTCCCCGTGCTCTGCGGAAGCGCACTCAAGAACAAAGGCGTTCAGCCTCTTCTCGACGCCATTGTCGATTTTCTCCCTTCCCCGCTCGACGTTCCGGCCATCGAAGGCACAAACCCGCAGACTCATCAGATCGAGGAACGCAACAGCAGCGAAAAGGACCCCCTCTCGGCCCTTGCCTTCAAGATATACATGGACCAGGGCAGAAAGCTGACATACGTCCGGGTCTACTCCGGGATACTTCAGGTAGGCGCCGATGTGCTGAACGTATCCAAGGGTACGCGCGAAAAGATCTCCCGCATATTTCAGATGCACGCAAACAAGCGCGACAGAATTGAAAAGACCGGACCGGGAAACATCGTTGCCGTACTGGGCCTCAAAACTGCCACTACGGGCGATTCCCTGAGCGATCCGGCAAAGCCCATACTCCTGGAGCCGGTCGAATTCTACGAGCCGGTCATCTCGCAGGCGGTCGAAGCACAGACCCGCGCCGACCAGGAAAAACTCCTGGACAGCCTGGCCAAGCTCTCCGAAGAAGACCCCACCTTCCGATTTACCGAAAACCAGGACACGGGGCAGACAATCGTAAGCGGCATGGGCGAACTGCACCTGGAAATCGTTCTGAACAGGCTGGAGCGCGACTATCACGTTGTGGTTACTGCCGGGAAGCCCCAGGTTGTTTATCGCGAGACGATCAGCCAGGCCGCCGAAGGCAGCGCCGTTTTCGACCGGGAGATCGGGGGAACCAGGCATTACGGAATGGTTCAGCTCCATCTTTCCGCTAAGGCCAGGGGATCCGGGAATACCATTTCGACCAGGATACGCGACGAATCCATTCCGGATATGTGCTTTCCCGCCCTCGAGCAGGGCATCCAGGACGCACTCAGCAGCGGGACGGTTGCCGGCTACCCCGTGGTGGATGTCGAAGCCGTCGTATATGGGGGAACATTCCAGGAAGGCGTTTCGAGCGAACTCGCATTCCGCGTTGCCGCTTCGATGGCTTTTCGGAATGCCTTCGAAAAAGCCTCGCCCATCCTGCTGGAGCCTTATATGTCCGTTGAGATCCTCGCTCCCGACGAATTTCTGGGAGAAGTGCTGGGTGATATCAACATGAGGAAAGGCAGGGTTGAAAGCATCACGGCAAGGAAGGCCATCCAGGTAATCACCGCGGTAGTGCCTCTGTCGAAAATGTTCGGGTATTCGACGGCTCTGAGGTCCTCGACCCAGGGACGGGCCACCTTTACGATGCATTTCTCCCACTATGATCTGGCCTCTCAGTCCTGAATCGGTTCGAAAGATTCCTTGATTTGAATCGGATTCTGAGGTAGACTCATTTGATTCTGGCCTGTGCTTTTTCAACTCGGCCGGTTATTTTATTGCCTCTGTCAGGGAGGCTTTCTCGAAAGGCAGGTGAAATAATTGGTAATGGATGCGGAACCAAAAGAGAGCATAGAGAAGAAGATTCGCAAGCTCCGCAAAGATTTCCAGAAAAACGTCCAGCCTGTTTTGCGCCGCCACAATTACTACCTCTCCAAGGGAGAGCGCAGGCGAATCAAAAAGAAGAAGGCAATCAAGCGCATTCAGCGCCGGGAGCGCCGCCTGATGCGGTCGGCATGAGAATGCCGCGCGGCAGGCGCATAGCTGCAATTACATTCTAAAGGAAAGCTTCTGGCCGGTCCGTTTTTCATCCTGCCTTGAGTATCCGCTAAGAAAAATCGATCCCAGGTCTTCGGACCTGGGATTTTTATTTTTACCCACGGAACATAACAAGCTGACGGAGGCGCGGCAGGCGTCTTAAGAGCCGGTGGCGCCACACCCCCGTTTGGCAGGCCTGATGCTCAAAAAGAGTGCATTTTTGTATCGAGTCTCCGATAGGAGGTCGAGGGAGCGAAGCGGATAACACGTCATCGTGCCCACTTGCCCGCCTCCTTGCACTCGGAACCAAACCATGGGTGACACGGGCAACGTGGTTTTGGTTGCCCGTGCGGCAGGCAAGAGGGACGGTAATTCTATCCGAAGCCTCTTGTCCTCCGGACCCAGGCAACGATAAAACCTGTTGCCTGGGCCACCCGCGGCACAGCACGTACCGATACTATCCGGCCTGCCGGGGCGGGGTTCCCAAGGCGGACCTTGGGAACCAACGGCACATAACAAGCTGACGGCAGTGAGGTGGGGTGGGCACAAGCTTCACCGTGCCCACCGTCCGGCCATCGGGAAAAATGTCGGCAAAGATTAGCTTGGGCCAATACCCGCAGTTCAGGATGCCTGTTTCAAAATCACGTATTCTGCTTTTGCTGTGGGTTCAGGTACAGGCAGCCCGTCTTCCTCCAGCCCCTTGATATGCATCTCCACAGCCTTGGTAATCCGTTCAACCGTCTCCTCCGGAGTCTTCCCGGTCGCCACGCAACCGGGAAGGTCAGGAAGGTATGCCGAATAGTTGTTATCCGCCTTCTCGATCACAACCAGGTATTCCATGGTGATCACCTCTTTAATCCAGCTTGCTTAAAGATACTGTTCAAAGTGCCCGGAGCCAAGTCGTCGCCGGAATGTCCGGCCACAGTCATACGGCCTTTTTTCGTTGGGTGCTTATATTGTCTGTGACTTCCTTCCTGATTTACCAAGAACCAACCATCCTTGAGGAGAATGTCAATTATTTGCCTTACTTTCATAACGGTTCTCTTAATTGAGATTCATTGCACCCAATCCGCCGAAAGAACCATCAAGGGTGAAGCAACCTGGCAAACCTGAATCAGTATTTGCTCATTCCCAGCAAACACGTCCGGAGCATTCAGGGAACCCGGCTCTGTAAGAATCGACTTTATTCAGACTGCCACTTGATTCGTAGACTGTCAAGGCATGACAGCAACCACACAGGGCCTGGCATGGGCACTATCGTGGCTACCATTGCCGGACACCATTCCCACGCAAAACTATTCCCTTTCGGCCGTTTTTCGTGGTTCATATTCCTCATCGTTCTTTGTTAGAATTGCCCGGCCGGATTTGTTGAAAATGGATCAACCTTAACGCATCAGGGGATTGTTGTATGAAGATCATGAACTACAAGGACATCGAGGGTAAGTCCTTCTCGGGCGACAACGTACAGGGCGTTAAAGGACGCGTGCTGATCGGCCAAGCGGATGGGGCGAAGAATTTCTGCATGCGCCTGTTTGAATTATCTCCGGGTGGATTCACCCCCAAACACAGCCACGACTGGGAACACGAGATTATCGTCCACCAGGGCGAAGGGGCAGTCTTCAAAGACGGTGAATGGGTCCCCATCTCCAGGGGTACAGTCGTTTTCATCCCGGCCAACGAGGAGCATCAGATGAAAAATGTCGGCGACGACCTCTTCGCCTTCGTCTGCCTGATACCCGCCGGACCGCCTGAAATCTAAAAGGTCCTTAATATCTTGTATATGTCTGCCTGATTGACTGAATTGGAAATAGTCTGCCGGGGCATTCCGTCTTGGCGCCTCCCACCTCGCGATGCCCGAGGACGTTCGAGACGGGAACCCGGTAATAGTTGCGCAGGGTTGCAAGCAGGAAGTTGAGCGACTGCATCTGGTTCGGGGTGGGCAGTTCGTTGTTGAAGTTGCCTACGAGGGCAATTCCAATTGCTTTCTCGTTCATTCCCCCGGCTTTGCAGTGTGCACCCACCTGCTGCCTTATCCAACGCGGGGACATTTCGATCTGACCGTCGCCCTTTCCCATCGTGCCGTTATCGATCAGAAAATGATAGCCGAGCCCGTTCCAGAACCCCCGATCGCCATGCGACCGGTTGATCGTCTTCGCATTTCCGGTGTCGGTTGCCGTGTGGTGGAGCACTATGCATTGCCAGCGCGGGTTGGGATAAAGGTTCACGATGTACCGGATCATTTGGGCGTTCGGAATAATAAGTCTTTGGCCGATCTCGAGTGAATCGTTCGGACGGAGCCGGTTGGCGGAATATATGGATTCCGGCGACACGTCGTACATTCGCGAAATGCGCCACACCGTCTCCAGCGGACCGACTTCATGAGTCAAAGTCCTGGCACCCCCCTGGAACGGCATGCTCCGCTCGACTACCTGCGCCGGACCGCCCGAATAGGTCCGGGCGCCGGGGTATTGTTGCTGTTGTTGATGCTGTTCGGCCTGACGGCTGGGATAGTAGGGTGTCGAGTAATGATTGGATTCACAACCCGCCGCGAAGATCGCGAAGATCAAAAGGATCAGATATGCATTCAGAAAACGGATATCCGATTGTAAATATTTCATAAAGCTCTATAAGTGTTTGATAAAAGGCCATTTGCACCCGAACTGCATACCATATTAGTCTTAATTCTTTCCCGTTTGCAAGCACGTTCTAATTCAACTTCCCGGAAAGCGCCTCGGAGATTTTGGCAGCTTTTTTGACTTCCATCAACGAAAGGATTGCAGCTGCTTCATCAGGCGTCATTGTGGAGATGATCCCCATTACGAGCCGGTCGTCCAGGTTCTCCATCAGCTTCGCCGCTTCCTTTGGCTTCATTGTGCCGTAGATCTTTGACAGGCTGCGGACCTTGGTATTCTGAGCGTCCTGTTTTTCGTTCCGGGCGACCTGAATTTCTTTCTGCATGGCCAGCAGGTCCTTCACCTTCTGTTCGATTTCCTTTTCGAGCCGGGCCAACTGCTCCTCTTTTTCCCTTACCAGCTCTTCCCGCCTCCGGATCTCCTGTTCCTTTTGCTGCAGCGCGGTTATCGACTCAGAAGCCGCATTGGCAGCCTGTTTGTTCTTCGAGAGTCTCTCGACCGGCGCCGGGGCGCTCGGCTCTGCCTTGTTTGCGGAAGCACTTTTTTGTGCGTCAACCTTCGGTTTTTCCTCGACAGCCATCACTTCCGGAACCGCTGCCAGATCTTCCCTGGGAGAAAGCACGCCCACGACGGTGATTGCGAGTTTGACGATGAGGCCCGCAACAAGAACACAGAGGGCGATCGAAAGGAGGCCCGCTCCGCCTTTTCCCTTTTTCATTATTTGCCCCCCTTTCCGGGACGGTCCCGGTAGTCCTTGAAAACGGCTACGTCGTCGAGCTTTTTCTGGTCCTTGCGTGCCTGCATCAGCCTGTATGATTCTTTTTCTCTCGTTTCCATATTCTCGAGCACCTTAACGGACTTGTCGCAATCGATCATCACCACTTTCCGAAACTCAACTTCCTTGGCGGCTTTCACAAGTTCACTTCGAAGCAGAAGCAAATCGCGTTCCAGAATATCCAGATGATTCTTGAAATAAAGATATCTGCCCGTCTCAATACCCATTTGCTGCTCTTTTTCAAACTGGTCCCGTTCGACAGCAATCCTTTCCACAAGCCGGTCTATGTTGCCCTGGATCTCCATTTTCAGTGATTCGGCCATACCGAGGGCGGACTGCGCCTCACGCAGTTTGAACTCTCTGTGTTTCAGCAGGGGTTTTAAGCGAAATCTAAACGGCATAGGCCTCGACCATCCGGGATCAGAGCCGGTCATCACCGGGACCGGCCGGGATGCTCGGACCGAGCCCCGATAAGGTCTAACGGCCGGCGGGGTGAATGCGGCGAGTAAATGGCGCGTTTTCGTCAGCGCGGTTCAAAACAGTATTCTGTCCAATAAGCCGTTTTACTTGGATAATCAGCTAAAAAGCTCTTCCAGTATGCGAAAAGATCCTTCGATCGAGCAGCTTTCTATTACGGGTTGTTTGAGGTACTCGTTTGCCCGGTCGATCATTTCGATCGCATAGTCGGTTTCCGCGTGGCTCCCTCGCACATAGGCCCCAATGCGGATCATATCCTCGCTGTTTTTATAATCGGTCAGGATACGCGTCAGCTTCGTTACAAGTTCTTTGTGGCCTGGAGACAGGAGCCGTTCCGTCAAACGGCTGACACTTCTGAGGACGTCGATAGCGGGAAAATGTCTCTTTTGGGCAAGCCCCCTGTCCAAAACAAGGTGGCCGTCCAGGATGGACCGGATCGTATCGGCAACCGGGTCTTCCATGTCGTCACCTTCGACCAGGACCGTATAAATGCCGGTTATGGATGCACTGTCGAAGTTTCCAGCACGCTCGAACAACCTCGGGAGCAGGCTGAAAACGCTTGGCGTATAGCCTTTCGTCGTGGGAGGCTCACCTGCCGCGAGCCCGATCTCCCGGGCAGCCATAGCGAGCCGTGTTGCGGAATCCATCATGAACAGTACGTCCAGGCCTTTATCGCGGAAGTATTCGGATATAGCGCAGGCGAGGAATGCCCCCCTGATCCTCAGGGTCGCGGGCTGGTCGGAAGTGGCCACTATGACCACCGATCGCTTCAGGCCTTCGGGGCCGAGATCGTTTAGAATGAACTCGTTGACCTCCCTGCCGCGCTCTCCGATCAGGGCGATGACATTCACGTCGGCCCCGGTATACCTGGCCATCATGCCCAGGAGCGTGCTTTTTCCGACACCCGAGCCGGCAAAAATGCCAATTCTCTGCCCTTTTCCAATCGGGAGCAAAGCGTTTATGCATCGGACGCCCGTATCGAGCTGATCGGCAATGAGCGGCCGGTTCAGGGGATTGGAAGTCTCGCCGGCAAGGGGGTAGCAGGTTTGCGAAGATATGGGATCACCCCCGTCGAGGGGCTGTCCGAGGCCGTCGAGGACCCGCCCCAGCATCGACTCCGAAACCATCACACTGCTGGCTGCCTCGTAGACTTGTACGAGGCTCCCCGGCCGGATTCCGTTGAGGTGCGTAAGCGGGCTCAGCTTTACCCTGCTTTCTTCAAATCCGACCACTTCCGCGAAAACAGGCTGCGAACCCGAATGGACGATCCTGCAGATGTCTCCTGTAGCCGCGTTCACACCTTCGGCTTCGAGCAGGTTGCCGGTAAGCTGCACGACCTTGCCGTACCGGTTCCACAGCGAGCACCCCTTCAGGTCCGGAAACCCATTTTCCAGTTTCAGGTAATCGCTATTTTTCATCTTCTTCGCCCACGTCCCCGGCTGCTTCCGGCTCGCCGGCACCGCGCAGGATGAAATCCTCCAGGTTGGAAAACTGGCTCTCAATCGATGCATCCAGGAGCTGAATAGCGCTCTCCACCCGGCAATCCCCGCGCTCAAGGTTCTTGTCGGCTTTGAGCACAAAATGCTTCCTGTTCTCGGAGAGATCCAACTCCGCTCTCTTTTCCACGAACTCGAGGTCCTGCGGGTTGAGATAAACTGTAAGGGTGGTGTGCTCCTCCGCTTCCTCCAGAAGAGCGGCGACCGTCCTTGATATAATTTCAGGCGAAATGAGCAATTCCTTGCGTACGACCTGGCGGGCGATTTTCAGGCTGGTCCGGATGAGCCAGTCCCTGTAATCGAAAAGGGCTTTTGCGGGAGTCTCTTCCAGGGTCGATGCAATGCGTTCCAACTGCGTCTTTACGACCTGGACGGCTTTTTGACCATATTCGAATCCGTCTTTTTCTCCACTGGCAAAACCTTTCGCATAAGCTTCCTTCTCGATCTCCTGAGCCCTGCGTTCCAATTCGAGAAGCCTTTTGCGAAAGATTTCCTCCGGATCTTCCCGAGAAACCGGAGGCGCTTCCTCCGTCTTCGGCGCGACCTCAACTTCCGGGGCGGACGCGGCTTCCCTCCCTCGCTGTATAACGGGAAAGCCGAATGAGGTGATCCCGGAATCCAGATCCTTCTTGAGTAGATTAGACAAAAGCCTCTCCACTTTCCTTACCGGCCAGGAGAAGTTTTCCTTCCTTTTCGAGGCGGCGCGCCACATTGAGGATGTTCTGCTGCGCCGCTTCCACTTCGCTCAGCCGCGCCGGGCCCATCATTGCCATGTCTTCCTGCAGCATTTGAGCGGCACGCTGGGACAGATTCTTGAATATCTTCGTCTTCAGCTCTTCCGAGCCCGTCTTGAGGGCCATCGTGAGTTCTTCGTTCCTGATTTCCTTGAGCAGTTCCCTTATGCCCTGATCGTTGACATGGATGAGGTCTTCGAACACAAACATCAGCTTTCTGACCTTCTCGGCAAGCTCGGCATCCGATTCTTCCAGGAACTGCAAAATATTGTCGCCCGTCCGGCGATCGGAGTGGTTGAGAATTTCAGCAACGACACCGACACCGCCGACTTGCTGGCCTCTTTTCCCGATGCTGGTCAGTTCTTTTTCGAGAACTTCATCGACTTCCTGGATGAGATCCGGCGGCACCGCCTCCAGGTTCGCTATTCTTCCGACGACCTCGAACTGAAGCTGCTCGGGCAGGTTCGCGAGCACCTGGCTCGCCTTCTGGTGTTGGAGATGGGAGACTATGATCGCGATCGTTTGAGGATGTTCTCCCTTTATAAACCCCGCAAGCAGCTTCGGATCAACGTCCCTCAGATGCTTGAACGGGATCTTCTGTTTCTCTTCATCGATCTTGGAGATGAGTTCCTTGGCCTCCTCCTTTTCCAGGACCGCGGGCAGCAGTGTCCGGACGAACTGTTCCCCGGCTATGTTGATTCCCCCCTCGACCCGAAACATATCGGTGAATTCCTGGAGCAGCTCGTCCGAGGTTTCCTTTTTGATTCCCTGGATGAAGGACATGTGAAGGCTGATTTCCTGTATCTCCTGCGTCGAGAGCTTTTTCAGGATGAGAGCCGACGCCTCCTCCCCGAGGGCAAGCAGGGCCATCGCCGCTTTTTCAGGTCCGCTCAGTTTGTCCTGGTTCTTGTTGTCACGCCTGGCCATGTGCTACACCTCGTCTTTCAGCCACTGCCTGATGATTTCGGTTGCCTTGTCGGGATTGTACTTTACAAGAGCGCTCGACTGCTTGCGGAGCGAAATCCGGTCTTTCGGCATTTGCATGAGCAACGCCCGTATCTGTTCTTCCTCGTCGATCTCCGGTTCGGCCGGGATGGAGCCTGCCGGAGCTGGGAGCTGCTGCAGCCTGAATTCGTCGGTTACCTGGCGGAATTTTCGCATAAAGGGCCTCACCACGAACAAGAGGACAACAAGTGCCAGCGCTATGTTCATCAGGAGCTTCTGATAGCTCTTTGCGAGCGCCAGCCATTTATTTTCGGGTCCGCCCTCGGATCCGGCCGTATCGGAGGCAAACGGGATATTCGAAACCGTTATCTGGTCTCCACGGGTTTCGTTGTATCCCACCGCCTTTTTCACAAGGTCCTCTATGGACTTCATTTCGTCGGCGGCCCTGGCAACATAGGCAGGTTTCGTCCGGCCGTCGGATCCGGGCTTCATTTCATAGTGGCCGTCCACGATTACCGCCACCGAAATCTTCTTAACGTTTCCCGGCATTTGGGTAATTTGTTTGCTGGTTTTGTTTATTTCGTAGTTCACAACCTCGCGCTGACGGTTGAACTGCTTCCCGCCCTTCCCTCCCTCACCCTGGGGCGAATTCTGGAGAAGCTTTCCTTCGAGATTGATCGGAACGTCAGGGTTCCCTTTGGCTCCCCCCGCGTCCTTTCCTTCCGAGGTCTCCGTGGTCCTCTGCTGGCTTCTTACGACAGCGCTGTCGGGATTGTACGTTTCTTCCGCTATCTGCACCTGGTTGAAATCCATGTCCAGTGTAACGCGCGCCAGTACGCGATTGGGACCGGCAACCTGCTCGAGCATGCTCTGGATCTTCTGGCGCATGTCCTCTTCCATGCGCTGTTTCCGCTCGATTTGCGTGTTGCTCATCTGGAAATTCTGGTCTTGCGGATTCTTTTTGTAGAGCACCTGGCCGTCGGTACTCATCACCGTGATTCTTTCCTCCTCCAGTCCCCTCACCGTGGCCGCTACAAGGTGGGCTATTCCCTGAAGCTGCTTCTGCTCTATTCTTGCTCCCGGTTTGAGCTTCAACACGACGGCGGCACTCGGCGGCTTCTGGTCTTCCTTGAACAGGCTTTCTTCGGGAAGAACCAGATGGACCCTGCTCTCCTGCACCTCACTCATTCCGCTTATCGTTCTGGCCAATTCCCCCTGAAGCGCGCGCTGATAGTTGATCTTCTGCACGAACTCCGTGCTTCCGAGCTTCTGCTGGTCGAAAATCTCGAACCCGGCCCCTGCTCCCTTCGGGATTCCTTCCGCCGCGAGAGAAAGTCTGGTCTCGTAAACCTGCTCCTTCGACACTTCGATGCTTCCATCCGAAATGCGATACTCGACCTTCTTCCCCTTCAGGGCCTGGGCAATCTCACCCATGTCGCCCTGGGACAGTCCGGAGTAAAGAGGGGTATAATCGGTCCGGTTGTTTACATACACGATGAAGGCAAGAGCGCCGAGAAAGACTGCTATGCCCCCGGCATAGGATATCTTTTGCGGAAGTGTCAGCGTTTTGATGAAGCTCTGGATTTTTCGGAGGTATTCAAGCACTTTATCCATGTTTTCAGGCCCGTTCTAATTCAGGTTTTTTAGAACTGCATCCGCATTACTTCCTGGTAGGCACTCATGGCCTTGTTGCGTACCTTCGTCAGGAAGCGCAGGCTTATGTCTGCTTCTTCAAGCTTTATCATCGTCTCATGGATATTCGACGCGCCCTTGACGGAGCTGGTTGCCATGGCGTCATCCGCCTGTTTCTGAAATTCGTTCACTTCACCGATCTTGGCCTTGAGCTGGTCGGCGAATGAACCCGAATCGACGCTGCCCGAGACTTTCGTTTTATTCGCTCCGGGGGCGTTTTCGTACAGGTTGCGAATGATCGGATCGACACGCATTGGGTTCTCCCTGATTATCTGCCAATCTCAAGCGCTTTGAGAGACAATTGTTTGGCGGTCTGGAGCGCAGCCAGGTTGGCTTCATAGGACCTGCTCGCGTTCACCAGGTTCGCCATTTCCTCGACGGGATTGATATTGGGCATAAGAACGACTCCCTGCGCATTGGCATCGGGATGGCTCGGATCGTAGACCTCCTTGAAATCGCGCCGGTCGGGAATGATGTCGGCCACTTCGACCTTCTCCACTTCTTCTCCCATTGCCGATTTCAGTTGACCCGCAAAACCTTCGACGGGCGTACTTTCGTAAATGACCGTCTTCCTCATGTAAGGCTTGCCGTCTTCCGTTTTGGTCGTATTCACGTTGGCCAGGTTGGCCGAAGTAACGTTGATCCAGGTCCGGTTCGCCTTCATTCCGGACGCGCTTATGTTCATCGCGGAATCGAAGTCCATTATTCACCTCCTTCGGCCAGCGCCGTTTTGATCATGCTGAACTTCTTGTTCAGCATGCTGACCATGTACTGATATTCAATGCTGTTTTTCGTGAGCTTGACCATTTCGTTATCCAGATCGACCGGACCGGTTTCGGTCACCTCCTGATCCTGCATTGCCTGGAGCGGTTCGTCGGGCGTAAAGTGAGACTTGTTGGATCGGACCATATGGAGTACCTGCTCCTCCAATGATTCCCGGAGCACGTTGTCGAACGACAGTTCCCTGGTCCGGTACCCCGGAGTGTTGATGTTGGCAAGATTGCCGGAGATCAGCTTCTGCTTCGTTGAATTCAGGCTGAGCCGGTCTTCCACCATCTGTATTGTCCGGTCAAATGCTACGGCATCGCTCATTTCAGTCTCTCCTTTCCAGTTTGATCGGGTAATGAGCAAATCTCATACCATCTTCAAAAAAACTGAGAAAGGCTTGCTGCCGGCGCGTTTCCTGACAGGCACGGTTCAAATGAGAGGGGGATTTTCGGACAACCGGAGCGAGAAGCCGGTCAAACAATTGACGAATCCGGTTCCCGGGCATTTTGCGCCCCCCCAACCCGTCATCCCGGCAGTGCATTTAAGCCGGGATCCAGGGTTCTTAAGGTCTGAATTCGAAATTAATCCGCATTGGAAGCCTGGTTTCCGGTGTGAACTTGTCCTGATCGGAGAGAGGGGCCGGAATGACAAGGCCGGACTCTGTGTAAGTCATTCGAGGCTGCCGCGATTTTTTGGGCAACAACCGCCGGGGCTTGGGAAACAGCGGGGAATAACGAAAGGAATAATGAATAGCATCAGGCCTGCATCGCGAGGCCCTGGCTGTATTCATGCAGCTTGTTGCGAAGGGTCCTCACGCTGATGCCGAGGATTTCCGCTGCCCGGGTGCGGTTCCCGTCAAAAGTGGAAAGGGCTTTTTCAATCATCATTTTTTCCATCTCGGCAAGGGGCATGAGCGAAAGTTCCGAACTCGATGCGGAGTTCTCTTCACCGGGGTCCAGAATAATGGAGCCCGGGTTCACGGTTGACGAATCGGAAATCAGCACGGCACGCTGAACTACGTTCTGGAGTTCGCGCACGTTCCCGGGCCATGCATATTCCTTGAGCTTTCTGATAGAATCGGATGAAAATGAATCGACCGGGGAGCCGTTTTCCGAGCTGTACTTTCGCAGGAAGAATTCGGCGAGCGGAGCAATATCGCCGCGGCGTTCACAAAGTGGCGGCACCTTCAGCGGTATTACGTTCAGCCGGTAATAGAGGTCCTTCCTGAACTGCCCCTCTCTCACGCGGTCCTCGATTTTGAGGTTGGTGGTCGCAATCACCCTCACATCCACCGGAACGGGGTATTTCCCTCCGAGCCGATCGACTTCGCTCTCCTGGAGCACTCTGAGCAGCTTCGCCTGGAGGTGCAGAGGAATTTCGGTCACCTCATCCAGAAGCAGCGTCCCGGTATGGGCCAGTTCGAACTTGCCTTCCCTGTTCCTGATGGCGCCCGTGAATGCGCCCTTTTCGTAGCCGAACAGTTCACTCTCCAGGAGCGTTTCGGGAAGAGCAGCACAGTTGAGGGCCACAAAAGGCTTGTCCTTGCGGCCGCTCTGGTTGTGGATGTAGCGTGCAAACAGTTCTTTGCCGGTGCCGCTTTCACCCTGAATGAAAACGGTTGCGTTGCTGGGGGCGATTTTCTTTGCGAGCGTTTTCACTGCGTCGAGGACCGGGTCCCGGGTGATGATGGGATCGCCGGGATCGAGCACCTGCAGTATTTCCTTCTGCTCCGGCTTTCCCATTTCAATCAATTCGATTGCCTTTGCCAGGCGCTCCATCGGGAAAGGTTTGGTCCAGAAATCGTAGGCCCCGCTTTTGACCGCCTCAACCGCATCGTCCAGCCTCGGCTTACGTGTCAATACAATGACTGGAACGGGCGGTTCTTCATTTTGGGCGGTTGCCAGGAAATCGAGCGCCTGTGCGTCGTTGCCGTTCATATGCAGAAGTACCAGTCCCGGACTTTCCTTTCTGATCAGGTTTTTGGCCGACTTGGTGGAGTCGGTGATAAAGGGCAGGTGCCCTTTGTCTCTGAGGAAAGAGGAAACACTGCGGGCGTCGGTCGAGTCTGTCTCAATAATTAGTACGTTCATGTCGGTACCTGGTGCTTCGCCCTACCTGATCGGGTTCGGCTGGGCCATCTGAATTGAGTTGAGCTGCTGCTGGGCAACAGCCGTCCAAAACGGGTTCTGCGCTCCCACTATCTGGTTCAGGTTCTCTGTAGCTTTCTCGGCTTGTCCGGCAGCAAGGTAGAAGTTCGAGAGTTCATAAAGAAGCTCATTCGACTGCCCCTCTCTCTCCGAAAGGGCCGACTCCATTGTTTCGATCGCGGTCTGGTACTGCTTTGTTTCCGCATAGCATCTCGCAAGGGAAACCAGTGTCTGCCGCCTCATCTCCGCATCGTCTTTTTTCAGCCTCTGCAGACATTTCTGAAAAACGGAAATCGCTTCATCACACTTCCTGGTCTCATAGAGAGAAAGCCCGTAGTAATGAAGGGAATCGGGGTCGGCGTTTTCCAGTTCTTTCCCCTTCTGCAGCACTTTTGCGAAACATCTCACTGCATCCGCATATTTCCGGTCACGATAGAAAATGTGCCCCTGGATCTCCGATTTTTTCAGGTCGGAAGCATCCGAAACAAATCTGCAATATTGGGAAGACCTGTCCTGGTCGCCCGAGCGGATCGCATAAAGGGCACATTTGAGCTGGACGTCGTCCCCCTTTCTCTGCCCTTTTGCAATGAGACGGTCGTAAATCTCCAGAGAATTCGAGTAAAACTTCAGACCGGCATAGCATTCCGCTATATTCTCCCACATGTCCGCGGGCTGCATGGTATCGAAAAGGGCACGGTATTTTTCGTACAACTGAACGGCGGGAATATAGTTCTTGTCCGCATAATATTTACCGACCATTTCGGACAGAACTCTTTCCCTCAAGGCTATTATCTCGGTGCTCGCAAGAGCGTCCTTATCCTTGAGAATACCGTCAACCAGCTCGAGGCTCTGCTCCAGATCGCCCCGCTTGAGATAGAGCGAGGAAAGCTTGTACTGCACTATCCTGCGCAG
Organism: Pseudomonadota bacterium; assembly: GCA_023416335.1. Next base: position 12,338 of record JAEZHY010000010.1, on the reverse strand, counting down.
TGCGGGAGCAAGGTCTTTTTCACAGAGTTCGGCATATATGCGGGTCGCCCCCGGACGATCGGCCTTTTCCAGCAGTTCCGCTTTTCGGATCCTGCTGATGAGATCGCCTTCGGAATCGGTGTAATATTTCTGGAGAAAACCGTACATCCTGTTCGCCATGTACGCATCACCCTGATTTAAATAGACCTCGGCAAGTTTGGCAAGAACCATATCCTGGTCCGGCGCGCTCTCCTGATAATTGACATACCGCAGGAGGTGCTCCTTGCTCTTGTCCCACATTCCCTGGGAGAATTCGGCTTCGCCGATCAACCGGTACACATCCGGCTTCTTTACATAGTAGTCGGGATCAAGGCTGATGGACTGGTTCAGCATTTCCAGGGCATCCTTGGCTGCGCCCAGAGTGAGCAGCTCCTTGCCCAGCTCAAAAGATGCCGCGGCTTTATCGTCCTTGTCGACGGCAATGCGCAGGGCCCAGCGGAAAGCCTCCATGGCCTCCAGGTAACCCTGCTTTTTGTCGAAAACATTCCCGATTCCGATCCAGGCACGGCACGCGGCTGGATGATCGGGCCATTCCGAAACGACCTGCCTGAAGAGTTTCTCCGCTCTGCTGAAATTCCCCATCTGAATGTGGGCCAGGGCGGTCCTGTAAAGCGCTCCCGGAGCCTGGTCCGATTTGGAACCCGTCCTCAGCGCGTCGCCGTAGGCATCGACGATTTCCGGAGCACACAGGACAAGATTTCGACTGCAGCTGTCAAACTTCTCATCCGCATTCCGAAACAGCGCAGCTGTCTGCTCGTCCAGCGGGACAAAACTCTTCGGCTTGGGAACAGCCTGTTTTTCGGCCTCGAACTTTCCAGACGCGCGTTCGCCGGTTGCCAGAACGTTTTTTACACTTGCCGAAACCTTGGAGCCAAAAAGCTCCGATGTTTCGATCTTCTTAGTCTCAACAGGAGCGGGAGTCTCCTTCGGCTTTTCGGCCGCCGCCGGGGCAGGCTTTTCCGACGAGGCAGTCACGTCCAGTACTAGCGAATACCTTCCCTGGCGGCTTCCCTCGACCTTGGAAGTGACCTTTGCATTCTTGCTGCGGAAGAGCACCTCCAGAAAACCGCCCTCCCTTCTGAACTTGATCTCTTTTACCGGCGATGCCGGGCTCGAGATGGTCTTATCGGGAATTTTAGCGGTTATCTGACCGAAAAAGACGGATATTCCATCCGAGGAAGCGGGACCGATCTGAAGCGGTTTTCCGCCGGAAGCGTCAAAAATCAGACGGGTTTGGTTCGCATTAACGGAAGTGCGCAGTCGCAGTATATTGGTGGCCTGACCGTTTTGTGCGGTCGCCCCGAATACCGGCAGGGTAATGCCGCCGGTAATGCAGGCCGTCATAAGGACTATGAAACAGTGTTTCGCTTTGCGCATTCTCATGCCGCCATTATTGGGTAGTGAAACCAGTGTTAAATTCTCGGGAAAAGGGAATGAGCAAGGGGTGTGCCAAATTCAGAGGACGGAGATCGGAAGGCGGACCTGGTTCCCGGGCATTTTATGACGGGGCCCCAATCCCGTTGTCCCGGCAGTGCTTTTGAGCCGGGCTCCAGCGGAGCCGCCGCTCTGGAGCACGAGATTTGAGAATGCAACTTCGATTCGGAAGCGTCGCAGCAACGAGGTAGTGTGGGGGAGCGAAGCGCCGTCCCTGTATTTGGGGCGCCCAATGTTGTTGCTTTAAGGAAATACGCCGCTGGTTCCCAAGGTCCGCCTTGGAAACCCCAACACGGAGCCGATGGTTTGTGGGTGGCCCAGGCAACAGGTTTTATCGTTGCCTGGGTCCGGAGGACAAGAGGCTTCAGATAGAATTACCGTCCCTCTTGCCTGCGGCACGGGCAACCAAAACCACGTTGCCCGTGTCACCCATGGTTTAGTTCCTGGCACAAGGCGATGTGCACGATGAAGCGTTACTCCGCTTCGCTACAATGTATATTACCGTTTTTTTTCGTGATTTTCGTTACTTTCGTGGTTAAGGGTTTTGTTTTTGCATTTTGGTTGCGGCTCTGCTGCTCCAGGATTTTCGCGTATTTAGCGCTAAATACTCTTCGGTCCTTTACGTTCGGGCGGGCTCGTTACGTCTCCAGATCATAGACGCTACCGCGGCGATAAGAAAAAGGAAGAAAAAGATCTGAGCTATCCAGGTGGCCGTTCCTGCGATCCCCGTGAAACCGAAAATTCCGGCAATGATCCCCAGGAAAAGAAATGCGAGTACCCATGCAAGCATGACGTCACCTCCCGATCAATAGAATACACAAGTCTAGAGGTATATCGTTTCGTCGGGCTGTCAATTATTTGAGATCGTTTTATCAATCGATGGAATTGGCAGAGGAATGGCGGGGAAAAAGTTTCGGAGCCGACGAGGGGGAAGAAGAGAAGTCCCCTTCCCTCTCGTTGCAATACAGATGCAAAAATCTTTATTTGACAGCCTCGTATATCCTGAGAGGCGGGATATTTGCCAGTTCATATTTTGAGCGTACGACAGGGAAGTATTGTTGCAGATGGACTTTGAGGTGGTTGTTCGTCTGAAAACAGGTCTGATAGACGAGGAACTTTCCGCCCTTTTTCAGTGCCCGGTGCGTGTTGTACAGTATCTTGTGCTTCAGCGTATGGTCCAGGAACGAAAAGGGTATCCCCGAAATAACGTAGTCGGCCTCGGATTCCTTGCAGGAACGAAGGGTTTCGAGCACGTTTTCGGCGCTCTCCTGCACAACGATCACGCGGGGGTCTCTCAGGCTTTTTTTCAAAATCGCATTGAAGTTCTTGTTTCGCTCGATCAGGATCAAACGAGATTCCGAAGCCATATTCTGCAGCAGGTATTTTGAAAAAACACCGGTCCCGGGCCCGTATTCCACTATGAGGTTATTGCGGGTGAAGTCGATCTTGCTGCAGACCCTTTTGACCCCGACGGAAGAAGTTGGCGTGATCGAAGCGACATTTCTGTCTTTAATAAAATTCATTATGTAGATAAGAGTATCCATTCGACAACTCCTAAAGTATTCTCATGAAAGTCGGCGGCTCATTATAAGGGGGCTTTTTCCGGCGGGCTGTATAATGACGCTGTTTTCTGCCGTTTTTCTTTTCATCTCCTAAATGTAGTCCCCCACCTGTGTTTGCGCAAAATTTACCTCGGGTAGTTTAGTAGAGGAAACGGCTCATTTCTCCTAAATCCTTCTCCGATTGCCGTTATTCGCACATTTTCGATCAAATGCGCATTCCTCTCATTTCACTCTCCCGCGTTAGCGGCACTTATATACCAGATTATCGGGAACACTTGAAACTAATAAGAAATAGTCCCCAATATTTTAAGCAGCTCAATACTCTTTTGCCGGCATCCTCGACCGGAGGCATCGAATGATGGTATAAGTGCCGGGAATCGCCGGCGCAGGACCGTACATGCCGGAACACAGCTAAACAAAGCAACACGTGCAGAGGCGATATGGGACGGAACTGCCTGATACGGCCATGCTGGAACATCATCAACGAAAAGATCCCGGCAACGGTTGCTGAAGTGATAGACATTCTGTTGGAAAACCGCAACCTTCAGCGCCAATCTATTACGGGAGATTTGAAAGATCTTGCCGAATATCTTTCGATGCGCGGCATGCGGGAGGGTGCGGCACTGCTGGCCCGTCACCTTACGGGCGGCAGCAAGATTGTCATCGTCGCAGACTACGACTGCGACGGAATTACTTCGGCGTCTCAACTGGCTTTGTTTCTTGAAGAAATCGAGTATGGCAACTTCAGGGTGGTCATTCCGCTCCGGGAGGAAGGCTATGGCATCCCCGAGCGCGCCATCCGGGAGAATGCAGACGCGGGATTGTTTGTCGCCGTGGACTGCGGCACTCTCGATGTCAAACAGGTCGAACTCGCCCGATCGATGGGAGCAGACTGCCTGGTGATCGATCACCACGAGGTCCCCAACGGCAAAACCGCTCCGGTCTCCGTATTAATCAATCCGAAGCACCCCGACTGCTGTTCCGCCTTTAAAGAATTCTGCGCAGCCGGTCTCACGCTCCTTTTTCTTGCCGCCCTGAGGCACGAACTGAAGTCCAACAATTTTGCCAACGTTCCGGCAATCGGCGGCAAATACCTTGCCCTTGCCGCTACGGGAACCGTCGCCGACCTCGTTCCGCTTGTCGCGGGCAACCGGATTCTTGCGAGCAGAGGAATTCACAATCTGAATGCAAACACCTGCCCTCCGCTCTCGCGACTGGCGGACGATGCAGGTCTTTCCGGCAAAACACTCACGGCCGGCCATATAAGCTATTATCTCGGCCCCAGGATAAATGCAGCAGGACGCATTTCCGACGGCCGAATTGCATACGACCTCCTGACCGGAAACCACCCCGACGAACTGGCAAGGTTGTCCGGGGAACTCAATGGCCTGAATGCCAAAAGACAGGCCGAGGAAGAAAAGATCCTGCAGGACATCCACGCGGAACTGGACGGTCGTCCCCCTAATACTCGAACACTTGTCCTCGGCGATCCGGCCTGGCCTCCCGGAGTAATCGGAATCGCCGCCTCTCGGGTCCAGCAGGAATTGCATTATGGGCCGGTCGTTATTTTTTCAATAGACAAGGAACGGCGTATCGCACGCGGATCGGCCCGGAGCGTTCCCGGATACGATATTCATCGAGCCCTGTCCGGGTGCTCCGACTTGCTCGTCAAGTGGGGAGGCCACAAGGCAGCGGCCGGATTGACCATCTCGGTCGAACGCATCGCAGAGTTCAGGGACCGCTTCGAAGAAATCGCACAGGAAAGTCACCCTGAGATCTTCTCTCCTCAGGGAAGAGTTGACATGGAACTGCCCCTGTCCCTCGCCGGCCCCGCTCTTATCGAGGCATTGCGGGAACTCGAACCGTATGGGATGGGCAATCCGGCGCCGGTTTTCTGCCTTCGGAATGCCCGGTTTGCCATCAGGAGAAGCTTCGGGAAGGAAGGAAACCATCTGCGGCTGGAATTCGAAGAAGGCCTGGAAGGAGTCTACTGGAACGGAGCAGACCGTCTGGCAGCCTTCCTTACGAACGGCAGGGAAGGCTGCCTTGACATGGTCTTCCAAATGGGTTGGGACAAATACTACGGCAGGCCTTCGATAGACATAAAAGACCTGGGAACATTCTTCCACGCGGGCCGGACCGGTTCACATCTCTCCTCGCGATTAAGAAAATGACGGAACCGCCGGGTAAGAATCAGCTGCAAAAGTGCTCGACACCTCCATAGAGGGCATTCGGAGAACTACCCGCCTCTCCAACCTCCTGGATCAGCATCATGCTTTTTTTCATTCTCTCGGAGATTTTCTCCTGAATATCTACTGCACGGTCTCCCCTGGCCCTCTTCATGATCGAAGCCGACCGGATAATGCTCGTCGGATCTCTCATATCGGCCATCTCCTGGGCAAGGAAGCTCGCATTTTTAAAATCGGCAACGATCCGGTATTCCTCGTACGGGATAAAAGACTCAAGCTGTACGAACGCAATTTCGAGGTTCTGTCTCCACTCACTGGTCGGATTTTCGGTCAGTTCCCGAAATATAGCATGCCGGATTTCTTCCTTCGAAAACGGCAGGTCCGATTCGACGGCAAGCGGTTCGCTCATTCGTTCCAGAACACGCAAGTATGCTTTTATGATACTCCACCTCGTTTCAAAGCTCATTTGGCTGCAGAACCCGCAATCCTTTTCATCCCGATTCAGGCAGGCAGCTGAGACGGCTATCGTCTCGCAATGATGGGGCAGGCTGATTAGCGCGACCTCTTTTCCGGCTATCATTGACACTCTCCTGGTATAAGTACCCCGAGGCACCGAATGTCACTGAGCTAAGTTGAGAGTTCGATCAGGGCTGATGGGCGATGGTTGGGAATAATACGTGAAACCCCCAAATTTGAAATCCGGTGAAGACCCTAAATGAGGTGTAAGGAGGCAGTATTTAAACTACCGTTCGGATACGTAGCAGTATGTAGAAAATAAGGGCTGGGCCTGTATGGAAAACAAGTACTGGTGAGGCTTGCCGAACATTGCAACAAGGAGCGGACCAGTTAAAATCCACACTCGAGCAACAGCATTAAAATGATTACCAGCTGATTTCAAATATCGCAGAGACTGCATTGCGGGACTATCCGGGCTACACACCGATACCGCGGACCCTTCCGGGCCACCCGAACTCATCTCGGCATGTGAGAATAATTTTTTACTGGATTGTGAAAAGAGTGTATATGTAGCCTATCCTCAGAGGGCCCGCACCCTTCGCGACTAATTGCATTCCATCGGTGCAGCATCAAAAGGGGGCATCAGTATGCCTAGGCAGAGCCTTAGGGTCCTATCTCCGCGCTACGTATTGCTTTTCCTTTTCGTCCTGAATCTCGTAGGCCTCTTCCCGACAGCTCCGGCACTAGCGGATTGGACCTGCATCGGTCCGTATGGAGGAGCCGTTTACGCCGTTGCGATTGACCCGGTCAATCCTCAGAACATGTATGCAGGGAGTTCCAGCGGCAGCTTATACAAGAGCACGGACGGAGGGAAAACATGGAGTAAGACCGATCCTGGGATCAGGAACGGCTACGGTTATAAAATTCTTGTCGATCCTGTGAATCCTTTAGATATATATATCGGAGGATATTGTACCCCCATTTACAAAAGTACTGACGGAGGCGCGACATGGAGCAACATTAGCCCCTATATTGCAGATTGCATTGCCGCCGATCCGTCGAATCCCCAGACCATCTTTATAGGTTTAGGCACCGTGTTTAAAAGCACCGACGGCGGCGCAACATGGAGCCAATCCGGCTCGGGCCTGCCTCAGTATGCCAGTATCCATGCTTTAGCAATACATCCTGCAACTCCCCAGACCATCTACGCTGCTGATTCCTCCGGCCTGTTCAAGAGTGTCGATGGCGGCGCAAATTGGAGCAGGAATTTTACTCAGGATTATATCCAAAGTCTTGCGATCGACCCGGCAGCTCCCCAGACAATCTATGCAGGTACACGCAGCAACGGCCTTTTCAAGAGCACCGACGGCGGTGCGAATTGGAACCAGATAATTGGGGGATCTATTGCTTATGATGTCAGGTCTCTGGCCATTGACCGCCAAAATCCGCAGACCATCTATGTGGGGACTTACGGCGAAGGTCTGTTCAGGAGTACCGATGGCGGCATTTTTTGGACTCAGGTCAACTCCGATGAGATAAGTTCTTTCATCCACTCTCTTGCCATAGATCCCGTAAATCCACAGGCCGTCTATGCCGGATCCGAAAATGGCGTATTCAGGAGCACGGATCGGGGAGCAACCTGGAGCCGGACTTTCTCCAGCCAGGATACGCCCACGGTGAATTGCATGACCATATCCCCGGCAGCCCCTCGGACCATCTTTGCAGGAACTCGCGGCGGCGTTTACAGAAGCACCAGCGGAGGAAAAGAATGGGCACTTGTCAATTCCGGCCTGACAATGAGCGATGTCAGATGTTTTGCCGTGGAACATAAGAACCCGCAGATCGTCTATGCCGGGACATACGGTGGAGGCCTGTTCAAAAGCACCGACGCGGGGACTTCATGGATGCATGTAAGCACTCATTCCGGTCTGACTGGTCTCAATGTTCTGGCTCTGGCGATAGATCCCGAAAATCCGGCAACTATGTATGCGGGAACCACCACGGGGATTTTCAAGAGCACGACAGCGGGTGCTTCATGGATTAATACGGGAATATGGGCGTCGAGCCTGACTTTTGATCCCGTCCACCCGACAATTGTTTATGCAGGAAATGGCTGCGGCGTATACAAAAGCCCTGACGGCGGCATGAGTTGGACCCTGCTTCGTCAAACAGGCTGCGATTGCCCGGGCAGCAGTGGAGGTTGTGGAGGTGGATATTCACCTGAGGTGTTGATAGACCCCCTCGATCCAAACATAATCTATACTCAGGCAGAAAAGAGCACCGACGGCGGACGAAGATGGATACAACTGGGCACCCGTTACGGCTCTGCCCCCTGTGACGCTGGAACACGTCTGTTATACGTATCGGCAGTGGCAATGGACCCTTTTGATCATCAGACTACCTATTTCGGCGGGGTCTGTCTGAGCAGTCCGGTTTGCACCGTGTACAGGAGCACAGATGGAGGCATAAGCTGGTGCGGTTTTGAGTCAAAAATACCACCGGCAGACTCTTTGCTAGTAAGCCCCGCGGACCACCGGGTTGTCTATGCACGGACATACGATAAAGGCATTTTCATGACCGGAGTGCCAACCTCGCCGGTTCTGCCGGCAGAACTGTTTCTCCTTTTGATTCCGGATTAATATATGCTCAACCCTGCTCTGAAAAAGGCAGTCTGGTTGAATATATGAAGACCAGCGGTGTAGAAGGGTGGATGGGTGAACACAAACGCCTCACCGTGCCACCATCCAGCTTGCGGAAAAAGACATCGTCCCGCTGGGGGCACGATGAAACTGTACCCATCCTCCTAAGAGAGACGCCATACAAGAATCAACAATTCATGAATTCATGCACCCTCATCCCTTGCTGGTTCCCTGGCATTTTATGACGGGGCACTCAATCCCGGCAGTTAACCGGGATCCAGTGGCGTAGGTGGGCACAGCACCATCGTGCCCACCGTCCGTCCCCTCAGATCAAGTCTCGTCGGGATGGCTGGGCGGTGGGCACCCCAAAAGCGGACCGCGCTTCGCTCCCCCACCCTTCTACACGACTCACCGTTTACCTGTTTTGCATTCCACCATCACAAAAGATTACAGCCTCCGTCTCTCAATAGGGGTGTGGCGCCGCAGGCCCTTAAGTCGCCTACCCCGCTCACCGCATCATATATTATGGCAACCCGGATCATTTGGGCGCGAGTCAACTATAGGCTAATTTCGAAGCGGAAGGGGAATTGTGGGAACAGCAAGTCCCCACTTTTTCCAGTATGTGCTTAGACGCCCCCTATTGCCAAAGGGCGTAAGTTCCTTGAGGAAGAGAGAGTCAGGATAGGAGGAGGAGGACCTGACTCTCCCGGGAGGAAAGCGATAATCTTTCCGACCTAATAGTAACTCACTAGTCAAGCATCGCCAAATATCTGCTAATTCCGGCTAAATGCTCCCGAAATCATACGTTTTGGGCAGCCTGCTCCGCCACCTCTTCGGTCCAGTACGGATGCATGAGATCCTCGAAGACCGACAGGGCCGCCTCCGTGCCCTGCCCCATTGCCGTTACGATCTGCTTGAATCCGCCCTCGACGTCGCCGGCCGAATATATTCCCGGAATATTTGTCCGGTGGTGCGCGTCATGTTTGATAAACCCGTCCTCCGTCAACTCGACGCCGATACTCTTTGCCAATCCCACTGAGGGTTCGTAGCCGATCGCAACGAAAACGCCGTCAACAGGCATGGGGTAGATGGATCCGGTCTTGTTGTTTCGCAGAATGACTTCAGTCACTCTTTCCTTACCCTTGATTTCCACAACCTCGGTATCCCACAGTACGGGGATGTTATTGGCAAAGACATTTTTCGTTAAATGCTCCTGGGCGCGAAAAGTATCCCGCCGGTGAACCAGAGTCACGCCCACGTCGATGTTGTACAGGTACAGAGCCTCGGTCACGGCGCTGTTGCCGCCGCCGACGACTATTACCCTTTTTCCTTTGAAGATCGGGCCGTCGCAGGTGGCGCAGTAACTGACCCCGCGCCCCATGAAGCGCATCTCACCGGGGGCGTTCAGATGCTTGTAGCTGGCCCCGGTGGCGAGAATGACGGCTTTCGTGAAGAATCTCCTCCTGCTGGTAACGACTTCGATTTCCTTTCCCGGCCGTATAGTCAGAACTTCTTCGCCCTGGAAGATCTGCACGTATTCGAGGGCGTGGCTTACCACGATGTCCACGAGAGTCTTGCCGGGCACGCGCGTGAAGCCCGGATAGTTCTCAACGATTGGGGTCGTCGCTATCTGCCCCCCGAGCGGGCCGCGCTCGATCACTGCCGTCTTCAGTCCGCTTCGGACGGTGTATATCCCGGCAGCCAGTCCGGCAGGACCTCCACCGACGATGACAACGTCGTTTTCGACAAGCTCTGCTTCGGTCTCCGGGATGAAAATGGTCTGCTGCTCCAGTTTCTGCAGCGATGAGAGAAACAGTTCCTCCGATTGCGCCCCGTAGGAGATCAGGATCTCATTGGCGAACGTCTGGGGCACGCTGAAAGCCGAGTATTTGTTCGCCAGATCGGGATTCGACTGAATATCGATGATTTCGAGCGAAACGACATCCGGTCTTTCGATCGCGGCCTTGACTGCGTTTATGGCCTGATCCGGACAGTAAGGACACGTGGGGCTGACAAAAACCTTAACTTCCCTTGGAGAATCAATTTTCCCGACAATTTTTTCGGCCTGTTCGCTCAGGTTGCTCGTCTGAAACCCCAGCAGCAGGATGAGCCCGACAAGCGTCCTTCCCTCTTCTCCGTATGGAACGCCCAGATAGCGGATCTGGTATTTATCCGGAGAAAAGATCAGTGTGGGACCGTTGGTTACGTTAAGCTTCTTTGCCTCCGGCCCGTTCAAATCGAATTCCCGAACTTCTATTTTATGTGAGAGCTTACTGAAGGCCCCGAGCAAATCTCTGGCGGCCTGGGTCAGGACGTCTTTCTGGCCCTTTTCAGTAAAAAGGTAGATTGGAACGCTGTTAGGCAATGCATTGAAGGCTGCTCTCAGATTGCTTTCAATATCGGCTCCAAGTACCTGTTCCTGTTGATTTGATTGCTTTTCCGACATCTTTTCCCCCTCTTGTCGTTTGGGATATTTCCTTTGGAACTCCCCCCATCCACCATCTAACAAATATAAGGAAGAGAGGAAGGATTGCACCATGGGAAGCCCGGGATTTTGTGTTAAATCGGGTTTTTATGAGTAATAGAGCAGTGAGGGGCGAGCGAAACATTTTATGGGCAGCCCGGAATCATTTCCTCTGCCCGGCACAAGAGGCCTGCCATGGAATCGCCCTTATTTCGCATCAAATAAAAAAGGGAGAGCATATGCCCTCCCTTCGGATTATCTCTTTAGTACTTACTGAACAAAATACCTGGACAATTCACTTGCAAGCGCAGCGTAGCCTTTTGCCTTAAGAAGCTCGACCTGCTTCTGATCGGACCTCACACGCGTGAGTTGGGAACTGAGAGTTGAATCTTCAATGGGTTCTGGAGTCAGCATGGACCATCTTCCGGATGCCACATCAATTAGACCCGCCCTGAGCCTGATCCTCATGCGCTGTGACTCATCGGGCACAAAAGCCCCCGCGATCGGGACCCAGGAAACAGCCTTGGTTACTTTGTCTTCCTGTGCCGTCTCCAGTACTCCCCAGTAGCACAGTATGTGAGCGTAGCCGCCCTGGGCGGCAACGAGTCTCAGCTTCTTTGAATAAGGTTCGCCTTCCGCGCTTCGGTTGGCGTTCGGAATGCCTGCGAAGGCAACAGGCCGGAAATGTTTTGAGAGTTCATCGAGCATCGACTCATCGGGAGAAAGTGCCCCCGATTGAATCACCAGCATCGATTCGCCCTTCTGAAGCTTTACCGCCTGCTTTCCTTCAAGTGCTTTTCGAATGTCCTCTTCACTGATTTTTTGAGACTCGGGTGCTCCAAGGACATCAAGCTCGCTCAGTTCTCCCTTGTAATAGGGGTTGCTCGATCTGGAGTCCCCGGGATAACCGGAATTCGAAATGGAGCGGATTGCACAACCAACTGCAACGACGGAAACGGCGAGCAGTACAGCGAAAATCCCAAGTCTTCGCACAAACATGATTCCCCCCGTCAGCGAATTCCACAAATCGGCACTGTTCTCAAAGCGTTCGATTTTATCTACAGGTCATATCTTGATCTTGCAACAAGATTTTCGAGCAGCAATTCCAGGGAATTACAAAATAGATGCCAGTTAAATGGAGGAGAATTGAAGCCGAATCCGAGGGGATGGACGGTGGGCACGATGGTGCTGGCGTACCCCACCCTACGCCACTGGATCCCGATTGACTGCCGGGATCTAGAGTTTTTAAGGTCTTGAATTCATAATCAATCCGCCCCAAAAGCCTGGTTTCCGGTGTGAACTTGTCCTGATCGAAGAGAAGGGCCGGAATGACGAAGCTGGAGGCCTGCCGGTCATTCGAGGCTACCGCGATGATTTTGAGGCGATGGGTGACAACCCATCGTTTTTCTGAACGCCCGGGAATGATTGGCCGGAGAGGGATAGGTCGGTGCCAGGAAACACGGGAAGTCGTCATACGGACATAAAAAGTCGTATTCGACAGCCCCTGAGCTTCCCGGCGGCAGAGAGGGGAACGAGCCTCAAAAAACGATGGGTT
>JAEZHY010000223.1 GCA_023416335.1 Pseudomonadota bacterium | reverse complement strand
CCCTCACAGGTACCGGCGCATGACTCGGGGCCGGTGTGGTTCGTTAGACCTTCACCGTATGGCTCTTTCATCCACTACTCCAAGCCGACTTTTACCGGCGCTTTCTCACTGCTCACTATCCCGTAGAATTTCCGCGTATTTTCTTCCGTAATCCTTGCAGCTTCCTCAAACGGGACATTCTTGATCTTCGCAAGTTCGTGGATGGTGGTAACCAGGTCTGCGGGTTCGGATGCCCGGCCTCCGTATTCGACGGGGGAATCCGTTTCGACCAGGATGCGATTAAGAGGTGAGAACGCCGCGGCGGCCCTGTGAGGTGGGCTGTAGGCAAGAGCGGGTGTTGTCGAAATAAAATACCCCGCATCGAGGATCTTCTTCAGGATCTCTTCCGGTCCGCTGTACCAGTGGAAGACGGCCCGCCCGATTCCTGCCGCTATCGTCATATCGAAGGCGCGTGCGTGGGAGAACCGGCAGTGGATTATGACGGGTTTGTCGGCTTCAAGAGCCGTTTCAAGGAGCCTTCCGTAAACGTCCCACTGGACGGGCTTTTTCACCTTCGCCTTGTAGTCGATTCCGACCTCTCCCAGGGCAATACAGGAAGCAAGATTTTCGCGGACGAAGGCGAGGTTTTCATCTATTCCGTCGGCTGTAATCGACCAGGGGTGATATCCCACCGCCGGGAGAACCATATGCGGGAAGCGGCGGGCAAGCTCAAGAGTCGCACGGTTGGACTCTGTCTCCATCCCGACTGCTATCACCCTGCCGACTCCGGCCGCTTTGGCGCGAACGATCACGCCGTCTATGTCTTCGATTTCGTTTAGATGCGCATGTCCGTCAATCATGGGCAAAACCCTTTTGCCTCAATTCACCCAGGATGTGGGAAAAAATGCATTCCACATCGTCCGCGTTGAAAGTCCGGAATCCCGGATCGCCCCGAAACCAGGTAAGCTGCCTTTTGGCGTAGCGCCTGGTGTCCCGCCTGATAAGATAGATTGTCTCATCCAGGCCGATTTCCCCCAGAACGTGCCGGACCATCTGAGCATAGCCTATCGACTGCATGGGCTTTAACTCCGGCCCGTAGCCCATGGACAACAAACTCTCGACTTCGCCTCTCAGTCCCTCTTCGATCATGATCTCCGTGCGCCGGTTTATGCGCCCGTAGAGTTCTTCCCGCTCGCGGGAAACAAGGATTTTGATCGTCGGAAAAAGGGTCTGAGCAAACCCGTGCAGGCTCTGGGACTCCGATAGAGGCGTGCCTGTTGAATAGAAAAACTCGAGTGCCCGAAGGATTCGCTGCCGGTCGTTTGGGTGGATCTTCGATGCCGCCCGCGGGTCGATTTCGGAGAGGCGCAGGTGGAGTTCGGCAAGGCCTCGGGTTTCCGCTTCGCGTGCGAGTCTTTCCTTGACATCCGGGTCGGTTGGAGGCCCCGGGCATATTCCCCGGGTGAGGACTTTCATGTAGAGCCCGGTGCCGCCAACGACTAGCGGGATTTTCCCCCCAACATGAAGGTCTTTCACAACAGGGATCGCAAGATCGGAGTATCTCGCTGCATCGAACGGATCGTCCGGGTCCGCTATGTCGATCAGGTGGTGGTGGATCAGTTCCCGCTCGGATGCGGTCGGCTTTGCCGTGCCGATGTCCATGTAGCGGTAGACCTGCATGGAATCGGCATTGACGATTTCGCTTGAGAGCCTCTTTGCCAGCTCGAGCGAAAGAGCGGTCTTTCCCGCGGCGGTCGGGCCGGCGAGCAGGATGACGGGGAGAGCCGCCTGCTCAGGTTCGTTTGAAGAGTTTGAAAATGTGGTCATAGGTCAGTTTAAACGTGATCGGGCGGCCGTGAGGGCACGTGAAGGGAACCTCTGTGCCGTCCAGGGATTCAAGTAAGTGTTTTATCTCATCAAACCGCAGCTTCTGCCCGGCCCGGACCGCGTTGTGGCAGGAAGCGATCTTGGCGATCCCGGAGAGGAGTTCGCTCTCCGACATGATGCTTTCTTCTTCGGCAAAGCGGAGGAAATCCCTGAGGATGTCTTCCGGGCGGCATTCGGAGAGGGCTGCGGGGACAGAGTGGACTGCAAAGCTGTTCCCGCCGAAGGGCTCGATTTCAAAACCCAGGTCGGATAGGCCGCGAGTCCATTTCTTAAGCAGCAGGGCTTCTTTGGGCAAGAGGTGGAATACGGCCGGCCGGGTGAGCATCTGAGCCGATTTCGCGTGTTGTTTGCCAAGGGTATTGAACAGTATCCGCTCATGGGCCGCGTGCTGGTCGATAATGATGAGCCCGTCGGGGGCTTCGAGCAGAATAAAGGAATTTCCGAGCTGTCCGATTACGGGAAGGCGTGAAAAGGAAAAGTCGGACTCTATCGTTTCCGCCTCCGGAGCCGGAGATTCGGGAGCGTCCTGCGCGGGTTCTGCCGGACGGGTTTCGGCAGGAGGATCTTCCGGTTCCGGAAAAACGTAGGTCGTGGGCGGACTAACTGCCGGAATGCCGGGCGTGGACGGCCTGAAGTCAAAAGCTGTCTGCCGCTCCCGAAAGACGGCGGGTCCGCTTGTTGGTTCGCCTGTTGCGAAGCGGGACATCGGGAACTTGCCGGAAAAAAACGCTCCCTCCCGTTGAGGCGTAAAGCTGTAGGAACCCGGCCGCAGTCCGGAAAGGACGGACAGAAGAGTCTCGCGAACAAATCCGAGCACCTCGCCGGGATTTCTGAAGCGGATTTCCCTTTTTGCGGGGTGGACGTTTACATCGACAAGCATTGGAGGGATTTCGATAAAAAGTACCGCAACCGGAAATTTCCCTCGGGGGATGAGGGCTTCATATGCGGTCAGCACCGCGCGTTGGAGCAGCCTGTCCCAGACGGGGCGGCCGTTTACAAAAAGAAAGAGCGACTGGCTGTTTGACCTCTGGATTTCGGGAGAAGAAAGAAACCCGTGTACGCGCAGGCCGTTTTTTTCGCTTTCAACCGGAGAGAGCGACCGGGCGATGTCGATCCCCAGGACCTGCCCCGCTCGCTGGTTCAAGCCTTCGCTTTTGGGGAAATCGTAGAGCAGCCGTTCCTGGCTGTGGAGCTGCATATGGATCGACGGGTTTGCGACGGCAATCCGGATGAACTGGTCCGAGATATAGGCAAGCTCGGTTTCCACCGTCCGAAGGAACTTGCGCCTGGCCGGGACGTTGTGGAAAAGATCCCGGACGCATATCTGAGTCCCCGCCGGGCAACCTTTTTCGCGAACGTCTTTGAGCACCCCGCCTTCAATCCGAATGATTACGCCGGCAATAGCTTCCGGTTCTTTTGTCACCAGCTCGAAGCGGCTCACCGCCGCGATGCTGGGTATAGCCTCCCCGCGAAAGCCCAGGGTCGCTATTGCCTGGAGGTCTTCAACCGAGCGGATTTTGCTCGTGGCATGCCGCTCCAGCGCGAGAAGAGCGTCTTCCTGGCTCATGCCGCACCCGTTGTCCATTACCCGGATCTCTTTTCGGCCCCCCTGGAGCAGGCTTACGGAAATCTTCGAACTCCCGGCGTCGATGCTGTTTTCCACCAGTTCCTTTACCACGGCGGCGGGACGTTCCACCACTTCGCCGGCTGCGATCTGGTTGCAAAGAATTTCCGGTAAAATCGTTATCTTACCCATTCGGCCCTCCCGGCCGTATTTGCCTTCCTACACTATTGACAGACGAGTCTCATTCCAGTATGCAAGAGACCTAAAAGGTCCCGCCCCTGCTTCCGAAAATCGTTCGAAAGACCGGCGGAACGCAAATTGTATCATACTAAATTTTTTGCGGACCAATATCGTATGTGGGATTTAAAACCACATATTCCGTAATTTCAAGCGAGCGGCCTCATGCAATCAAGCCCCTATCAGCCCCTGGTCAGCCTTTTGAGCAACATTTTGGAAGCTTATACCACAGCTTTTTTTATTTTCGATGGACGAAACCGGCAGCTCGAACTTGCAGCCATCCAGACCTTGAGCAAGTTCATTCCGCCTGATATATCGCTTCCCCTGGAAGGAAGCGGAATTTTATCGCAGGTGCAGAAGGTCGGCCAGACCATCCACCTCGACAAGCTTCACGAAGCGACCTCTTCTATTACCCTCACCCTGCCCTTCTACCGGGAAGGGGAATCCCACATCAAGGGACTCTACGCGGTTCCCGTCGCGGGAGGAGCCGGCATCCTCTATGTCGACACAAAATACGGCTGGGGGTTTAACGACAAACAACAGAAGTGGATCCGGGAAGTTGCGGACCTGCTCGGAGGCATCCTCAAAGAACAGGAAGGGGCCCAGCAGGGAGCAAATTACGCTCGGGTCTTCGATGTGTGGAACCGGCTCGACGAAGTCGCATTCAAGGGATACGCCCTTGAGAGTTACTGCGAGATGTTCCTTAAAGAATGGACGCAGCTCCTGGGGACCGATTACGGGTTCCTCGCGCTGAAAGAACCGGGAAAAAAGACCTACCGGCTGCTCGGGTGCACGCCGAACACCCCCCGAGGCCTGATCGGCCAGAATTTTCCCGTAAAGCAGGGCCTTATCGGCTGGCTCTTTGAAAACCGCAAGAATCTTCTGATCATTCGCATGAACCCGGACACTCCGGACCATTTCCTCTTCTCCCACGGGGAAAACCTCCCCCACCTGGGGACCCTCTGGGGCATGCCCGTCCAGACATCGCTCGGCTACGAACTCGTGCTCGTCTTTCTATCCCGCCACGTAACCGACTGGAATTCCGACAACGAAAAGGCCCTCACGCACGCGTTCCACTTCTTCCAGCTCCTGCTCGAGCAGATCTACTACAAGGAAGAAAACGAGGCACTCAATTCCTACGATACCTGCACCGGCCTTTTCAATGCCACGGCGTTCGAAGCAAGAGTCGAGGGGCTGCTGAATGCTTCGATGCAGTCGAGCGCGCCCTTTACGCTCGGCCTGGTCCAGTTCGAACCCTGGCAGATACTCACAACCAAGGTCCTGCCGGGAAGAATCCGCCAGCTTCAAAGAGAGATCGCAACCGCTCTTTGCCAGGCCCTGCCCTCCGGGGTCCTCGTCGGCCAGCTTGCTGAAAACCGCTACGGAATACTCTTTCCCGAAGCTAACGTGCAGGACGTTGAAAACCAGCTCGCGGAACTTTCGGAAAACGGAAAATTCGGCTTCAAGGGAATCAAGGGAGTGCGCCTGCAGGCCTACATCGCCGCGGCGGGCTATCCCCACGATGCTTCAAAAATCGAGGATCTCTGGCCTCTTATCAGCCGGCGCCTTTTTTCCGCTTTTCGAATGCAGCCGGAAAGAGCGTCGTCATAAACTGTTGACCGGCCGATTCATTATCTATAGACTTTGCGCAAAAATCGAAAAGAAGGGTCACCTATGTTCGGACGACTTCTATCATATTTTTCAAAAGATTTAGCCATGGATCTCGGTACGGCAAACACCCTCATCTACATGAGGGGAAAAGGGATAGTGCTCAACGAACCGTCCGTGGTCGCGATTAACCAGGATACCCATCAGGTAATAGCCGTAGGCCAGGAAGCAAGAAGCATAATCGGCAGGCACGGCCAAAGGGTTGTAACCATCCGGCCCTTAAAAGACGGGGTCATCGCCGACTTCGAAGTGACCGCCGTAATGATCAAGTACTTCCTCGCAAAGGTCCTCAAAAAACGGCAGATCATCCGGCCCCGGCTTGTCGTTGCCGTACCCACCGGGATCACGTCGGTTGAAAAGCGGGCCGTTATCGAAGCGGCCGAACAGGCGGGGGCTCGCTACATCCACCTGGTCGAAGAACCCATGGCGGCCGCAATAGGCGCGGGACTGCCGATAGATCAGCCCTTCGGGAACATGATCGTGGACATCGGCGGCGGCACGACCGAGGTCGCGGTGATTTCGATGTTCGCGGTCGCCTACAGCGAATCGGTCCGTGTCGCGGGAGACGAGGCAAACGAGGCGATTCTTCGCTATATGCAGCGGGAGCGCCAGATGATAATAAGCGAAGTGCTCGCCGAAACCATCAAGATGCGGATCGGTTCGGCCTTTCCGCTGGACGGACCGGCGTCGATCGACATCACAGGCAAGGAAATTCTCTCCGGAATTCCCAAGTCCTTCACCGTTTCAGACGAAGAGGTTCGGGAAGCGATCAAGGAACCCGTCGGAGCAATTGTCGAAGCGGTAAAGCGCGCTTTGGAAAAGACCCCTCCCGACCTGGCAGCGGACATTCACGAACGCGGCTTCTGGCTTGCCGGAGGCGGCGCGCTCTTAAAAGGCCTGGATAAGCTCCTTACCCAATGTACGAGCCTCAAGGTAAACATCGCAGACGATCCGCTGACAGCGGTTGCCCGCGGAGCCGGCGCCGTCATCGAGCACCTCGATTACTTCAGGCAGGTGTTTATAAATTAGTGAACAGTGAGCAGTGAACTGACAGGCGATTCGCCGTGCTGTGTGCGGCAGGATCACGGACCCGGGCCGGTTTGTGAGGGAAGGACATGGACGATTTCCTTGGCAAGAGGCTATCCAGGTACGACCGCTGGCTTTCCGAAGAAAAGATTTCTTTTTCTTCCAAGGTAATCCCCGTCGGCGAATCTCTTGAGGCAATCCAGTGGATCCTTCCGTCCGAACAGGTCTTGGGCGTCCTGAAAAACGCGCGCACGATTGCTTTGCAGAACTGCGAATGCAGGACGCATTACTCGCGCTGCAGTAAACCTCTTGAAGTCTGTTTCGTGCTGAATGACGCAGGCGACAAGCTGATCGAAAAAGGTTCCGCCCGGCGAGTTTCAATCGAAGTAGCAGCCGAGATTCTGCGCAAAGCCGATGAAAGCGGGCTCGTTCATATGAGCCTCTTTGTGCCGGATCATGAAATTACCGCTCTTTGCAACTGCTGCCCCTGCTGCTGCCACGATATTCAGCTCCTGAAACTGCTCAACCGAAAAGACCTCATTGCCCGCTCGGAATACGTCGCGGCAACCGATGCGGACACCTGTATCCACTGCGGCGCCTGCGTGGAAAGGTGCCCCTTCGATGCGCGAAAGATGTGTGAGGGGGAAATGACGTGCGATCCGGCGGCGTGCCTGGGGTGCGGCCTCTGCGTAACGGTCTGCCCGGTCGATGCAACTGCAATGAAGCCCCGCAGTAGATCCGCTCTCATATAATTTGTACCCACTCCTATTCTCCGGAGATCCGAACCACCACCCTGACAGGCGACACCAACTTACATCCCCCTTTTGCATATAGTCTGAGAATCACAGCGTTCCTCTCGTCGTTGCGACAAATTTATCCAATTGACCGGTGACCGGATCTGTTTATCTCCAAACTGCAAAGACCAAGAATCATTTTAAAATCCCACGGCATAAATCTAATAGGAAGAGGCATTATCGGATCACAGCCGGGGCCGGTCTCTCCTCTGTCTGAGATGAAAGGAGCTTCTACTATGAAGTCGCGAACTCTTTTTCTCCTGATCCCGGCGGTAGCGGCCATTGCGTTCTTGTATCCCGGCGTGGGGCATTGCGGACAAGCCGACTTCTATAATGATTTTGGGTCTCCACTCGTTGCGCCTATTACCTCGAACGGCGTAATCGCCCGGTATGTCCACAGCGATGAATCCCAGCCGGTGGCAGTACCTTCTTTCCTGGATAGAATCATTTACAACAGAAACGTCGAAATCAGCACGCCGAGGATCGGAAACACGGGAGATTCCCATGTCGCCTTTCCTTTCTACAGTATTCGCGCCTTTAGATATGATGACTATGGAAGAGTTGTAAAAACATTGATCACCGACCCGGTCTCAAGGAAGTTAAGGCCGGAAAAGGTTTATTCTTATGAACCGGGTGCTCCGGAGTGGCAGGCATTAATTACCAGAGTGATTCGATACACATCGGATGACGGCAATCCGTTGAGCACGCCTCTTGTCGATTCATATATTTATAAGGGCAACAATAGCGGAACGAAGAAACTGGACAAGATTAAAACAGCACAGCTTCACGGCACCGAACTGTACGTGACCGAGCAACCGGATTATACCCCCGGAGTCTTTCCGAATTCATCAGGAGATCCTTCCACCCCTTTGGCTCACTTGAATTACGTATTTAGCAGGAATGCCGACCATCACGTAACGTTGGCTGCCGTTACGGAGACCATGCAGGCAGGAGACGGAGATTACAAAAACGAGTACAAGGGGAAAATAATACTCAAATATGATCAGGACGGTCGCCTTGTTCGCTCTATCGATTCCACCAGCGGAACGAATAAAGACATTCTTTACATCAGCAACGCCGGACTCCTGAGAGAGGTAAAGAATAAAGGCGGGAGTACGATTGCATGGTACCAATATTACACCATTATTGTTCCAGGCGATTAGGAAATAAGTCGGCGGCTGTCTTAGAACCTTGCCTGACCAAAGCGAAGACTGTTTGGAATCGATCTATGTCGGTCCATCCGAGACTTTTACGACCATCCAGGAGTAATAAGCATGGGAGCATACGAGTATCGGGGGCAGTAAACGACAGATCCGGACGGAGGGGGGTTCACTTGCGACGTGGAAGGCATCCCGGGCAACTCTACCGATCTTTCGCAACCCGGACACATACTCGACCCGGCAGCTCGGAAAAGGCCTCCCGCTTCGGCCCGCCCTCGGTCTACAGTTTTAAATTGAACTCTCCCGCAATATTCCATATTCTAGCATCCATCCACAATCGCCTACCAAGGAGGATGCAATGTACGTCGGCTGGTTTATGAAAACCAATCTCATCACCATCACTCAGGAAACATCGCTTTTCAAAGCGCGGGAAATGCTCGATACGCATAAGATCTCACATCTGCCCGTAACGGACGGCAAGGCCCACCTTATCGGGCTCGTAACGGACCGGGACCTGAAAGAAGCCTGGGCGTCTCCGGCCACGACCCTCAGCGTCCACGAACTTACCTACGTGCTCCAGAAAATTACCGTCGGAAACGTCATGACCCGGGATGTCATGACCGCGACCCCGGACATGCATATCGAACGCGCAGCCCTTATCCTTCATGACAGGAAAATCGGCGCGCTCCCGGTGATAAAGGACGAAAAACTCGTCGGGATAATCACGACAACCGATCTCATGGAAGTGCTGCTCCTGGCGATGGGACTTGGAAGCGACAGCCAGCGCATCTCGCTTCTGTGCGAAGACCGGATCGGCACGCTCGCCGAAATCGGCAGGCTCATGCAGCAGGCGGAAGTGAACATCCGAAGCATCCTTACGATCCCCCTCCCGGGGCATAAGGACAAGTGGCAGATTATGTTGCGCGTCGCAACCAGCCTTTTCCCCAAAGCGGTCGAAGTGCTGCAGAACGCGCAGTTTAAAGTGCTGACCCACTACGTCGAAGATCTGACTCCCTATCTGCCGTAAACGAAATCTCTCCGGCCCCTTTCCCGCCCGTTGCGACACGGACGGGGCCGGACACCCTGAAAACCGTTCCACATCGCTTCGAGCAGCAGAGCAAATCATGGCGGATATCCTGGATCTTTCAAGCAGGCTCAAACCCGGAAGCAACCTGATCACCTCCCGGCCGCTCGAATTCCGCAGAGGGGAATGGCTCTCTGGAAACGCCCTCCTCTGCACGCGGCAGGAATCCGCGAAGTTCGAAGCACAGCGCAGCAAGACGACCCAGGACAGGCCTTTTTCACTCGTTCCAAATCACCTGAACCTTGACGGCGGATACCATTACACTACGACATTCCTTTTTCGCTTTCGGGACGACGAAGCCCGCATGCGCAGGCTCTACTACCTCGCAGGGCTCATGGAATGCGTAACCCGTGCGCCCTCCCCCGTCCTGCGAACGGATCTCGTGCGGAGGTTTTTCAAAATCATAACCGAGGAACGCGAAAAGCTGAGCGTTTCCTGGAAGGGACACGTCCACCATTTTCTGCTTCCCCTTTTCCCGGAACATTACAACGAAAACGTGTTCCTGAACTCCATCAGCGATGCCGTGGTCTTAAAAGACCTCCTGTCGCTCATCGAAGAGGAAACAAACCGCCAGTTCGATATTCTCGCCGGGCATTATGTCTTCTATGTCCCCGAATCCTTCTATGCGAGATGAACCGTCGGAATCGAAAAACGCCGAAATTCCAACCTGCAGATGCCCCGTTGAGTTAACGGACAAGAAAGGAAGCCATGGCAGGCTACGACGATCTGAAAAAACTGCTGAGGGAAGCTTTAAACCTCCTGGAAAGCCCGGACCCGCAAAAAGATGAAAACATCATCCGAAAGAAGCTGGAAGGCTTGCTTGCCTCCCTGAAAGACCGGATACGCGCAAAAGACCCCAAGATCGTCACGGCATGCCTTGGCCCGCACGCGGTCCTTGCCGCAAGGTTCTACAACAACCAGGGGGCTCTTGAGATCCACGACCACCGCGGACACCTCATGACCCTGCACGGGGACCTCAGGCTCCAGATTGGCGGATACGCCATGGACGTAAACCAGAGCGTCCGCGACGAACTGTCCCGCTCCGGACTGCTCGGAGAGGAACTGATAAAGCGAAACATTCTGAAGCGGTGGGTCGACTAATTGCCTATGCTGCTTCGTTAAGAGCCGGAGCGGCTCATGCACCGGGTGTGAAAGGGGAGATATCCCATTTTAGCCCTTTCAGCCTGACCGCCGAGCCGACCTTCCTTCGGCTTCAATTCCGATTTACCGCCTCGACTCCTGCATCCCTTAGCCGGCATGCAAGCCGGAGCATCGTTTTTTCAAAGTCGTTCCCGCCGCTGTTGCAATCAAAACCCGAAGACATCTTTTCCGACATTTACAGAGCTTTCCCGCTTCACGGCACCATCCTTCGAGCCGCACACGGCTCCATTGATTTGGAAGGAAGGCGGCACGGCGGGAGTCAACAAAGGTTGCGCTCGAAACCTTTCCTCCCGCCAGGGCCGAAGATTTTCGTCAGTCGATAGAAGCAGCGGCAGTATGTAAGACGAATTATCCGAAACGATCGGAAAAGGCAGTTTTATTCAGCGTGCGAATAGTCATCCAACATACAGGAATAGTTATTATATTCAATGAATTAGGATACACGAGGGAGACACGATATGGCAGAGAAAGAAAACCAGTCGGATAAATTGGGAGAAGGCTTGAACGAGGCATTGAGCGGCCTTACCGGAGTTCTCGGAGGCTTGGGGAAAGCCGTAGGAGGTGTAACCAAGGGTGTTACCGGCCTGGTCGGCGGGTTGCTCGAAGAGCTTCTCGGCCCCCTCCAGCAATTGAAGCAGGATGCGGAAGCAGGCGATGAGCATGCTGCCCGGGCGTACGGGCAGGCGGTCTCCAAGCTGCAAAAGTCCGCAGCAAAAGGAAGAAAGGACGCCAAACAGATTCTTGCCGAACTGGGAGAAGCTCTCGGCGAAGAACCCGAGGATGAAGGCAAGAAACCGCACTAGAAAACGATTCCGGTGCAGCGCGGCGGCTGCAACCGGGATCGGACTTCGATTCCTGATGCCGCGTTTCCGGAATCGATTTTGAAACAGCACTGATGACCCCGTTGCGCGAGATTTTCGGCCCCGCTCCTCTCAGGGGGTTTCGAAAAATCTTATCCAAAGTTACCCGATCTACAAAGCCTCTAGTTTTTCATGGCCCCTTCCGATATCCATTGCCTCAAAGCGAGGTAATCGGGAGATTTCCTGTCCCAGAAGGCACCGCCTCCGTGAGTTCCGCCCTTTGCAGTCTTTATAAGCAGCACGCTCTTCTCGGGATGATCCGGATCCACCACCGCGCAAACTCCTTTCTTTACCGCATTGCCGACATTCGACCCTTCGTAGGTCATGAGGTCGAGCCCGCTGCTATAGTCGAGCGACGTTGACGGGGTGTCCAGATCGGATTTGGTCACCAGGCGGGTGATTGTGGCGCCCGGAATGTGACAGGGACTGCATTTGCTGCGCAGGATCGGATAAATGTGCTTCCGGTAGCTGAGCTGCGTTCGGGGATAGTCCCCGAGGGTCGGTGCACTCGCGACCCAGAGCGCGCCCCGCGAACCCATCTGCGCGTGGTGCATGCTGCAGGACATCCGCATGCTCATCCCCGATGCAGAACCGACAGGAGCTATCGTTACCATGGGCCGCACGGCACCGCCCGAACCCACCCAGCCCTTGTACAGCCATGTCCGCTCGTCGGTGGGGTCTGCGGGAATGAAGTTGCCGTCTGAATCATAACTGTAAAGCGTGTCGGTGACGCTGCCGTGGTTGACCACCGTATAGGGATTGCTCGCGAGCGGAGAGGTGGTCCAGAAGTTTCCCGAACCGTTGCTCGTCATGCTCAGAACGTTGCCGTCCCTGTCTTGCAGGATGACTTCACCTCGTTTGAGCGGCACACTGCCGACGCGATCCTGAAAAAGAGTACCGGCCATCGTCCAGAGGTGCGATTCGGCTCGTAACCCCATGCTGTGGCATCGGGCGCAGTCTTCGCCGGGATGGTGCATTCCGCGGCCGGGACCGTTGTCTTTCCCGACCGCATAGCCCGCAGGCTTGGGCTGATACAGCCTGCCGAGCGCCGAGAAGTTGTCCGCGTCATACATGGTTGCCGCCATCGCGATGCCGGATAACAATACGAACACGAGAGCCAATTTCTTCATGCTTTTCTCCTTCGGACGCCGCTATTTGAGGCGGTAAATTCGTGCGGAACCGTTGCCGTCTTTTTCAGTCGGCGATCCGGCGGCGAGGTACGTCCCCTTTACAAACGCGGCCAGAAAAGTGCCGAAGTGCATATCCCGCGCATTGCCGCGGATGGTCTTTTCCGGTAGGAGCTGCATAGTTCTACCGCTGATAAAGTAGATCGCCCCGGTCATCGGGAAGGACGTCCCATCAGCGTGTATTGAGCCCACCGCCAGGTCCTGAACGCCATCGCCGTCCAGGTCGCATACGGGGAGAAGTCCCGAACCGAAGCGCCCGCTGTTGGGTTCTCCATCGATTCTCGCAGGCGGGCCGGCGGAGATCGAGGCAGAACCGCCCGAATTCCCGAAAATATAGACCCTTCCGGAATCGATCATATCCATCATGCCGTTATTGAGGGTAGCCTGACTGGCGCTTACGGCGACGTTGTTCATCTCTTCGGGATCGGGATTGCGCAGGACGGCTATCGCCCGTCCGAAGTCGGTATCGCTTGAGTCCTGGCTGCTGTAGATGATGTCGGGCAGGTCCGGGTTTGGCGAAAAGGAGTGTGAACCGAGAAAGGCGTTTACCTTTCCGCTCGACTGGATCAGGAGGTCGTCTATTCCATCCTTGTTTATGTCCCCGGTGCCGATTGAAAAACCTACCGCCCCGTTCTTTTTGGTTCCCGGTATTTTCACCGATCTCGAATAATCCGGTCCGAAATAGACGTAGACGGCCCCCTGCTGATAAAGACTCGGGTCCGGGGAATGAAACGGCGCACCCACTGCCAGGTCCTGGATGCCGTCTCCGTTGAAGTCTCCTGAAGCCAGCGTGTAGCCGAACTTATCGAGCGCATTCTCACCGGAAAGATCGGCCACCTTCTGAGGAGCGCCCCGTGTATAGCGGTAGATGGATACGCCCCCCGAGAGGGAAACGTTGTCACCGCTTCCGCTGAAAGCACCCGCCGCAAAGGCGCCCTGCCCCAAACCGACCAGGCTCCACCCGAGGTTTCCATCGCCATATATTACCGCTGAAGGCCGCCCTCCCGATTTCAAACCGTTCGCTCCATAGTAGAGCAGGATCATTCCCCTGTCGTTTCCATGTGCCGCATAGGGTGCTCCCACGACGAGGTCCTGACGCAAGGCGTTCACATCGACTACCGCCCCCGATTGCCCCATCATGCTTCCCGGCGGGAACGGCCAGTACAGAACGGCTGAAGGCTCGGCAGAATTTTGAATCACAGTTGCCGCCCGGGCGCCGAAAGCCAGGATAACGACGAAGAGTAAAACCAGTGAAATTCGGGCATACATGTTCGCTCCTTGGCAGGACCAACCTGTCTGAGATGTTTTTGTTTTGGAAACGATTGTGAAGAGTGGGATTTATGTGAAAAGTCTTCTAGTCATTATCCGGCCTGTACGTCATGGGTGAAATTCCCCAAATGTTTCTACGTGGCTTACGAGGAGCGCCCGTCAAACATCGGATGGGGCGCATCGGCCTTCGTCCTGGTTCCAGGCGGGCCGATGTAATATTTTCATGTCGGCCCGGCAATCGGGAGAGCGTGGCCCGAGGGATCGCATCAGACTCTAACATTCCGTAATGATTAGCTTCTTATAACGAAAGGGATCCAAATCTTTTGCGTACACTCGATACGAGTGGCG
The DNA here is from genome assembly GCA_023416335.1 of Pseudomonadota bacterium. Next base: position 4,320 of record JAEZHY010000223.1, on the reverse strand, counting down.
ATTAATTCAGGAGCAAATAAATGGCGCGCGCAACACACGAATCCGGACTCGCAGGAATAACCGAGCGAAACATTGCTGCTCTGCTCAAAAGACGCAGCCTGGAAGAAAAGAAAAAGAGCCCGCAGGTCAAGCTGGCCGATGGAATCACAAAGTTCACCGGAAGCATGAAGTTCGTCTACATCCACCTCGTGCTGTTCGGCGGCTGGATCGTATTCAACCTCCCCTGGTTTCCGGGTCTGCCAAAATTCGATCCAACATTTGTGATATTGGCCATGTTCGCTTCGGTCGAGGCGATCTTCCTCTCAACTTTCATCCTGATCTCGCAGAACCGGATGGCCGAAATGGAGGACCGCAGAGCCGACCTGGACCTGCAGACAGGCCTTCTTGCAGAGCATGAAATCACGCGCATGCTGACCCTGGTGCGGGCCATGGCAAAGAAAATGGACATCCGGGAAGCCCGGGATCCCGAACTCTCCGAACTCGAACATGACGTAGCTCCGGAAGCCGTGCTCGACAAAATCGAAGAGGCAGGCGAAGGATTTTCAGAAGATGAAGGGCACGGAAGAGATTGATCCCGGACAAGACCTGATCACGAAGGACTTGGAGTTGCGGAGCCGCAACCAAAATGCAAAACAGAAACCCTTAACCACGAAATTCACGAAAATTACAAAAGAAAACAATGAGATAAGGTCGAAGGATGGGTGGAGCAGAGAGACTGTGTCGTTTTGTCGATGAAAACCATCTCAACCCCGGTCGGTTACGATGAAGTCCCGGAGCCAACCCATCGTTTATTGATGAGCCGAGATACGAAACTCACGAAAGTGCCGTTCGGTTCCCCTCGGTTTAAAGTGCACCTAAGAGGTTGATGTCAAACGATTTACGGAACCGTCAACATGAAAATCTTGCTCAAAAAACAAGAAAATGACGGATAGTAGTACGAAAATCACGCAAGAAAACAATGGGATCAGGATGGGTGGAGCGGAGAGAATGTGTCGTGTTGTCGATGAAAACCAGCCCAATTCCGGTCGGTTACGATGAAGTCCCGGAGCGCAACCCATCCTCATAAGAGTGACGCCATACAAGAATCAACAATTCAGGCACCTTTATCCCTCGCTGGTTCCCTTGATTCCGGGGCTGTCGCCCCAAATGAAGACGGACCCGGTTCCCGGGCATTTTATGACGGAGCCCCCCAATCCCGTCATCCCGGCAGTGCTTTTGAGCCGGGATCCAGCGGAGCCGCCTCTGGAGGACTCGGTTTAAACAGAATGAAACTTCGATTCGGAAGTGCGGCAGCGACGGGAGGGGGAGCGAAGCGCGGTCCCGGTATTTGGGGAGCCCACCAACCCGTCCATCCCGATGAACCATGATCCAAGGGGACGGACGGTGGGCACGGCGAAGCTTGTACCCACCCTACGCCGCTCACCGTCCACACTAATGGCATTCTTCTCATCAAAGAAGAAACCGCCTGGAAATCTCCGCAATACTTCCGCACCCCGCCAGCTTCATGGTCAATCGCAACTCGAAATTCAATATGTCGAGCACGGATTTCACACCCTGCGATCCCCCAAGGGCCAGGCCGTAAAACACGGGACGCCCTATTGCAACGGCGCTTGCGCCCAGGGCCAGTGCCTTGAAAACATGGCTCCCGCGCCGTATGCCTCCGTCGAAAATTACCGGGACCTGCTCGCCCACGGAATCCACAATGCCCTGAAGAGCCGTAATCGAAGCAGGGGCCCCATCCAACTGGCGCCCGCCGTGATTTGACACCTGGATCGCAGAGGCCCCGCGATCGACGCACCGGACCGCATTTTCCGGGGACAGGATGCCTTTGACGATTACGGGAACTCCCGATTCCTTTCGGACAAATTCAAGATCGGACATTGAAAGATTGGGCTTGAACGACTTCATCAATTCGAAAAAACTGACCCCGATCTTTGCTACCGGCACGTTCGGAAATTTCAGGGTCGTCGGGAAGGTAAAACCGGTACGGTAATCCGCTTCGCGGTTACCCACCCATTCCGCATCGACCGTCAGAACTACTGCCGTACATCCTGCGGCTTTGGCGCGCTGGATCATTTCCCGGTTTATACCCGGGTCGTCGGTGTAATAGAGCTGAAACCACCGCGGCCCGGCTGAGACTTCTGCGATTTCTTCCAGCGGAGTATTGGAAAGAGTCGCCACGCACATCAATGCGCCTGCTTCCGCGGCCCCGACTGCCGTGCCCTTTTCAGCACTCTGATGAACAAGTCCGTGAGAAGCCGATGGAGACACGATGACAGGAGTAGCCAACTTTGAGCCGAAGATTTCAATCCGAGTATCGGGAGTTGCTATTCCGGTCAGATATTGTGGGAGTATCTGAACGTCGTCGAAAGCCCGGGTATTCTCTCTTAGAGTCCATTCGTCGCCGGATCCTCCGGCGATGTATTCGAAAGTCCCCGAAGGGATAACCTTCCTCGCCCGCTCCGCCATCTCATAGAGATTGACGATATCGAGTTCTGCCCCGGCCTTGCCGCTCGATCGACTTTGGGGCGGGTCGTGCACCTCTTCCAATTCCATGTCGCTCATCGGGCTTCCTCCGTTGAATTCCTGCCGATTGAGCTAAGGCCTGTTTCCAGGTTGTCAATCCAGGCCGGTATGGTTTCGGATTCATATATTGATGCGCCTCAACACGGATTCCGGCGGGGCTGTATTATCTTTTAATCCGGATCATGCGGGCGCACGGGATCTTTCAAAGGCACGGAGGAAAAGGGCTCATGAGAATACTTGTCATAGGCGGCACGGGGACGGTAGGGTCCCTGCTCGTTGGCGAATTGTCGTCACGAAAATTGGAAGTCCATGTCCTCACCCGGAGCCCGGAAAAGGCAAAGAAACTTCCCCCGGGAGTCCAGGGCGTGACCGGCGACCTGCTCGATCCCGAGGCAGTACGATCGGCCATGGATGGAGTTGACCGCATCTTCATGCTCCTTGCAACAGGTCCGGACGAAACCCACCAGGGGATCGTCGCGGTCAATTGCGCTCGCATGGCCGGTGTGAAGTATTTTGTCTATATGTCGGTATTCAATCTTGAACGAGCCCCCCATGTTCCGCATTTCGGTTCGAAGCTGCCGATCGAATACGTGCTCAAATCCTCCGGTGTTCCGTACACAATCCTCAGGCCCAACCACTTCTTCCAAAACGATTATGGACAAAAAGACTCCCTGCTCGAACGAGGCGTTTACGGTCAACCCATCGGAGACGCCGGCCTTTCGCGTGTGGATGCGCGGGATATAGCCGAAGCCGCAGCAGTCACCCTGACCGAAACCGGCCACCAGGGCAACACTTATAATGTGGTCGGACCGGAAGTGCTGACGGGCAGGAGCACGGCCGAAGTCTGGGGCCGCGCGCTGGACAGGCCGATCGCCTATGCCGGAGACGACCTGGACGCATGGGAGAAGAAGATGCGCAGGACCCTTCCCGGATGGAAGGTATTCGATTACAGGCTGATGTACGAGGCCCTTCAGAAAAACGGCCTCAGGGCCGAACCCGGCGACGTCGAGCGCATGGAAAAGCTGCTGGGACATCCCCCTGGATCGTTCGAGGATTTCGCAAGGGAGACGACTGAGAAATGGAAGAAGGGCGGACATTGAGCCAATACCTGCGGCAGTCTCCAAAAAATTTTAACCCTTACCACCCCTTACCAGCACTGATAAAGCTTGATAAACCTTGACCGGAAGAGATTGAGAACCCTGATAAACCCTGACGCAGGCCTTACAGAAGTCTGACAAAGTCTGCCAAGGTTGATAAACCCTGACACGCAGGAGGAAATTCCCGCGATTTTCAGACTTTCGTCCGTTTTATTTTGTCAAAGAACAACCGGGAAACAGGAGATCTTTTCCCGGGGCAAAAACTTCCAACCACGAAATTCCTGGAGCAGCACAGCCGCAACAAAAAATGCAAAAACAAAATCCTTAACCACGAAATTCACGAAAATCACGAAAGAAACCAATAACATAAACTAATAGCCCAGGGTGCGGTAGGGTGGGCACCAGCTTATCGTAAATGTCGTTGCTTTAAGGAAATACGCCGCTGATCCCAAGGTCCGCTGGTTCCCAAGGTCCTCCTTGGGACCCCCCGTCACTGAAGCTCCTGCTTCCACCCACGTGAATGTCTCCCTCCCCCGCACGCGCATCGATCCCCCTGGAGTGCCCGGCCACTGCCTTTTGACACGGATGGACACAGATGGACGCGGATAAAACAGGATGCGAAGTCCGGGAAATCACGGAAAGAAATATCTCCCCGGGCACCTTCCGCTATGCGCTGGTTCCCAAGGTCCTCCTTGGG
>JAEZHY010000199.1 GCA_023416335.1 Pseudomonadota bacterium | reverse complement strand
TCACCCGTACCCTCACAGGTACCGGCGCATGACTCGGGGCCGGTGTGGTTCGTTAGACCTTCACCGTATGGCTCTTTCATCCACTACTCCAAGCCGACTTTTACCGGCGCTTTCTCACTGCTCACTGCTTATTTATGGGTCGCACAGGACCCGTTCGGCATGTTTTCGTAGAGGAAGTATTCGGATCTCTGATCGCGGCAGCGGCTTCCGGCCTGTTGGCCGGTCTCCGTGCAGATAACCCTCTGGGCGATTCCGGGAGGGACCCGGAAATGTTGCGGATTGATCCAGGGCCGAACCGTATTGAAAAAGCGCGCCCAGATTTTCGCAGCTCCCTGCGCTCCGCTCAGGTTCGTGGGCCGGTTGTCGTCATAGCCCACCCAGACCACAACGAGCAAATCCGTCGTATAACCAGCAAACCATGAGTCGCGGTAGTCGCTGCTCGTGCCGGTTTTTCCGGCGCACTTGAAATCGATCCCGTACCGCCGCAGGGGCCTGGCCGTCCCCCTCTCGACAGCCCCCTCCAGGATGTTCGTTATCAGAAAAGCCCTGGCCGGGGATGTGACCGAAGAGAATTCAATGCTCCTTCGCTCCTGGACTTCCCCATTCTCGGCCACTATTTCCTTGAGGCTGATCAAAAAAGGCTTTTGTCCGTCATTGTCCAGGACCGCATATGCCCCCGCAAGCTCCATCGGTGTTACCTCGAACGAACCCAGCGCTAGCGAGGGAACAGGTTCCAGCGGGGAATCGATTCCGAAGCATCTGAGAGTCTGGACTACCTTGTCGAGACCGGTCTCTACGGCTAGGTTGACCGTTGCCGCATTCAACGACTGTTCCAGGGCTTCGCGGAAGGTCACTTTACCGTGGTACTTGTTGTCGTAGTTCTTTGGAGTCCAGGACACTCCGTCCTTTTCATAGGAAACGGGCACGTCGGCCACCGTGTCCGAAGGCCTGACCCGGTCGAGCGCACTCAGATACACGAAAGGCTTGAATGCCGATCCGGGCTGGCGCCGGGCGCTGATTGCCCGGTTAAAACTGCTTTCGACGTAATCACGCCCTCCGACAAGGGCGTAAATGGCTCCCGTCTTGGGATGGAGCGCTATCAGGGCCGCCTGGAGCCGGTCGGTTTTGTCTTTTTCGGGTTCCCGGTCTTTTTCGATTTCCTGCAGCTCATCGCGAATCGCCGCTTCAGCGGCAATGGCCATCTCCGGCTGAAGTGTCGTATAGATATTCAGCCCTTCCGAGGCGAGTGCCTCGGGGGCATAAAGTTCCTGGGCCTGTTTTCGGACATAATCGATGAAATAGGGTGCCACGCTGGAGGCCAGATTGGTCGTCGCCACCTTAAGGGGTTCCAGCCGTGCCGATTCGTAATCTGCTGGTGAGATTTTTCGAAGATCGAGCATCCGTTTCAGGACCGTGTTTTTGCGGTCGATGGAAACCTGGAGGTTCGTCAGAGGCGAATAAGTGTTCGGCCCCCTTATCATCCCCGCCAGGGCGGCAGCCTCCGAGAGCGTCAAATCCTCCACATTCCGCCCGAAGTAATACCGCGAGGCTTCGCCAATCCCGTGAATTTCCACGGAACCGCGCTGCCCCATGTAGATCTCGTTCAAGTACATCTCCAGGATCTCGTCTTTGTCGTATAGAGCCTCGATTATAAAAGCCATCGAAAGCTCCAGGACTTTTCTTCGAAGACTGCGCTCCGGTTCGAGGAAGTAGTTTTTGACGAGCTGCTGCGTTATCGTCGATCCGCCCTGTACCACGCGACGGGCACGAAAGTCCGCGATTATCGCGCGAAGAATCCCGTAAAGATCGATCCCGCTGTGTTCGAAATAACGGTGATCTTCGATTGCGACTATGGCATCGATCAGGTTCTGCGGGATTTGCCTGATATTGACCAGCATCCGGCTTTCCCGCTGCGGGCCGTACAGACGCGCTATTTCCAGCGGTTCCAGTTCAAGGAAGGTGATCTCCCCCTGGGGTCCGCGCATCCTCAGGATCTTGTTCTGCTGAAAATCAAACTGAATCTGCTGCGAAGGAAGGAAATGTCCGGGGAACTGGAAGTCGCGCAGGTGAACGATGAGACTGTTTCCGGTCGCTCTGAATTCTCCGGCGAGGACGGGGGGTTTCGCGGCTTCCTTGTAGCGCCGTTCTTCAAGAATGTGTCTGAGCTGACTAGGTGACAGGGCCTGGCCGGTATAGACGGGTATGGTGGAGGAAAAAACCCTGGCGGGAACGCTCCACCTTCGGCTGGAAAAGCGATTCTTTACTTCATTGTAGAGATAATAGGAAAAGCTGGCGCCAAAGAGAATCGATACGAGCAGGACAATGGACACAGCCCATAATATGATCCTGCGCCTTTTGGATTTCTCTTTGGTGAATAAATTCATGGCGGAATTAACTCGGCCGGTTTTAAGCTTTTCCCATCCAGCGCACAGCCCCTTTCCCGCATTCTTTCAAACGGTCGAGGATGAAGTCGCACGCCCACCCGGCAGAAGGAATTCCCGAGCATCATTACGCGTACGCGCTTCCTGCCGACTGCCCAAATGCATAAAAGAAACCGGGGCTTCCAGGCCTCGGCGGTTTCGCCCTTCCAGGCAGGTCCGGAATGTTACCCCTTTTTGTCGAACCTGACCACACATTCCACATGGGGTGTATGCGGAAAAAGATCGAAGGGCTGCACGCTCTTAATTTCATAGGCATCCATGAGGAGCGCGGCATCCCGTGCGAGGCTGGCAGGGTTACAGGAAACGGCGATAATACGTTTTGGAGCGAGTTCGAGAAGGGTCTTCACCACTTTCGGATGCATACCGGGACGGGGTGGATCGGCTATTACCACGTCCGGGGGGCCAGCTTCCGAAGCCTGCCTGATTACGTCTTTCAAATCGCCGGCAAGAAACGTACAGTTGTGGATACCGTTTGCGCGGCAATTTTCACGGGCATCCTTTACGGCATCCTCGACAAGCTCGATCCCGACGACTTCTTTGACACGCGATGCTATGAAAATCCCGATGCTACCGGTTCCGCAATAGAGGTCCCATACCTTCTCCGAGTCGTTAAAGTCGGCAACGCGGGCCACATGCTCGTACAATTTCTCGGCACCGAGCGTGTTCGTCTGAAAGAAGGAGTTGGCGGAGATCCGAAACCGGAGATCTCCAAGCATTTCCTCGATGAAGCCCGGGCCGAAGAGCACCCGGCTGGAGTCTCCCACCGCCACCTGCGACTTCTTGTCGTTCATGGAATGTATAAGCGTGGTTATCCCGGGGAATTTCGTGTGAAGGTGGTCCGCGAAGCGGTCCATCAGCGCTCTCGCTCCAGAATCTCCGGATGTGATCAGATGCACGAGAATCTGCCCGGTGCGCTTTGCTTCCCGGATGACCAGAAACCGCCAGAAGCCTTCATGCGACCGTATGCTGTAGGCCGGAAGTCCGCTCTTTCGGGCCCATTCGCGCACCTCCCGCAAAATCGCACTCGCTGTGTGCGACTGGAGCAGGCACTCGTCTATATTGAATACCTTGTCGAAAAAACCTCTCACGTGCAAGCCCAGCGCAAAAAGAGCATCAGGGGAGTGTTCCTCTTCGAGTTCTTCGGGAAGGAGCCAGCGTTTGGCCGAGAAGGTGAACTCCATCTTGTTTCTGTAATGAAGTGTCTCCGGTGAGGGAACGATCGGGAGGACCTCGGTTTCGCCAGCGCCTGCGATGTGCTCGAGGCTCTCTATTACGTGTCTCCGCTTCCAGAAGAGTTGCTCTTCATAGGCAATATCCTGCCAGAGGCATCCTCCGCAAATTCCGAAATGGGGACAGACCGGGGCCCTGTAATGCGGAGATTGCGAGAGCACCTCGACCAGGCGGCCTTCCGCGTAATTGCGCTTCTTCTTTGTAATGCGGGCACGGACAGTCTGCCCGGGAACGGCACGGTCCAAGAAAACGACGAACCCGTCGACTTTGGCTACCGCTTTTCCGCCGAACGCAAGTTTTTCAATGTACAGATCGACTTCGTTTCCCTTGGATATCTTTTCCACCACGCATACTCTTTTCGCAACCTGGATATATCTACCCGAAACAGCAGGCAAAACAGGCATTAGAAATAAATTGTACCCGGAAACGTCAATTCGGATAAGGATTTCCGGACGCTTTCTTACCAGTTTTTTCGATTCTTTCAATGATATTATTCCGGTCGGACGAACGGAATGAGGAACCGAGACCATGATTTACACGATCCGTCTGCCGGGATGGGTGCCCGGGCGGAGATAAACGTTTATACCGGGTATTTGGCGACCGGGATACTCATCCCGGCATCCAGCAGTGTATTTGAGCCTGGAATCAGGTTTCTTAAGGCCTTGAATTCACGATCAAGCCGCCCGGAAGCCTGGTTTCCGGCGTGAGCTTGTCCTGATCGAAGAGAATGGCCGGAAGACGGCATCGGCTTTGCAAGTCATTCGAGGCTGCCGCGACCATTTGCCCCCCAATCCCGTCATCCCGGCAGTGCTTTTGAGCCGGGACCCAGCGTTTATAAAGGCCTGAATTCATGCTTAATCCGTCCCAAAGCCTGGATTCCGGTTTCCACCGGAATGACGAAATCGTGCACGGCGCAATCTGAAGCTGCCGCCACGATTTGGGCAACAGCCCGGGAACCTGGTAACCGGCGGCTGGAGACCTCCAACTACCAGATGATCCAGCTCTCTGAATACCGGCTCGCTCTTCCCGGCGGCAGGTGGTCTTCTCCGATTTTGCCTACCACTCGTAGAAAAGTTCTTCCCTGGTCAGCAACTCGCACCCGGTCCCGGTAACGCGGACCATATTCTCCAGCCGGACCCCGCCATGCCCGGGCAGGTAAATGCCCGGTTCAACCGTTACGATCATATTCGTTTCGAGGAGAGTTGGATCGATCCTTCTCAAAGAGGGTCTTTCATGGACCGCGAGTCCAACCCCGTGCCCCAATCCGTGGCCGAAGTAATCCCCGTACCCCGCATCCCGAATGAGGTTGCGCGCGATTGAATCGATTTCGACCGTATCGCGCCCGGCTCGAATCGCGTTCTGGGCCGCAAGCTGGGCTTCGCGCACAATTTTGTAGATCTCTTTGAGCTTCGGGTCGGGTTGCCCGGCGAACCACGTCCGGGTCATATCGGAGCAGTAGCTGTTGAGCTTGGAACCGAGGTCCAGGATTACGGACTCTCCCGAGCCGATCTTCCGGTCACGGGGAACCGCATGCGGAAGAGCCGCATTGGGACCGCCGGCCACAATCGGAGGGAATGACACCGCCTGCCCTCCGCCCTCCCGAATTGTCTTTTCGATCAGCCAGGCCATTTCTTTTTCGGTCTTTCCGGGAGAAAGGGAATTCCAGACCGCCTGGACCGCTTTCTCCGTGAGCCTGACCGAATCGCGTATCCGCTCAACCTCAGCATCATCTTTGACGATCCGCATCTGCTCGACCAGATCCTCGGCTGGAACCACTCGGCCCGACGGCTTGACTTTGGCGAGTGCCTCCTCTATTTCCCTGAAGCGCTTGGCAGTCAGGAAATGAGCTTCAGCGCCGAGCCGAGAGATGCCAAGCTCCGAGAAAAGTTCCGGCAAAATCTGAGCCAGTCCCGCAGTGTAGATGGCGATATTGAAATCCGGGACGGATTCCTTTGCCGCTTCTTCGTAACGAGGATCCGTAAGAAGATATTCGGATGTTTCCGTAATAAGCAGGCACCCCGAACTCTCGGTAAGCTCCAGGTCCTCTTCTTCGAATCCGCTGAGGTAGTATCGGTTTTGCGGAACTGAGACGAGAAAAGCATCCAGGTTCCGATCGAGGAACTTGCGTCGAAAGATCTCAAGCCTGTTTGAAAAAGGATTGCCGGACACGAATTTCCTTTCCGAACATGCGTTATTAATAGAAATAGTCACAGCAGGAACGCGTCCCCATTTCAGAAAGACAGGAATTCCAATACTGCGATCCGTTAAAAAATGGAACAGAAATAAGGTCTCCCTTCGACATTCACTCTTCGTACGGCTTGAAATAAGCACTTTCAGAAAGATGTGCCATAGTGGGAGGCGGAGCAGGGGAGGATCCGATCCGGCGCTCTCCGGCATCATTGTGTACCATTTTTGCTACAAATCAATTCGCCTCGGCATTGCCGGCAACGACGGTGAAACTTAAGATTGTGCAGAACGATCCCTCAATTGCGGAGAAATGCTGGATTCGTGCGGCCTCCGGAGGGAATCATGTGGACGGGTCCGGGAGCAAAGGGTCGGGTCCATACGGATTCCAACTCCCAATACATGGATTTTTTTAGTTCTTTTCGGTGAAAATGGGCTGCAGGGGCATACCTTTCGGTGCATGGCTCTTGTGCCCTCAAATCGCGATTAGCAAGTGAAATCATGCGATACCGGACGATCACAGCCGTCAAATCGCTTGACAAGGATTGTCTTTCTATGCAATAGAGGAAGTGGAACCCGGCGTAAGTGAAGAATGTTACATTCACCTTCGACTCCGCCCGGGTACTTCGACGTGTTCTCTGTTTTGATTAAGTCTGGTTCCGTCTCGTTTTTTGCTGATCTTCAGGTTCCGGTTCCACCTCCATCTGTGTCCGAGCAGCACTTTTCGGTCTTACATTCCGGCTCTAATAAGCAACAAAACTGAAAGAGGAAGTGCGGGTAAGTAGAGCTTTTGCCTCGCTCTATTTCTGCTCCAGTATTGACATAAAAGCACTTACCAGCGTCGGCAGCACCTAACCGCCTTTTATCATTCATACTTCTTCCATTTCGCACGCGAGGTGATGTCCGTTGCCGGCCTGTTGGTCAGGAAGAAAGGAGGTGAGCGGTTTTACCGAAAGCAGGACATCTTCATTGCCAACTCGAACTCATCCTCGACACTGGCGATTGTAAGAAAGGAAAACGATATGGCGACCTGACGGTCGCGGCAACTCGACAAATCACCTGAATTTCTTTTGCAATCATCCAATTGCGACCGACATTCATACGAAAGGACTAAACCTATGGCAAATCAAGTCAGTGCGGCAACAGTGCCAAAAGAGACAACCATGCCGAGATGGATTCCGCTGTTGGGAGGCGTCTTGGGCAGTACATGCTGCGGTCTGCTTTTATATGCCTTCAGCGTGTTTATCCGGCCGCTGAGAGCCCAGTTCGGCTGGAGCGCCAGCGAGGTGGCCCTTGCATACGCCTTTGCCTGCCTGGTGTTCGGGTTGGTGACTTTCCCCGCCGGCCGATTGAGCGACAAGTACGGCCCAAGGAAGGTCGTACTGGTAGGCAGCATTATCCTGGCAGTCGGTTTCTTTTTGGTTTCCACAATCTCCACTAAATGGGAGTTGTATTTGTGGTATGGCGTTGTTGCAGCATTCGGCGGCGGCATGATCTACCTGCCCCCCATTGCCACCGCCCCCAAATGGTGGCCGGACCGAAGGGCGCTGGCAACCGGTTTTGCGGTTGTGGGCCTGGGTCTGGGCTCATTCATAATGGGGCCTCTGGCTACGAAACTGATCGAAGTTTTCGGCGGGGCGCTGCCGGTCTTTAAGTACGTCGGGATTGCCATGGGAATCATGGGCATCGCGGCGGCCATGTGTTTGAGTGTTCCTCCCGCGGGATGGAAGCCGGCCGGCTGGAATCCTCCTGCGCCCAAGGCAGGAGCACCAAAACCTGGTCGTGATTTCACCTACGAGGAATCAAAAGCAACCCCTCAGTTCTGGATGCTTTATGTGGCTTACTTCTGCGGATCCTTTGCCGGCCTTATGGTGATCGGGCATCTTGCATTCCATGGCACCATGGAGATGACGAAGGTTCTCGAGGCTGCCAAGGGGGTAGCAGCAGGCGGGCTCCCGAAGGATTCGGCCGAACTCAAACAGATCGCGATGGATGCCAGTTTTACCGTTAGCTCCCTGGCCGCATTCAACGCACTCGTGCGGGTCCTCATCGGGGCCATTGTCGACAAGGTTGGGACGCGCATTTGCTTCCTGGCTACCTTCACCGCTCAGACGGTCATCATGCTGCTTCTTTACCCGATGGGCGGCACCTACGTTTTCCTGCTCCTGATGGCCGCCATAATCGGCTGGAACTACGGCGCCATGTTCACCCTGTTCCCGGCAACCTGCCTGCAATACTTCGGTCCGACGGCGCAGGGTTCCAACTACGGGCTCCTGTTTACGGCCTGGGGTCTTGCCGGTTTCGCCGGGCCCTATGCAGCCGGATACCTGCTGGATATCTACAAAGTTTACCTGATTCCGTTTATAGTTGCCGCAGTGGTGTGCGCCATCGGTGTCGTCGTTCTGTTCCTGACCAAGCCGCCTGAAAGAAAAGCATAAAACGGCCGACACTTTTTGACATTCAACAAGACCCACCCGGCCGCCTGCCCTGGCGCCCGGGTTTCTTTTTTGTGCCCCGGCTATCATCTGCAACCATCGGGCTACCGGCAACGAAATTGTGATACGCCCGATTTTGGTAATGACGTTGAACAATGGAACCCCCAATTTTTTTTGGGGGTTTTCAAATTTTACTCTTTGTGAAAAGAAGTTCTTGTATTACACGATTCCATTAAGCCGATTCTTTCGGTCGGTCTTTTTCCAAACCGGCCGTTTGCTCCCAACGCGGCATTGCCGGGCGATTTGCAGAACGAGGGGAGGTGAAATCCAGGTCCCAATGCGGGACGGTCAAAGTTATTCATCTCATTTTCTGTGCTTTATTTCACAATTTTATGAAGGAGTTAGTCATGTCGGTACAAGCATCCGGTAACCCTGCAGTAGTCGGTCTGGCCGGCTTCGGCTGTACAACGCTTTTGCTGCAGTTCCACAACCTGGGCTGGTGTGGAACGGGCGTCGTTTTCTGCGCCGCCCTGTTCTTCGGCGGGGGCGCTCAGCTCATCGCCGGTTTTCAGGAATACAAAGCCGGCAACAACTTCGGCTACAGCGCTTTTGTCAGCTACGGGGCATTCTGGCTCGCTCTGGCCTTCATTTTCCTGTTCATGGACCTGCAAGCCGCCCCGGGCAGTTTCATCTCTCACCTCAAGATTTCCGGAACCGATGTCGGTTACTTTCTTTTGGCTTTCACCCTCTATACCGCGGTAATGTTCATCGCTTCCTTCGCCGTTCACGTAGCGATGATGCTCACATTCCTTACCCTCCTGCTCGGCTTCATCGGCCTGGATCTCGTTTTCCTGGCGGGCATGAAAAGCGTCCAGATCATAACCGCAATAGACCTGATCATCTGTGCCCTTCTTGCCTGGTATATGATGGCGCATGTGATCTTCCTGCAGGTGTTCGGGAGGAATATTCTGCCCGTCGGGTCGCCTCTGGTCGGCAAACCGGCACCCCAGCCGGCAGTTGCGGCTGTAAAGAGGGCCTAAGTCTCAGAACTCTGCACATCGATAAAAATGAAAGGCCGGCACGTGGAACCCCACGATGCCGGCCTTTTTATTTCCGGAACACGTATCAATCAATGCACCATCAATCAGGGACCTACCCCGAAAACACGATCAATAAATCTATCTTCCCAACTGCCATCCTTGCAGACGTAACATTTCTTATCGTCGCACACCTGAGAACCCATCAAAAACTTCTTACCCTCATACAGGCACGTTTCAACTTCCATTTCCGCCTCCTTCGAGCAGATGCAATCCGCTCAGCCGGTCTTTGCAATCCGTAAACCGGGCTTTTTTGCCTGGACAAATAATAATCATTCTAAATGGAAATTCCATACGGTGTACGGCTATTCAACCCGAGGGAAATCACTTTTCACGATTCGAATCAGGTCCTCACGCGTGTTAAGCGACGGATCTTCCAGAACCCGGTCGAAAAGATGCCTCAGCACCTTCCCTACTTGCGGTCCCGGCGGAAGATCGAGAAGTTCCTTTATTTCGTTTCCGCTCAAAGCAAGGTCGCTCACCCGGAAGGCGGAAATTGCGGCTGTCTGCTCACGCATTCTTGCACGCAGCCTCCGGATACCTTCCCGACCGCTCCCGTCCGTGGGCCACTCCGCTTCGGCAAGCGAGAAGAGGTCGTCGATCAGGTCCAGGCGGATCCGGGTGAGAAACCGCCGTATCTGGGCATCCTCCCAGTCGATTGCTTCCGGAGGAAGTTGATTTTCTATCAGAGCCGAAATGTCTTCGATCCAGCGAGACGACATGTTCCATTTTTTCATTCTCTGCGTGGCCGTATAGACACTATCCTGGTAAAAATCGATTGGGAGCCTGCCGTTTCTCGATGCAACCGCCGGAACTCCGGACTCGTGGAAGAGGGCGGCGAACCTGACCCGGAGCCTCTCCGGGCACCTGACGATGCAGGACAGGGTGTGCCGATAGATGCTTATGCCCGAACCCGGAGCGGTATCGATATGCGCCCGTACGATCAGTTCGGGAAGAATCTTGCCGAGCGCCCACCCCTTTCTCAACAGGTCGAAGGCTTCGATGGGATGAGGCGATACGAGAATCTTGCAGATTTCGTCCCGAATACGCTCGCCGGAAACCTTCTCGATATTTTCGGATTCCTCGCGCATTGCATGGAAGGTGGGAGGATCGACGGCAAAACCGTAAAGGCCGGCGATGCGACCGGCGCGAACGATCCTGAGCGGGTCCTCCGCAAATCTTTCCCGTGGGTTCCCGACCCCGCGGATGAGCTTGTCCCGGAGGTCGGCCCTTCCCCCATTGGGGTCTAACAGAATTCCGTCCGGGTACGAAAGCGCGAGCGAGTTGATCGTAAAATCACGCCGGGCAAGATCGCCGAGAATTCCCTCCCGGCCGCCCGGATCAAAGCTGGTTACTTCGATATCTCGGGTCTTTGTATGGACCTGGACCGTTCCGTGTCGAATACCGACAGGAATAACCCGGGGAAAGAGCTTCATGACCTCCTCGGGCGTTGCGTTCGTGGCCAGGTCCCAGTCCTTCGGGGCGATATCGAGCAGCAGGTCCCTCAGCGCTCCTCCGACTAGCCAGATATCGAAACCGACGTCGCGGAACTTCCGCATAACGCGGAGAACATCATCGGGTATGAATGAGAGGCCGAGTTGTGCGGACTCAACGACCATTAAAAACCTTCCTGGAAAATTAAAGTATTTTTTCAGCCGTCCGGCAGAGCGGATCGCGGCATTCATCGCAACATGTCTGCCCCGAGTCCGAAATGGACTTGATCTTTTTTGCGGGGCAAATATAATAGATAATCTTCCTTTGGAGCAAGCGCCAAAGGCCTGAGTGCGATACCTCTAAAATAAGGCTGAGAATTTGCATGGATACAGATAAAGCTTACGGAACGATGGAAGAAGCAAACCGCATATTTGAGGACATGCCCGTTCGGAAGTATGCAATCTATTCGATCCTCTTTCTCCTGGAAATTGCGGCCTGTTTCGGAATCGTTTACGTAATTTAGGCTGGACTTCCCCAATTCGGACGGCTATATTGACCTTGAATTTTGGCCGAAACCTTTTCAGAAAGTGAAATTGTTTTGAGTTTCCCGACCCTGTTCCTACTACTCGTCCTACTACTAAGCCTGCGAAGCCGGGTTCGGGGAGCTGTTGCCTTTCTTTTGCCATGATTTAGACTGAAATCGACTACTGATCAAAGGCCATGGGTTCTCCCCATGGCCTTTTTGTTTTTTGGGGCCTTTTATCTGAACTTTTACAAGCGTCAAGGAGATCGGGATGAGCAGAAAGATTCATATTTTTGACACCACACTCAGGGATGGAGAACAGGTCCCCGGGGCAAGACTCAATAAACGGCAGAAGATTGAAATCGCTCAACAGCTTGCCAAACTCCGGGTGGATGTCATCGAAGCCGGTTTTCCCTGCTCGTCGCCTGACGACCTTCAGGCCGTAAAGGCAATATCTCAGCAGGTCAGAGGTCCCGTGATCGCCGGTCTCGCCCGCGCCGTAAAAGAAGATATCGATCTGGCATGGGAAGGAGTGCGCGAGGCCGCAAATCCAAGAATCCACGTTTTCCTCGGCTCCTCCGACATCCATATTCGGAAAAAACTCCGGCGCGACCGCAACAGCGCGCTCCAGATGGCGGCCGATGCCGTCAGGTATGCGAAGAAATACTGCGATGACGTCGAGTTTTCCACGGAAGACGGTTCACGAACGGATTTCGAGTTTCTCTGCCGTATAATCGAGGCGACGATCCAGGCCGGAGCGAAAGTCATAAACGTGCCCGATACCGTCGGGTACGCCCTGCCCGAAGAATACGGGAACCTCATCAAAAGACTCCGGGAGAGTGTACCTGCCCTGGATAATGTCATACTCAGCGTCCACTGCCACGACGATCTCGGGTTGGCGGTCGCGAACAGCCTCGCCGCGATTCGAAACGGTGCCGACCAGGTCGAGTGCACGATCAACGGCGTTGGTGAAAGAGCGGGCAATGCCTCTCTTGAAGAAATCGTCATGGTACTCCAGACTCGATTTGCCGACTATGATGCGAAAACGGACATCGATACCCGGGAGATATACCGTACGAGCCGAATGGTGAGCAGGCTGATGAACATCCCCGTCCAGCCGAACAAGGCTATCGTCGGGAGCAACGCATTCGCGCATTCGTCCGGAATTCACCAGGACGGAGTACTCAAGGATAGAAGCACCTACGAAATCATGAAACCGGAAGACCTCGGAATCAAGCAGCACAAGATAGTCCTGACCGCCCGGTCCGGACGGGCGGCCCTCAAGCACCGCCTGGGCGAACTCGGTTTTACGTTGGACGCGGCCGTGTTCGAGCGCATCTATACGCGTTTCATCGATGTCGCCGACCGGAAAAAGGAGATTACGAGCCAGGACCTCCACTCCATCGTTGAAATCGAGGTATCCAAAGTCCCGGAAACCTACTCTATGCATAGCATCCAGATCATGAGCGGCAACAAGATCATGCCGCTCGCCTCCGTTACCCTCTCCCGCGAGGGCCGACTCATTACCGATGCCGCAACCGGCAACGGCCCGGTCGATGCCGTTTTCCACGGGATCGAACGTATCACGGGAATCCAGGGAAAGTTGAGAGACTATGACCTCAAGGCAGTCACAATGGGCAGGGATGCCCTTGGCGAGGCAATGGTCCGCGTGGAAATCGGCCAAACCATCTATTCCGGAATAGGTACGAGTCCTGACGTAATCGAAGCAAGCGCCCGAGCTTACCTGAACGCTTTCAATCGCTATTTCGCCAATGGCGGGGCAGGCATGATCGGGGAACTTTCGGCCGAGCCGCCTGAGGCCGAAACCGCATCCGTGAGCGATTAAAAAGAAACGGCCCGCCTCTCTCCGGCGGGCCGTTCCTTTTTGCCAGTGTCCAAAATGGAAAAGGCGGTCTTTTGGACCGCCTCCTCCCGAACTGCAGAATGGGAATTCTTCGTTGCCGGATTACCTGAGCAGTGTGAGCACCTGCTGAGGAGCCTGGTTTGCCTGTGCCAGCATCGCCATACCTGACTGCTGGAGAATCTGGTTCTTGGTGAACTTCGTCATTTCGTCCGCCATGTCAACGTCGCGGATCGTCGATTCCGAGGCAGAGAAGTTCTCGATGCTTATTGCGAGGTTCTCAACCGTGTACTGCAGCCTGTTCTGGTAAGCACCGATTTCACCCATGTAGGAGTTGATCGAAACGAGGGCTTTGTCGATGGCGTCCATGGCGGACTGGGCACTGGTGAGCCCGCTGATGTCGATGCTCGTCTTGTCCACACTCAGGCAGGCCGCAGTAGCGCCGTTGAACGAAACCTTGATCTTGTCGTCAGCCGTGTTGGTGGCACCGACCTGGAAGGTAATACCGTTCAGAGCGGTCGTGCTTGCATCTACCAGGGTCGTCGAACCGTACTTGGTGGATTTCGCGATACGGTCGATTTCGTCCTGCAGCAGGCCGAATTCGTTGTTCATCGTCTTCAGGTTGTCTTGCGACTGCCCGGAAGATGCCTGGGTCGCAAGCGATTTCATCCGGACCAGAATGTCGTGGATCTTGTTGTAAGCGCCATCCGCAACCTGAAGCATCGACTGTGCTTCAGCCGCATTCTGCGAGGCAACCCGCATCGATGCAATCTTTGCCTTGAAAGCGTTGGCGACCGCGAAGCCGGCGGCATCGTCCTTGGCCGCCGTGATTCTCAAGCCTGAAGACAGTTTCTTGAGGGAGTCCGCAACTGCGTTGTTGGTGTTAATCAGGTTGTTGTGGACGTTCACCGCTTCGATGTTGGTATTGACTTTAAGTCCCATGGTAATTCCTCCTTGAAGTAGTTCGTGACATCCTTGTCAGAGTTTTAAGCCATTCTACAGTCCATTTTCTTTCGCTTTGACTACTAAATCGACACGAACCGGAATGGACTTTAGAATTTTTTCAAGAGCCCATCCCCCTTTTCATCAAATGCAATCACGGCCCGGATCGGTGCGCCTTTTTTGGCATCAACTCTGCATCCAACTCCAGAGGCAACAAAATGAGGGAGCGCTCTCCGGGCCGTGAGTAATTGCCGGGCTCCCCGTAAAACCTTGGAGCCTTGGAGTAAAGCGGCCGGCCGGTGCCTACTGAAGAGCGGACCGGATCCGCTTCGTGGCCGCGGTTTGCCGTCAAGAGGTTGACATACCAAGAGGATCGGAATGCAGGCCGGATCGTATTCAGCGGGAGACTTTCCGCTCGTAATAGCCCAGGTGGATACGCCCCAGGAGGAATCGGGGGGCGACTTTTATTACAGGACCTATGCTCCCGGGGTCGGCATGGCCCATTGCGAAGCGGTCCATGTCCTCAACTTCACCTATGTGCACCGGCACCGAATAGAAATAATGCATGAGGCGGACGTCCTCATTCTCAACAATATCTGCTGCCCGGATTTGCTTCCCGTAATCAAAAGGAGAAGGTCCGAAGGAAAGCTCACGGTCTACGAGCTTTGCGACGATCTCAACGATGTCCCCAAAGGGAGCCGCGTACACGCTTTTTACCAGAATCCGGAGAACACCCTGCTCCTGAAGCGTCTTGCAAGGTCATGCGACGCAATGCAGTTCAGCAGCCCCGAACTGCAGAGGAAATACGGTTTTTTGAATCCTGTCTCGAGAGTATTCCCGAACCATATCCTGGATGTTCCGCCAGAGAGAATGAATGACGAAAAGAGGGAATTGATCGTCGGGTGGGGAGGCTCGATCGGCCACTTCGAGGACCTGGCCCAGTACGCCGCGCCCCTCATGCGTTGGATCTCTTCGAGAAACGATGTGCGGCTTCACCTGATGTGTGGGGATGCGGTCTGGAACATCTTCGCGCCCCTTCCGGACCGGCTCAGGAAAAGGACCCACCCGGGGTCTCTTTCCGATTATTACCGCTTCGTGAACACCATCGAAATAGGAATCGCTCCACTCAAAGACACTCCGTTTAACAGATCCAGGTCGGACGTAAAGTTTCTCGAGTACGCCGTTCACGGAACGATCCCGGTCCTCCAGGCCGCGGGCCCCTACCCCGGCGTCGTGAGAAACGGCGAGACCGGCTTTCTCTTCAACACGCAGGAACAGTTCATTTCAATCCTGGCAACACTCGCCGACAACCCCTCGCTCAGAAAGAGAATATCCGGCGCGGCCAGGAATTATGTTTTGAAGGAGCGCCTGCAGCTCGATCACGGTCAGGACAGGGTGGCATTTTACAGACAGCTTCTCGGGTATGGGCATGCGAAAAAGGAAAGAAGGAAATCGACTGAAACCGTATTTGCCCGGTTCGCCTCCACGGAGGGCGCGAAGGTAAGCGGCAGGCATGCGCTCCTTCAGTCCACCAGGTTCGAGCACCTGATGAACGACGGCATGACTGCCGGAAACGCAGGAAGACGAGATCAGGCCGGGGCATGTTTTCTCGAGGCGTCGCAACTCGAACCTCGGGATTACATGCCCCGATTCTGTGGGTGTTTTTTTTCGGAATCCGCCGACCGGGCGCTCGAAAGATGCCTCGAACTCAACCCGGAATCCATCCGTACGTGGATGGCCCGGGGAGAACTCGCTGCAGGAAAGGGGAACCTCCCGCTCGCGATGGAATACTTCAGAACTGCGATGGAGATTTTCCCCACGTTTGAGCTTCCCTATATAAAATGCGCCGTACTCCTCAGGGAAGCAGGCTATGAAAAAGAAGCAAGCGAACTCATGATACAGGCTCGAAAGCTGGCCGGGTGCTAACTTTTATGCCTGCTTGTCGGGAACGATGCAGTTGTTGCCTTCCGCATCCTGCTCCACGCGGTATCCGAAAAGTGGAAGCATACGGACGAAACTGCGGCCGAAAAGAAGTTCCATGTTCTCCCGCGGAATCTTGAACTGTCCGCTGACAAACTCCCGGAAATGCTCCTCGTATGACAGCAGCCCGATAATATCCTGAATATTCCGGCCTTCGTTTTCCTGCAGCTTCTCGAAGGCTTCCGTGAGGGCTTCGAAATCGCAGCGTTTGTCATGCTCGGAGATCATTTCGACTAGGACATCGACTCCTTCGAATATCTGCTTTCGAAGAAGAAAAGGTTGTTCCGCGAGGTCACGGGCGGGCATCGGGTCCCAGCAGGCCTGGGCGCGGCACTGGAGCGGGCGGTCCGAATAGATGGAACACCGCTCGGTTTTCTCATCCAGAAACACGCATTCCTGCGAACCTTCTTTTTCCCTGATTTTTACCCTCTCCTCCGGAAGAACGAACGGCCTGCCGTCGAAAGGAGAAAGCGCCGGTTCCCCTTTCCTCAAGGTCACGAGTTGCTCCCAGGGGATTTTCCCTTCCCGGAGAATTTCGAGGTCCTCGGCATGGAGCGTCGGACTTCCCTTACGGCAGCACTCCCCGCATTGGACACAGGTCGGCAGGATGTCCCGCGAACTCTCTTCGGCGCACATGAGCAATTTTTTCCACGCATCCAGGCGCTGAGAGCCGTTCAGGTTCTCCCAGTCGGCCACCACTTCCTGAAAAACAGCGGTTTGTTCGATCTGATACCGGATACGCCGTGGGGGAACCAGGGAACTGCTCTCTTCTACAATCGATTCGAGGAAGGCGAACCAGTTCTCGCGAAATTGTTCGGTGTCCCAACCGGAAGGATGGTTGGTTGAAAAATTGGATATATGACCTGCATCTTGTTCCATGGAAATACGCACCTGCCAAAGTTAGGGAAGCGGCCGTAAGGAGGCGCTCCAGGTTTATGATTACCCCTGCCCTGCACGAGGAAAATCCGTTCCTGCCCGGAGGGAATCGGGACGCAGGGAGGACCTCAACCCTTTCAACATGCTTGTTTCAAGAATGCGGATAAACCGACCGGCATGGGGACGGGGTTACGCGCTTCATTTCGATCGCGGATATCTTAGCCGATTAATTATGAATTATAAACCTCTTCGGGGTCGGTTTATCGCGGGCAGGTTAAATAGGCATTCCCGGCTTGCGACAATGGCCGCACAATCATGAGACGGACTGAGTGGAGATGGCCGCCGAGAGTGTTTATCAAAAGATTGTAAGGATTTGAAATGCAAGGAGCGCCGCTATGGAATGCGAATACGAGGGGAAGAAATATCCGGACGGTGCGCAGCTGTCTCTCACAGGTGAGACCCTGGTTTGCGACAACGGCAAGTGGGAAAGGGAATTCGACCGTCATCGCCCGGGATTGACAATAGCTCCAGGAGAGGATTTGTCCGATATCTGAACAAAGAATCGAAGTGTGAATAGTAAGAGGCACGTCATTTTAGTGCCAACATCGTCGAAATAGGAGCATTGAACGGAGGGTGGCCCGGGCAGCGTCTTTTGCTGCCCGGGTCCGAAGGACAGGAGGGGCGGAGCTGAGCCCCCTGCCGAAGAACTGCAGGAATTGAATCAGTTCTGTCTGCCGAACCCTCTTGCCTCCCGCGGCACCATCCGGCACGACACCCTACTATATTAGCTGGAACTCTCTCTCCAAAACATATCGAATATGATTGTTTTTTGTTACCTTGTGCGTTACCATGTAACACACAAGGAGAGGGGGGTGATAGGTTCTTTCAAAGACAAAAGGACTGAACAGATCTTCGACGGGGAAAAGGTAGCGCGTTTAGACAAATCGGTTTACGATCGAGCAAGAAGAAGATTGTTACAGCTTGCGGCAGCTACCAGGATCGAGGATCTCTATTTTCCTGCTTCGAACAGGTTACACGCACTCGAAGGATATTATCCAACGCGCTACTCAATTTGGATTAACGACCGATGGCGTATTTCGTTTGAATGGTCGGGCGACAAAGCCGAGAATGTTCTTTTTGAGGATTATCACTGATGAGAAACGGCATATCGATGCTCCCGAAAAACAGACCCATACATCCCGGTGAATTCATCAGGGAAGACATCCTGGAAGAACTCGGCCTCACTCAGCAGCAACTGGCCGACAGGCTCAAGGTTCACCGCAGGACGATAAACGAACTCGTCAACGGGAAGCGGGGCATCAGCGCCGATATGGCTTTGCGTCTTGGCAAATTCACAAATACGAGTCCGCAGATGTGGCTGAACCTACAGAACGCTGTTGACCTGTGGGATGCCTATCACAGTGCTGAGGGATCCCGGTGCATCGACTGTATCCCTCAATCTCCTGCTGTCTGAAACAGGCTTTCCATCATTTCTCTCCAACCACCCTGCCCACTCCGAGATAGTTCCTCACGACCTCCTTCAACTCTTTCCTGCGCTTGAGGAACTTATCCTTCATTCCCCGCAGCCATTCGGCATGGAGGATTGCTTCCTCCTTGCTCATAATGAACGGATGCTCGCCCGGTTCGATCTCGACGTGAAGGGACCCGTCTTTCCACACATAATTGCCCGAACCGCTGCAGAGCATGCACCGGATTGCGCCCTCGGGCAGGAACCTGAACGTGTCTCCCCCGCAAAGCGGACATACCGGGCCTTCGGGTTTCAGCCGCTTTTCGGGATCCGTCAGCGCCAGTGCAAGCCTCGCCGGGGTTTCCCGGTTTTCGGCGGAAAGCAAGGTCTCGCCCGGAAGGGCCCCGTAGATCACCGCCGAACCCCGAAGGTCTCCCATGGCCATCTTGATGAAATTCTCCACACCGAGCTTCGTACTCCCTTCCCTGCCCTCGATACCCGCGACGGCAACACCGACGCCCGGCTTTGCCCACAGCCTGTCGACATACGCATAGAATTGAAGTCCCCGGTCGAGAAATCTCTTGAGACTCCCGTTCGCGGAAAGCAGGTAGGCAGGCGCGGCCGCCACGAAGGCATCGGCCCCGGCAAGCTCGTCCAGAACGGACAGAAAATCGTCCTCCTGGGGACATCTCATCTTATTGAAAAGGCACTGATAACAGGCTCGGCAGGGCTTTATGTCCCGGTCGGCCAAGCGTACAAGGCGCAGTTCCCATCCTTCTCCGAGCCGGCCGAAGATCTCTTTTATGAGCAGTTCACAGTTTCCGTGTTTGCGCGGGGAGGCGGAAATTCCGAGCAGAATTTTTTCCATTTTGCTATCCTGGGCTTTTAAGTGAGCCAAACAAAAAAGCTAACCGGAGGGGCTAGAACCGGTTAGCTTTAGAGGAGGAAAGAGTTGGTTTCTCTTGACCATATGTAATAAGCAAAGAGCGTACCAATTCTCAAACTAAATAATTTTATAATAATTCCGGCAATTTAAGAATTTAACAGGTTTCACCCTTTTCGCCACAATCCCGCCATTTGCTAGACAATCACGCCATAATCGCGCCAAAATCCCTCATTCCTGGAGAACTGACTCCAATTCGGCGGGATTCGTAACGGGCTTGCGGCAACTGAAATTCTCGCAGACGTAAACGGCGGCTCCGGCATCTTCGACCGGGATTTCCGCTGTAAAAGGCGCCAGACCGGACAGCCCGTCGCCTGCCGTTCCCTTTGCCTTGAGCATGACCACCCTGTTCGGCATGTAAGAACGGTTGACCGTTGTGATCATTTCCCGGACCGGTCCGGAGGCGGGATCTCCGGCGATTACTATTTCACGGGTCGGTCCGAGGGCGAAATCGACAGCCTGCAGAAAATGCGTGTACGCCGGGGGAAGAAGAGACACCTGGCCGGAAAAGAATTTCATCAGCCGGTCCGCCCGATCTTCCCATGCGGTGTTTCCGGTCATCCTGCCGAGCCTCAGCAGGTTCAGCGCGGAAACCGAGTTGCTCGACGGAGTCGCGCCGTCGTAGAGGACTTTCTCCTTTGCGATCATTTCTTCGCTGTCTTTTCCGGTGAATTCGAATCCGCCGTTTTGGACATCCCAGAAATTCCTGAGCATCTCTTCCTGGAGTCCGACGGCCTCGGAGAGGTACTTCAGATCGAAAACAGCTTCGTAGAGGTCGAGCAACCCCCAGATCAGAAATGCGTAATCATCCGCGCAGGCCGGATGAGCAACTTCGCCCTGGCGGTACCTGCGGTTGAGCCGCCCCGACTGCCGCATCACAGAGAGGAGAAAATCCGCCGCGGCTCCCGCACTTTCCGCATAGGAAGGATCGCCAAGCACCTGGGCGCCCCTTGCGAGCGCGGAGATCATCAGCCCGTTCCAGGCAAGGAGAATTTTATCGTCTTTCAGGGGATGCACTCGCCTTTCCCGCGCGGCAAAAAGCTTCCTCCTGCTCTCTTCAAGCGAGGCTTCAAGGTCGGGAACGCTCATCCCGAGTTCCGGGGCAAGCTCCTCGAACGGCTTCGGAAAATGCGGAATACTCAGTCCCTCCTCGAAATTGCCTTCCGGGGTAATATCGAATGCACGGCAGAAAAGCTCTCCGGCATCCTTTCCGAGAACTTCGGAAACCTGCCCGGGCGTCCACGTATAAAAAAGACCTTCTCTTCCTTCGCTGTCCGCGTCCTCGGCGGAAAAGAACGCCCCCTCCGGGCTTTTCATATCCCGAAGGACATATTCGAAAATCTCTTCGGCAACGCGTGCGTATCCCCTGTTTCCGGTGACGAGGAACGCATTCAGGTATACCGGAGCCAGAAGTGCCTGGTCGTAGAGCATCTTTTCGAAATGCGGGACGAGCCATTTCTGATCGACCGAATACCTGTGGAACCCGAACCCGATCTGGTCGAAAATTCCACCCGCGCGCATTTGCTGCAGGGTCTTTTCGACCATTTCGACGGCACCGGACGCAGGGTCTCTTTTTTGCCATCTCAGGAGAAAGCCGGCGTTGTGCGGCGTCGGGAATTTGGGGGCCGAACCGAATCCGCCCCAGACGGGGTCGAATGTCTGACGAAGCTGCTCGTGCGCCCTGGAGAGGATGTCTCTGCCGAGGGCCTGGCGCGCTTCCTCGGGAAGTCTGGGCTGAATTGCAAGGGTGATTTCCTCGCTGATTCTGTCCAGTTTTCCACGCTGCGTCTTCCAGAGGTCGGCAATGCTGCGCGCAACGTCCATCAAACCGGGTGAGCCGAAGCGGGCAATCTTGGGGAAGTATGTGCCGGCAAAGAACGGACGTTTGTCCGGGCCCATGAAGACGGTCAGCGGCCATCCGCCGGCGCCGGTTGTGGCCTGACAGACGGTCATGTACACCTGGTCGATGTCGGGCCTTTCTTCGCGGTCCACCTTGATGGACACGAAGTGCCGATTTAGCAGGGAAGCCACCTCCTGGTCCTCGAACGACTCATGCTCCATGACATGACACCAGTGGCAGGTCGAGTATCCTATCGACAGGAAAACGGGCTTGTCTTCGCTGCGCGCTTTTTCGAAAGCCTCATCACCCCAGGGATACCAGTCCACCGGGTTCCCGGCATGTTGAAGCAGGTAGGGGCTCTTCTCCCCTGCAAGACGGTTGGGCATTGCATTCTCCTGAAAAAGGAAAGGGAAAGATTTCTCTTTCCCCTCCCGTTCATTCCATCACTATTTTGCTGTCCGGCTAAACCGATTTTGCCGAACCGGTGAGCGTACATTTCGAAAAATCGACCGGCTGTTTGCACCCCGGGCAGGAATGAGGTTTCTCGAATTCATCAGAGAAAATCTCCAGCGTTTTTCCGCATTGCGGACATTTGCATTCAAAGGAAGACAGATTTTTGAATTGTTCCCACCCCGGGCAATGTTGCGGTGTACTCATCTTCTCGTCTCCTCTTGCAGCGGCAATGTTCCTGCCGGCGATTCAGTTACTTCTCTTCCTCTTCCACCAACACTCCTTCGATTTTCGTTCCACAACTCGGGCACAGAATCTCGATCTGATCCTTCGGGCCCGAATATTTCTTCGTCATTTCCTCAGGCGGTATGAAGGACACGTCGCCGCAGGCGCATTGAGGGCATTCTCCCCGAACCATTCTTCTCTTCTTCTTTTCCATCGTTCCCTCCTATCTCCTTGGTTCAAAACACGACTTTCGATTACTTCAATTTCTGCAGCTCGGTCATGAGAGACTCAAGGTCCGGCCGCTCATTGATGTCATGCACGTCGATATAGCGAATCACACCCTGCTTATCTATTACGAACAGGGCACGTTCGGACACACCGTTGGTACGCAGTATGCCGTATTTTTCCGCAACCTGCCCGTGCGGCCAGAAGTCCGACAACACGGGGAACCAGACTCCGCCCATGTCCGTGGTCCAGGCAAACAGGGTCGGAATGTTATCGACCGTTATCCCAATAACGACTGAGTCTTTTTCCTCGAACATACTGCGGACCAGATTGTACCCGGGCCACTGCTCGGAACAGACCGGCGTCCATGCGGCGGGAACGAAGGACAGCACCACGTTCTTCCTGCCAAGATAGCCGCTCAGGGATACCTTATCGCCGCTGATGGACGGCAGGGTGAAATCGGGGGCTTTGTCTCCAGCCTTCAGGTTGGAATGGCTGTCTATCGGTTTCAGCTTATCGCCCTGAAAGATCTTCCCCTGAAACTGCTCGGAGGTCGCAAAACAGAGCCCTACAAGGGACAGAGAAAATACCAGGCCCGCTACGGCTGCAATAGTCTTTCTCATTGCCGTTCCCCTTTCGAAGGGGATTTCTTGTCTTGCCCTATCCCCGTCTTGGTTTTGATCATATCCAGAAAAACCTTGGGGTCCCCAAAGCTTCCCACCCTCGAATAAACGACCTGAAGACTTCCGTCGGGTTTGTTCCGAAGCACGAAGAAATAGGGCGTACGAACCTCTCCCAGTTTCTTATGAATAGCCAGCTCGGGATCCGGAAGCAGGGGAAATCCAATGTTGTAGAGGGTCCTGAAGGCGTTCACCTCATAGGCGGAATTCCCGGCGCCAATTCCGATAAGCTTTACCCGTGCCTTGAGCTGAGGGTTTGAGGACAACGACTGAAAAAGGGCATTCGTATTCGAAGCCTCTCGCTGGCAATATGGGCAATACATGCTGAAAACTTCGACTATCAGGACGTCGGCTTTGATTTGAGAGATCCGGAACGGACCTTCTTCCACCATCAGGTATTCCCTCTCGCCCACCTTGTTCGGAAGAGGCAGCGTGAGTTCCGGGAAGATTTCCCCTTCAGCGGGAGGCTTCTGAGCGAAGACCCAAGCATCGGGAAAACTCGACAGAGAAGCGAGCAGGAACAGGAAAACAAGGAATTTGAGAGATTTCTTTCGCATTCTTTTCTCCAAAGATTTTGCTGACAAGCTGCCTGGGAAAACAGGAAAAGGAATATGCCCGCCGGAAATGAACTCGTTGAAATTGTACAGGAACATTAATTAAGAAAGAGCTGCTTTCGGGTGATCAATATATAGCCGATTCTTGAAATTTAAAGAGGCTCGGAGATATCAGGGCCGAGAAAAGCAAGGACACGAATTGAAAACTACTGAGTTTCCGCTCGATTTCAGAGAAGGGAGTGGCCGCTGTTTTCAAAGTACGATTAGCCGGTTTGCAATCCCGGCAGTGCTTTTGAGCCGGGTTCCAGGGTTTTCAAGTGCTTGAATTCGCGATTAATCCGCCCTAAAGCTCGGTATCCATAACCGGTCTGGATGGAATCACACCGTTGCGGCACGGTTTCCCGACCGTGCCGCAACGTCAGCCGATATCAGAAATCGATTTCCTGTTCCTTTCCCAGGTTGAACTCACCAAACTCGGGGTAGCCCTGATCGAGCGCCACAATAATAGGGATCTGGCTGCTTGTCGGTCCCCAGTACTGGATCGCGCCCGGGCTGCTAAAAAGGTCCTCTGCCGCCCATTTGTCCCGGTTCTCGGCAAAAACCTTGAAAGAAGGCGATTTGAGGCTCACGAGCGATTTCTCGATGACGAATTCTTCTTTGCCTTTTCGCATCTCCGTCGTGATCATCCCTGCAATCGGCAGGGCCAGGACGCGTCCGCCCTTGTCAAAATCCGTTATGGCCGCCATGTAGCCGGTCTTTCCCGCAAGCACCAGGGAACCGGCCGTGAGACCGAGCAGGAAGGTGAATGCCGCGTCGAACTTGGTCGGCTTGGAACTGCGGCCTTCATAGCCCAGGAAATGCGACTGCGTCGAAAGAGTTGCCTTCTTGAAGCCCTCGATCTGCTCGGGGGTCGCCTTGATTTTGCCGTCGCCGTCACCGAAGAAGCGATCGGCATGCCGCTTGATCTCGGACATGCGATACCGAATCTTGTCGATCAGAAGCTTTTCCGTTTCGATCTGCGAAACCTTGACATTGCCGTGGTCGTCGCGGTCGAGGATGAGCATCTCCTGGATATCGGGAGGCAGAGAAGCCATGAGTTGAGCCGACTGGGCGGAAAGATGCGGGTAGATGAATTCCCGTTTGTTTTCGAGCGTGGGCAGATCCGTGATATCACTTTCGTATTCGGCCAGGACCTTGTTGAGTTCGCCTATCAGGCGTCCCATTTCGGGGATAAACTCGATGAGCCCTTCCGGAATGAGAATCACACCGTGGTTTATGCCCTTGAGTCGCCGCTCCGTGATGATCCGGACAACGTAGTCGACAATCTGGTCAAGGGACAAATTCTTTTCGGCGATCTCTTCGGATATGAGTGTGACAGCCGGCTTGGTCTGAAGGGCCACCTCGAGGGTGATCTTGCTCGCGGTTCGTCCCATGAGCTTCACGAAATGATAGTACTTAACAGCCGAAGCCGCGTCCTGGGTGAGGTTCCCGACAAGCTCGGAGAAGATCTTCGTTGCAGTGTCGAACCCGAACGAAATGGGCAGATATTTCCCCGCGGCCATATCGCCGTCGATCGTCTTGGGAATGCCGATCACGGCACAATCCACGCCCTCGCGCGCCAGATACTCCGCGATGAACGCTGCATTCGTGTTCGAGTCGTCGCCGCCTATCACTACGAGTCCGTCCAGGTTGTTTTTTACAACGGTTTCTTTAACTTTTTGAAACTGCTCGGGAGTCTTTATCTTTGTCCTGTCCGTACCAAGGAAATCAAAACCGCCTATATTGATGATCGATTTGATATTATCCTTTTTGATCTCAAAAAGATCTCCGTTGATAAGACCTTTCGGACCTTTCCTGATACCGAACAGGTGATTTTCTTCCCCCAGCGCAACCGCCAGGCCGGCCAGAACATTATGACCGCCGGCTGCCGGCCCTCCGGAGAAGAGTACCGCGACCTTCTTACCCTTTACAGGAGAGGATGCATCCGCGGGAACAGCCTCCAGAATGATGCTCCTGTTTTTTTCGACTGTCCTGGGGAAGACTTCCGCGATCCTCTCGTGCCCTTTGCAGACGAGCTGCATGTCGGTCTCTTTAAAAGCGGCGGGCCTTATTTTTCCATCTTTCCCCTTAAAGACCAAGGATATGGGGATCGGCAACTTTCGGATCGCTTCTTCCAGGGGAGAATGCTTTCCTGCCGTCCGGCTGACCTTTGATGACAGATCCATAACTAGTCTTCCCTCCATCTCTACCGGTAGATACTTCTAAGTTATTTTCAGACGATATTAATTAGCGGGCGAATTCAGATATTCGAAATCATCAACGTCCTTATCTGCAATTATACCCGATTGGGAAACGGGTTGTAACGTAATAATAAGAATAACCGCCGGATAGTCTACCCTCGATAATCCGGTGCCGGCAGCGGGTCCCTTCGGCTCGACCCGAGCTTCTCGAAAATGGCCCGGTATTGTGTCTGCAGGACTTAATTATTGTCGATGTCGAACCGATTAGGGTATGATTATCGGTAATTTCGCCCTCCGACCGGGGACCGGTGCGATCCGCCTTCCCGGTCCAAAGAACAGGAAGATTTAATGCAGAAAAACCCCAGGCAACATCCCGAATCCAGGAGAGACACCCTGGATGAGTTGATCTGCGCCATCCGGCACGGATCCGGCACTGAATCCAGATGGGAACGGCAGCGAAATCCCCTGATCGAGAGCCACCCGTATCTTGTCGGGTATGCGTTCCTGATCGGGACCGCCGTCATCTTCTCGCTTTCGCATTTGATGGTATTCGCAATTTCCTTTCTTTTCCTGTTTTTCATATCCGACTTCATGACCCGGGACGTTCACAGGTTTGCGCCCTTCATACCGAGGGCAATATTGTTTTCCGTTCTGTACATTCTGGTTATCCTGACGATCATCCTGATTACCTACAAGGTAATCCCTCTTATGCTCAAGAATTTCCCGGAACTGACCAGCCAATTGCAGGTCCAGTTGGTCAAGGTCCTCAAGGAAGCCGGAGCGAAGTGGAACCTTTCGCAGTACATTGACGTCGACGAAGTAAAGGGAGCGGCACTGAAGGCAAGTTCCGGCATTTTGCGTTTCTTGCTGGACAGCCTCACCCCTCTCTACAAGGGAATAATCCAGTTCATTTTCGCGCTGGTCATCAATCTTTTCTTCTATTTCGAAGCCGAAAGGGTGGAGCAGACTTTTACGCGCAATCCGGACAGCCTGATGTGTTTTCTGTACCGGTTTATGCAGGTTCGCCTCAGGATCTTCTATGCTTACTTCAGGCGGGTTATGGGCGGCCAGGTCATTATCTCCCTGATCAATACGGTCATTTCATCGATTGCGATCGTCGGTCTCGGGCTGCCGCATCCTTTTCTGATGATTTTCATCGTCTTTTTCTGCGGTCTCTTTCCCGTAATCGGCAACCTGATTTCGAACACGGTCCTGATCTTCAATGCATTCGTCTCCATCGGACTTTGGGGAGCCGGTGTCTGCCTGATCCTGCTCATCAGCATTCACAAGCTCGAATACTTCCTCAATTCCAGGATAATTGGAGGGATCGTTCGACTCCCGATGGCCGTATCGCTGGCCGCCTTGATATTCTGCGAGGTAATGCTGGGAATTCCGGGCCTGATTCTGGCCATTCCGCTTGTGCTCTTTGTCCGGCATGAATTCGAACACATCCCGGGCTATCCGCTGGGACTCTCCGACGAAAGGGACACGTCATTCGAATCCGTTTCCGGAGCAGTTGAGAAATGCGTTGAAGACGCAGCCGGACTTGCGCGGAAGGTGGGACGGTAACCGCAAGAGAATACGACTATGTTGTCGAGCCGGGTCGGATTGAATCATATCCGATCCGGTTGAGAACCGCCCCGAACCGTTCCCCGGCCGTGCTGTTGGCGAAATAGATATCCAGGCAGTAATTTACGACTGCCAAAACTTCTTTCTCCGTAAAAATCCCGTCCAACTCCCGCCCCAACTGCGGATGCCTGCCGAGCTTGCCTCCAACCAGGATGCGGTAACCCTCCGCTCTTTGCCTGATTGCGCCGGAAGGGCACACCCTCGTGCATTTTCCACATTGCACGCATTTGTCGTAATCAAAAAGAGGCGACTCGGAACAACTATCTTTCGCCTCCCGTCCCGGAAGCCTGATCGCGTCTTCCCTGCACACCGCCGTGCATGCGCCGCATCCCGTACAGGACTCATCCGAAACACCGGGTCTGCACGCACCGATGATCCCGATATCCACTATCTGGGGCCGCGAGCATGCATTCGGGCAGTCCGAAACCGATACTCGAAACACATGGTGCATTTTGAGTCCGCTCCGAACCGTACGGCCGAGAAATCCGCCCACGTCGCGTTTTGCGAACAGCCGCTCCAAATCTTCAACAAGCCCGGCACTTTCGACCGCCCGGTTTTCACACCCGCCTGCCCCGAAGCAGGTCTCGATCTGATGTCCTTTTATGTCGATTCCCTTGCCGGACATGAACCGCTCGCGGCATGCCCGGACGTGTACGATCGACACCCGACTGCTTCCGCTCTGTTCGGCTTCCTTTTCGACCTGCTTGCGTACGCGTTTCCGAACGAAGAAAGGGACTCTTTCCACGGCCTTCTCGGCTTCTTCCGACCAGATCATCTCTGCGTTTCCTCCAGAATTCCACTTTCGCCCGATCCCAAATTACTTTGAACCCGGGCAGCAACTGTCTCATTTCCAGGTCTGTTGATTTTAGCTGCAAGTGTTCCTATTTAAATTGACGTGAATCAAGAAAGGAGAAAATAATCGACCATAGTGGAAGAAATTTCTTCCTTCGACAATCCAAAGAGTGCAATCGCGTTCGCATTCGCCCGATTTTCCAACCAATAGCGCCCCATCTTTTTTTGAGTATGCGCGCACGGGGGCGTAAAATAATTTTACGAGCTTTATTCCCCCCCATCGCGGTGTCGCGTTAGCGACATCAGCTTCGCGGGAGGCTGTTTGTTTCCCGACGGGAGGCTAACGGGATGAAGAAAGCGATCGTTGAACTGGCCAAAACAATCCATCGCAGTGATCCTTCAGCAGCTTTTTCCTTTCACTTCTGGGATGAAGAAAAAATCGAGTTCGGGTGTAAGCCGAAGGTAGTGTTGCTCATCAAAACGCCCCGGGTCGCCGGAGAGATTGTGACGAAGGGATTTCTCGGATTCGGTGAAGCCTATGTGTCCGGCGATCTCGAAGTCGAAGGCGACTTGCAGGAACTTCTCCGCCTGGGTTTCATCGTGCGTTTCGACGGCGACGGATTGTCTTTCCTCCAAAAAATGCGACTTCTCCCCCTGTACGTGAAAACGAGGGGTACAGCGGATCGGGCAAAGCAAAACATTGCCCAACATTACGATCT
This sequence comes from Pseudomonadota bacterium, assembly GCA_023416335.1. The sequence goes on along the minus strand of JAEZHY010000199.1, from coordinate 38,353 downwards.
TACCCAGGAATTCTTCTCGCTTTTCCTGGACGAAAGCCTGACATACTCATGCGCCTACTTCAAAAACGAGAACGACACGTTGGAGCAGGCTCAGCGCAATAAGTACGACCACATAGCCCGGAAGCTCATGCTCGGCCGCGAGGACAGAGTTATCGATATAGGCTGCGGCTGGGGCGGCATGCTTCTTCATGCAGCCGGCAAATATGGAGCATGCGGCACCGGCATTACCCTCTCACGCAATCAATTTGAATTTGCAGGCCGCAGGACAAGAGAACTCGGATTAGGCAACCGGCTGGAAATCAGGCTCCAGGACTACAGGCATCTTTCCGGGACGTTCGACAAGTTCGTGTCCATTGGCATGTTCGAGCATGTAGGCAAGAAATTCATACCTGTTTTCATGGAAAAGGTCGCCGGACTGCTGAGAAAAGGCGGCATAGGGCTGCTGCACACGATAGCAAAAGACGTTGCGAGTCCCACAGACACCTGGACATTGCGGTACATCTTCCCCGGGGGCTACCTCCCCACTCTCTCGGAGACTCTGGAGGAAATGGGACGAGCGGGCTTCAGCATACTGGACGTAGAGGGACTCCGGATGCATTACGCCAGGACACTCGACAGGTGGATCGACAACTTCGAACGCAATATCACCAAAATACGCGACCTTTTCGATGAGAGATTCATCCGGATGTGGCGGCTGTACCTGAACGGATCCTCCGCCTCGTTTAAATATGGCGATACCCGCCTCTATCAGATCCTTTTCACAAACGGTTTGAACAATGACCTGCCCATAACGCGGGACCACATATACGATCCGCATCCTGATGAATCGGCCAAACATGCGGTGTAGTATTGGCATTCGCCCTTAAATGCCGTCACTTAAAGGGAGAACGGCAGTAGTGTAGGGCTGCGGCTTCCCAAAACGCAGTTTTGAACGAGGATGAGACTTCGCTCTCATGATGGGAAAGCCACCTAAAGGGGGAACAGCAGCAATGTAGGGTGGGCACCAGGGTTTTTGGTGCCCACCGTCCGGCCATCCCGATGAGGTTTGTTCCAACGGGATGGACGGTGGGCACGATAAACCCGTGCCCACCCTTCACGGCTCACTGTTTCACTTTTGTTGAATTTTCAGAAGAGTGTCACCGCCCTTTTACATTAAAAACAAATCGCGTATAAAACCAGCTTATACCGATAAGGCAGAGACCGAGGCAAAAGAAGGAGAACGCGCGCCACAAGCCGGTAAGGGTCGAGGCGTCATAGAGAAACACCTTGGCCATCGTCAGCAGGATGACCGGCAGCGAAGCCACTCGGATCATCTTGTCCCGCCTCAGGGTCCCGAGGAAAAGGAGCGCAATGCCGAAAACCAGCCAGACGGCGGAGTAGGCGTATATTTCCGCATTTTGGGCGGAAGGGCCGTTCAAGAACGGACCCTGAAAAAGCTGCCTCACATTCAGGGTTATACACACAAATGCAAGCAGAAGCATGAACCCATAGCCGTACCTGCTCCATTCGACCGCACCAAGGCGGGGGCGTTCTTTCATCGTCAGCCATATCCAGAGCAGGGGCAGTCCGTAAGTTACGAGCAGCCCGTTCAGGATCGGAATCGACCCGACATTCTGTGCCGACCAGAGCGGGTTATGGATGAACAAATCGAAGTAGACGATCCGGAATAACGCAACACCTGTAACAATCATCCCCCCGAGCGAAACGGCCGCCCGGTCCCATTTTCTTCCGCTCCAAAGGCAGCAAAGGCCATAAACGAAGAAGATATTGGTAACGACTCCTCGCTCGATGAAGCCTGCCTTTACGAAAAGAACATCCTGCCCGATATGGAAAATATGGCGCGTGAGATAGTACCCCATGAGCCCGATAAGACCCACTGCCGCGGCTTCCAACGAAAATACGAGCCTGTCGTCTTTCTCTCCCCGGAGCAGGTAACTGCCGCCAAGAAAGCACAAGGCGGGCAGGCCGAGCTGAAAAATGGGCCATTTCACAATCGGGATGCTTTCCTGGAGATGAAGTTCCGCTTCCACAAGACTGAATGAGGTAAGCTGCAGAACCAGGAGGATCTGCGGGATCAAAAGGAAACCGAAAACGCAGCCGAGAAGCGCGGCTATCCTGCGTAGTGCCCGTATGTCCACCTTCGTATCGATCCAGGCGACCGCAGCCAGTTCGGCGGCAATCGCCACCGAAAGGAACTCCCGCTTGAGTTCGACGGTAAGGCCGATGGATACGAACGCGGCGACCACTCCTGAGTAAACGGCCAACAGATGCTGTTTGCGGGGATGATCTGTCGGAAACCTCCGCAGGGTATCCATCAGCAAATAAAAGGCGAAAGCGGCAAGAGAAAGCGCCAGTAGTCCCCAGAACAGCGGGATACCTGAAAAAGCCCGGGTGGAAAGGAGCATGTTATAGCCCAGCAGATAATAGCCCAGACTGCTCGCGGCCGTCAGTCCCGCCCAGTTGAGCGGAAACGTCTTCCGGGTTTGCAGGTAGTATGCGCCAAGGATGTGAACGACTGCAAATATAGCCAGGACAAAGGCAAACACCTGCGGGGCACCGAAGTCCCACTCTGCAAGCATGGCTGCACTTGCGGCCGCAGATACCCACGGCACCGGGAAATAGAGTCTTTCCCTGTAGTGAGCCAGCCACAGCCCTCCGAGGGTCATAACGCCAAAGAGCAACCACTCTTTTGCTCCAGGTCCGCCTTCAACTGCCGCGAAGGCCGTCAAAACGAGTGCGCCGCAGGTGGCCAGGTAATTTAGCACCGGAATGGTCCCCAACCGGGCGGTGGGATCAGGGAGGTCTCTTTCATATTGCTCTTTGGAGCAAATAACCGCCACAGCGGCTGAGGCAATCAGGAACAGGCCGATACACAGGGTGTCGGCCTGCGAGAAATGCCCGCTGAAAACCCAGATCGGCACCCACGCAAAAGCGGCCCCTACGGCGGGCAGACTCAAGGACCACCATTTCCTGTAGCGGATGATCGCCATCAATCCGGCAAGCACCAGGAAGAGATATAGGAAAAGGATCGAGGCCTGCGGATGCGGCGATCGCAGCAGGGCCGGAGTAAGAAAGCCGCCCATCATACCGAGTATCGCATGAGGCAGCCCGTGCCACAGGGAAAGCACCACGGCCGTTGCCGTCACGGCCGCCATGCCCGCGAAACCTGCGTAGACAGGGATGAGGTCGTAAATGCCCGTCGCGGCATAAAAGGATGCGTACAGGATGGCAATCCCCGAACCGGACAGTGCCTGAGCGATGCGCACCCCGTTTGCGAAGCCCTCTTTTGTCCTGACTTTGCTGCCGGTGAAAATCAAAGCAATGCCGAAGATCGATCCCATGACAACGCGCACGGCCGGACTAAGGAGACCTGCTTCGATCGAATACTTGACCAGGAAAAAACCGGCTAGGGCCAAGGCAACGGCACCGAACCACACGAAGATCCTGCCGCCGAACTGGAGTTCGAAGCCTTCGGATTTCCTGTCGCCTGCAGACGCGGGTTCAGATTGCGCGGTATGTCGAAATGAAAATGCGGCTTCTGGGTTTTGGTCCGAAACTGTCCCGGCGCCTTCAGGCGGACCGGCGGCATTCCAGGCGGGCGTTTGCGGCTCGACCGGATCCTGTTGAGGAAGCTCCCAATGAATTCCGGTAATTTCTTCCGGTTCGTCGGCCGGGGCCGCTTCAGTTTCGGCCGGTCTGCCCGCGCCCGCTTCGAGTTTTGCAACCTGTTGCCGCAGTTGAGCAAGTTCCTGCCGCATTTTTTGTATCCTGTTTCGGTTGATCCAGGGCAGGATCAGGCCGGCCAGAACCGCAGCCAGAATCGCCAGAGCAATCATCACTTCGAACATCGATACTCCTTGTCGGCATTCTATATGGGTATCTCGAAATAAAAAGCATAGAACATGCCACTCCGAGACATGATAAATAGCCTTCGATATTACGCGAAAATATTTGCAGCGACGTTCTATCGGGTAGATTTGACGAAGTTGATGTTTGACAAAAAACGCATACATTGTATACAAATAATGCATGCCGAAAAATACAAAATTCTCTAGTAACGATCGGACTTTTTTTAATCTGGTCGCGCGCGCTGCATTCTGCAATCCGTTCAGCACAGAGCGGACCGAACTGGATTTGAGAATCGCGGAATGCCCGGCCGGGACATCCGACGAGGAGTGTCTCGACAAGATCATCGTCAAAGTGCGGGACCGCGTAGAGCGACTTGCGCGAAACGGTTCCGCCGACCTTCGCCTCTATCCGGCGGAAGATCGCGGAGACCTTCAGGCGGCGTTCCTGTTCGACATTTTTCATCGTCTGATGGACAGGTTCGACACTTTGATCCAGGAACAAATTCGTTCGGGCCGGGATCTCTGCCCTGTTCCATTCTCTGGCGAAGCGCTGGGCATGTTTGCCGAAAGAGGATTCAGCATCCCGGAATCCATTCGTTTTTTCGCCATGCTCTACCAGATACGGAGGGCCTTTTATTTCATCCACCAGGGACTCACAGGGTCTAGTCCATCCATGCGCCAACTGCGGCTGCATCTCTGGAACAATGTATTTACCCATGACATTCGCTGGTATGAGCAGTACCTCTGGAACCGGATGGAGGACTTTTCAACCCTTCTGCTCGGCGAAACTGGAACGGGAAAAGGCACGGCGGCCGCGGCAATCGGACGTTCGGGCTTTATTCCGTATGATGAGAAAAAAGGGTGCTTCTCCGAGAGTTTTACTCGCAACTTCATTGCGATCAATCTTTCCCAGTTCGCCGAGACCCTTATCGAATCGGAACTCTTCGGCCACAGGAAAGGTGCTTTCACCGGTGCGGTTGAGGGCCACCAGGGCATATTCTCCCGGTGCACTCCGCACGGATCGATTTTCCTGGACGAAATCGGGGACATATCCGTTCCGATCCAGGTGAAGCTTCTCCAGGTCCTTCAGGACAGGACGTTCACTCCGGTGGGGAGCCACGAACAACTTCGGTTCAGCGGCCGTGTGATCGCGGCAACCAATCGCCGGATAGACGATCTGCACAGGAAAGGCCGATTCCGGGAAGACCTCTTCTACCGCCTTTGCTCGGATGTAATCATCGTTCCGTCGCTGAGGCAGCGCCTGCAGGAAGATCCCGAAGAACTCGAAAAGATGATTGCCCATGTCATGGGGCGCATAATCGGCGAGGAGTCAAATGAACTGGCCGCAATGGTTCGGGGTGTAATAGAGGACGGGCTCGGCCCCGACTACCAGTGGCCGGGAAATGTTCGCGAACTGGAGCAGGCGGTCCGAAGGATACTTCTAACGAAGCGAATCGGCCATGACCTCGGCGTAGAGGACTTTGCCCGGGACGGTGCACCCTGCCTGCTTTCCCGAATCGAAGACAACCCGATGAGCGCCGAAGAGCTTCTGGAGAAATACTGCGGGCTTTTGTATGAAAAATTCGGCACCTATGAGGAAGTCTCCCGCCGCGTCCGACTCGACAGAAGGACGGTGAAGAAATACATCCTCAAATCGCAAAAGCATGGGCAGGATTAGACGCAATTGTTGCTTTATGGAAATACGCCGCTGGTTCCCAAGGTCCGCCTTGGGAACCCCGCCCCGGCAGGCCGGCCGATGAGCGCTTTTCCCGCCATGCCTGATCCGGGGGACGGATGGTGGGCACGATAAAGCTTTGTGCCCACCCTACCCGGCTTGTTTCTCTTTTTGGTTTGTGCTCGGTTGACGGTTGAAGCAACAGCACGAAGTGAGCGGATGGGTGACAACCCATCGTTTTTCGGAAGGTCAGGGAATGATTGTCCGGAGAGGCATAAGTCGGTACCTGGAAACACGGGACAGTCGTCATACGGAAAAAGGAGTCGTATTCGATAGCGGCTGAGAAGGGAACGAACCTCAAAAACTACGGCCCCTTCCGATTGGTACCCGTCTCTCAATGGGGGTGTGGCGCCGCAGGTCCTTAAGTTGCCTACGGTCTGATCCGAGAGGGCGGATGGTGGGCACGGTAGAGCCTGTGCCCACCCTACCTCGGGTCCCGGTTATTCTTCGCCTGTCTAAATCTCCAACGCCTTCCGAATCGCTTTCCCGAACGGTTTTCTCAGCACGCCGACTTCCGTGATGATCCCGGAGATGTACTTGTTCGGAGTAACATCGAAAGCCGGATTGAGCGCATTAGCTCCTTCCGGTGCAATCTGTTTTCCGAACAGTTGGGTCACTTCCTTCGGGTCGCGCTGCTCGATCGGGATGCCGCTTCCGTCCGACAGGCCGGGGTCGATCGTCGATCTCGGTGCGGCGATATAAAAGGGAATTTCGTGTGTCTTGGCAAGCACTGCCACCATGTAGGTGCCGATCTTGTTCGCCGTATCGCCGTTTGCGGCGATTCGGTCCGCGCCGACCACGACCATATCGATCTTTCCCTGGCTCATGAGGCTCCCGACGGCGTTATCCGTTATGAGAGTTACCGGAATGCCCGCACGCATCAACTCATACACGGTCAGCCTGGCTCCCTGCAGGAAGGGACGGGTCTCGCAGGAGTAGACCCGCACGGACGGGTCCTTTTCGAACGCGGCGCGGATAACCCCCACCGCGGTCCCGTAATCGGCAGTCGCGAGCGCACCCGCGTTGCAATAGGTAAGTATGTTTGCCCCCCTGGGGACTACCTCACTTCCCCATTTTCCCATCTGCTGGTTGACGGCGATGTCTTCGGCCAGAATGGCATCGGCTTCCGCCCGAATGCGCTGCTGCAGCTCAGGAATTTCCGCCTTCGGATTCTCCACCAATATGGAATAGATCCGTTCAACCGCCCATCCGAGGTTTGCGCCCGTGGGCCGCGCCTCCCTCACTTTCTGGCAGATCTGGGAAAACTTGCGCCGGAACTCCTTTGAATCCTTCGCCTGGGTCGCCCGGGCGCCCAGCACCAGGGCAAGCGCTCCGGCAACTCCGACGGCTGGAGCGCCGCGGATGGCCATCGTCTTGATCGCCTTGATCACCGCATCGGCTGTGGTGCAATGGAGGGTTTTTTCCTGGTGCGGCAAAATCCTCTGGTCGAGTATTGCGACGGCATCGTTTTCCCAATAGATCGGCGGTAACCATTGTTGCGGCATTTTATTACTCCTCGGGAGAGCCGGCTTCCGGCATATGCACTACAAGCAGGGTGAGACTTCTACCCGGCCAGTTTCTTTTTCAGAATTTCGTTTACAAGCTGAGGGTTCGCCTTGCCTTTGGTCTGCCTCATGACCTGCCCGACGAAAAATCCGAACAGCTTGTCTTTCCCGGACCGAAACTGCTCGACTTCCTTCGGATTTTCAGCCAGTACCCGATCGATTGCCGATTCGATTTCCGATTCATCCCGGACCTGCACCAGTCCTTTTTCATCGACAATGGCGCGTGCGGCTTTCCCGGTCGCGTACATCTCTTCGAAAACCGTCTTGGCTATTTTGCCGCTGATCACGCCCGAGTCGAGCAGGCTCAACAGTTGTGCCAGGTTATCGGGAGCGACGGGGCATTCCTCGATTTCCCGATTATCGCGGTTCAGTTCGCGGAGGAGTTCGGACATCATCCAGTTGCTGACCGTCTTGGGCTGCGGAAAAGCTTTCACAGCCGATTCGAAGTAGTTGGCCAGGGGTTTGGAGGAAGTCAGCACCTGCGCGTCATACGGGGGAAGGCCATAGTCGGCCAGGAACCGCTCGCGCTTCGCATCGGGGAGTTCGGGAAGGACCTGGCGGACCTGCTCGACCCACTCTTCGCTCACGACCACCGGCACGAGGTCCGGATCGGGGAAGTAGCGATAGTCGTGGGCCTCCTCTTTGCCGCGCATGCTGAGCGTGACGTTTCGCCCGGCATCCCAGAGCCTGGTTTCCTGCACTACCGCTTCACCGCGCTCGAGCACTACCTTCTGTCTTCTGATTTCGAAGTCGAGCGCCTTCTGGACGTTCTTGAACGAGTTCATATTCTTGAGTTCGGCCTTCGTACCCAGCTCTTTGACTCCAATCGGCCGTAGCGAAATGTTTGCATCGCATCTAAGGCTCCCCTCCTCCATGTTGCCGTCGCAGATTTCAAGATAGCGAAGGATCTCCCGAAGCTTCTTCAGGTATGCGGCGGCTTCCTCGGACGAGGCGATGTCCGGTTCGCTGACGATTTCGATCAGGGGAACGCCGGTTCGGTTGTAATCCACCTGGCTCACTGGCTGGTGCTCGTCATGGATGAGCTTTCCCGCATCCTCTTCCATATGTATCCGGTGAATCCGGATGCGCTTCGTCACGCCTTCGAGTTCGATCTCCACCCAACCGTTTCGCGCAAGCGGCAGTTCGTACTGGGAGATCTGGTACCCTTTCGGGAGATCCGGATAGAAATAGTTTTTTCGGGCAAACCGGCTATAGGGAGCAACACTGCAATGGGTGGCCAGCGCCATTCGGATGGTGTATTCGACCACCTCGCGGTTCAGCACCGGCAAAACCCCGGGCATGCCGAGACAAACGGGGCAGGTGTGCGTATTCGGGCTCGCTCCGAACCTGGTCGAGCATCCGCAGAACACTTTGCTTTTCGTGTTTAGCTGAGCGTGAATCTCGAGTCCGATTACCGGTTCGTAATCCATCCGGCTCAATTCCTTTCCAGAGACTGATTTCCTGCAGCTTCCATGAAGCATGACAAAAGCCGCCCATCCGGGGATCCCCCGGCGGCGTTCGGTATGAGTACTCGTTTTCCAGGCAAAAGCGTATTTCTGGATATTTGTTGTTAGATTACCGGATTAGCCTTCATTTGGAAAGCACCGACCGGACCCCGTGCCCGAAATTTCCCTCACCAGGCAGGAGGTAGAAACTCAATATTATCATACCGGGCGCCTCCAGTTCCAATTATCTTCGCATCCGCTCCGCAGGCAGCGAAAAGGCGTGCGCCCGGAGTCGCCTTTTCGAAAATGTCGCACTGCACATGTTGCGAAAAGAGGGACAAGCTGTGCGGTCGGATCTCCCGCCGCATTCTATTCGAGATGCATGAAGAACGTCGAGCAGGTGTTCGCATAAACCGGCGATTTACCTAATATATGCAAAGTTGATTACATTAGGGAAACATGTTTCGCCGAAAGGTGCTATATTTATGGTTTAGCACAAGGCAGGAACCCGATCGCATTGCCTTGTGAAATCCGCGGCAAATCCCGATCGCTCATCATGAGCAGTTGTGCGAAATCTCCGGACTGGGAAATTTGGACTTCCGGACTGTGCAATTAATGCAAGTGCAGGGAACCCGCAAAATTTTAGACTGCCGGAATTACAAAACAATGTTTGACATTGTGAGAAGTTTCATTTAGGAATAGATAATTGCGAAGCAGACGCTTTTTGGACTAGGGCTCTCGTTGGTGAGACATGCTCTGCACATGATGAAGTTGTTTCGGGGATAGCGAGGAGAATTATGAAGATTCACGAGTTTCAAGCCAAAGAACTGTTTCAAAAGTATGGGGTCCCCATCCCTCGAGGGAAAGCGGCCTTCAGCGTCGACGAAGCGAAGAAGATCGGCGCGGAACTGGGAACCTTTCCGGTAGTTGTAAAAGCCCAGATCCATGCCGGCGGACGCGGAAAAGGCGGCGGGGTTAAGCTTGCGAAGAATGCTGCCGAGGTCGAACAGTACGCATCCAGCATTCTGGGGATGACCCTCGTAACACACCAGACCGGGCCGGAAGGCAAGCTGGTCAAGAAGCTCCTCGTAGAAGAAGGGCTTCCTATTGAGAAAGAGCTTTATCTCAGCGTGCTCCCCGACAGAGGGACCGCCAAAATAGTCTTCATGGCCAGCGAGGCTGGCGGCATGGACATCGAAGAAGTTGCCGCAAAGACTCCCGAAAAGATCATCAAGGTCTACATAGATCCTCTTCTTGGCATGAAGGGCTACCATGCAAACGAACTGGCATTCGGGCTCAACCTCTCGGGCGACCTCGTAAAGCAGTTCACCGCCATGGCTTTCAAGCTCTATAAACTCTGCGTGGACTATGACTGCTCCCTGGTGGAAATCAATCCTCTCATCCTGACCAAGGACGGCAGAGTCATCGCCCTGGACGGCAAAATCAATTTCGACGATAACGCAATGTACCGCCACAAGGACATCCAGGAATACAGGGACCTCGATGAAGAAGATCCGTTCGAAGTCGAAGCGTCCAAGTTCGAGCTGAACTATATCAAGATGCCCGGCGGCAACATCGGCAACATGGTTAACGGCGCAGGCCTCGCAATGGCCACGATGGACATCATTCAGCAGGCAGGCGCGGCCCCGGCCAACTTCCTCGACGTCGGCGGCGGTGCGAGTGCCGAACAGGTCGAGAACGGCTTCCGGATCATTCTGGCAGACCCGGCCGTTAAGGGTGTCCTTATCAATATTTTCGGCGGTATCCTGCGGTGCGACAGACTTGCCAACGGTGTTGTCGAAGCGGCAAAGAAAGTCGGCATCAAAGTCCCGGTCGTAATTCGTATGGAAGGGACCAATGTTGAAGAGGGCCGTAAGATTCTCAGCGAATCCGGGCTCAATCTCATAACGGCAAAAGACGTTTCAGACGCCGCCCAAAAAATTGCACAAGTCGCTAAAGGGTAGAAGGGGGAAATCATGAGCATTTGGGTGGATCGAAATACAAGACTGGTGGTTCAGGGTATTACCGGCCGCGAAGGCCAGTTCCATACTCTTACCTGTAAGAACTACGGCACGAATGTCGTGGCGGGCGTAACGCCGGGCAAAGGCGGCCAGGCCGTCGAAGGAATCCCTGTTTTCAATACCGTTGCAAAAGCGGTGAAGGAAACAGGAGCCAATGCGGCAATGGTTTTTGTTCCGCCCCCATTCTGCGCCGATGCCATCCTGGAATCGATCGATGCGGGCATCCCGCTGATCGTTGCGATTACCGAAGGCATCCCCGTAGTGGATATGCTGAAGGTCAAGAACTACCTTCAGAAGAGCAAAAGCCGCCTGATCGGCCCGAACTGCCCCGGCATCATCACTCCGGGCCAGTGCAAAATCGGCATTCAGCCGGGCCATATTCATGCTCCCGGTCACGTCGGTATCGTCTCCCGCTCGGGAACCCTCACCTATGAGGCCGTTCACCAGATCATGCGCTTCGGCATGGGACAGAGCACGGTTATCGGTATCGGTGGAGACCCGGTCAACGGCACAAACTTCATCGATTGCCTCTCGGCTTTCCAGGCTGACCCCGAAACCAAGGCGATCATCATGGTCGGCGAAATCGGCGGTTCGGCCGAAGAAGACGCTGCCGACTTCGTGAAGAAGAACGTAACGAAGCCCGTCATCGGCTTCATCGCAGGTCTGACGGCACCTCCGGGACGCCGTATGGGCCACGCCGGCGCAATCATCAGCGGTTCCAGCGGAACGGCCCAGGGCAAAATCAAGGCCATGCGCGAAGCCGGCATCACCGTTGTCGAAAACCTCGGCCAGATGGGTGAAATCGCCAAGACAGCTTTCGCGGACGCTCTGTCCAAGACTGCAAAGAAGTAGCTCGACAGCGTTTCGATAGCGGCACTTCGAAATAGTATTACGAGAGCCTCACCGGGGAAGCAGGTTTGCCTGCTTCCCCGGTTTTGTTTGCGGAGGTCGGAAGGGGGCGGTTGCCCCTCAGGAAAGAGGCTGGCAACATTGGTACTTCACTCAGAGCCCTCTTGCCTCCGGCACGGGCAACAAAAAGACGTTGCCTGGGTCCGCAGGACAGGAGGGACGGAATGACATTTCGGTTATGGCCCCTCAACTCGACGGGAATGGAAGCTTCCCAAACAACGTCTGGGATGCAGCGATCGGCTAAAAATCCGATACGTCCTCATCGAAGGGGATCATTTCTTCCGGTTTCTTTTTAGTTCTTACAGGAATACGTGCGTTTTCTCTTTCTTCTGCAGCCGGTTGAGGCTCGGCGAGCGCGACTTTTCCTTTCGCGGCTTTTTTGCCGTTTACTTTTTTACCGCTTCCTTTTTCGGATGCCGCAATCCGAACTTCTGAATCCGAACCGTAAACCAGGCCTTTGAGGTCGTGGACGAAAGCCTTCATCTGTTCGGCCTGCCCGCTCATCTCCTCCGAGGCTGAAGCTGATTCTTCGGCATTGGACGCATTCTGCTGCACCACCACGTCCATCTCGTTTACGGCTTTATTGATCTGCTCGATCCCCTGGGATTGTTCCGCCGAAGCGGCGGCGATCTCGCCGATCAGCTCGCCCATTTTCCCGGCGCTCGTCGCCACCTCCATGAATTCTTCACTCGTTTTCCGCACTACGTCGGACCCCTCCCGGATCTTCGTGACGGTGCCTTCGATGAGATTGGCCGTATTCCTTGCGGCTTCCGCGGCCCTCATCGCAAGATTTCTGACTTCGTCGGCCACGACGGCGAATCCCGCCCCCGCTTCTCCGGCCCGTGCCGCCTCCACTGCCGCATTGAGGGCCAGAAGGTTTGTCTGGAACGCAATTTCGTCTATTGTCTTGATGATCTTGGAGGTCTGCTCGCTCGCGGTCGAAATCTCATTCATGGAGGACGTAAGTCGGGTCATCGATTCATTGGCTTTCGATACCACAAGGGCGGTCTGTTCCATCAGTCTGTTTGCCTGCCCGGCATGGTCCGCATTCTGTTTTGTCATGGACGACATCTCTTCCAGAGAGGATGACGTCACTTCAATCGATGCGGCCTGTTTCGATGTGCCGTCGGCCAGCTGCAGACTTGCAGAGGAAACCTGGGTTGCAGCCGCTGCGACCTGGCCGGATGCATCCGCGAGGCCTTCGACTGCACGGATCATCGGTTTGGAAATGCTCCTTCCGAAGAAGTAGACCAGGATCATTGCCGCCCCGAAAAGAATACCCACAATGAGCAACGCACGGTTTCGGAATTCCCTCGCCGACGCCATTACCTCATCTTTGACGACCATCACTCCGATGCTCCAGGACCTCACTCCGACGGACGCAAAGGAAGCCAGTTTTGCAACTCCCTGCTCGGTATAGTACTCGCTGCCTCTCTGTAGTCCCACCATTCGCTGACTGATCTTCTCCAGTCCCGCAATTTTAGTAATCTGTGACTCCATTATCAGATCGCGCTTGGGGTGGGCCATCACCGTTCCGTTTCCGTCAACCATAAAGGCATAACCCGATTTGCCCACTTTGGTCTCCGCGACGGCGTCCACGAGCTTATCTACTTTGGTTGCTAGTGCGAGAATCCCCGCGAACTCGCCCTTTTGGCTCTTCACGGGAATGTAGATGACTATGACGGGCTCTTTTGAGGCTTTGCCCCTGACGGCGTCCGACACTCCGGGCTTGCCGGTTTGCTTGGAAAGGCCGTAGTAGTCGCGGTCCGTAAAATTCAGTTTCTGATAGAAGTTCAGGTCGCCGTCGCTCTTGGCTCCGGCAAACGAAACTCCGTCCTTGTCTATTACGAAGATTGCCGTGTAGCGGTCGCCGAGTTCCTTGAGAATGCCGTACAGTTCGACGTTCAGAGAGTAGACCTCCGTTTTTGTACTCTCACGTCCCTCGGAATTCACCCTGGACATGACCTTTGAAACGCCGGGCAGACCGGAGATTGCCTTCGCCTGCAGGATCTCCTGGTCAATGATGTTTTTGACCGTATCGCAGAGTCTGTCGGCCGTCTGCAAAGTTGTTGTTTCGGACAAATCGACGAGGGTTCCGGTGATGTTCACTATTGTATAAGAACCGAGGACTATCACAGGAATGAGTGTGAGTATCGCGCCGCCTAGAAGAAGTTTCCTGCCAAGATTCATGCCCCTCATTCGATCTCCTGTCTAATAGATGAAATCCATATTCTCAGCCGGCCACGCCTCTTCTCCACGGAAAATCGGACGGCACGCCGGCCAAACCCTCATCGCCTCCCGGAAATAAGAGAAAACACATTATATAGATCGCCAGACAGCGGAAAAAACTGAAGCTAAAACGGAATGCACTTCATCCAGGAATGTTTTCTGCCTCAACAGCTTCCCATGAATAATTAGTAAGGATCGTCTTTACCCAACTCGCAAGGATTTTAAATTCATGCTACCATGAACAATGTTTAGGACCTCGAAGTCCCCTGGAGATTTCCTATCGTTGCAGCATGCGATTCAGCACCGCGTGCTTGTCGGACTACCAGCATTGGAGCCGGATTATGGAGATATTCAGCAGGAAGAACAGATTCCAGGGTCCGATTCGGGGCGTGATCCTCGATTGGTCCGGAACAGCCGTGGATTTCGGCAGCTTCGGAAGCATTCATCCCTTCCTGGACGTTTTCCGGGAAAGCTGGGTCGAGATAACCGCTGAAGAAGTTCGAGAACACATGGGGCTCTCCTATTGGGACCACCTGTCCGCACTGCTGCAATCGGAGTCCGTATCGGCCAAATGGACGGACATCTACGGCGCGCCTCCTTCCGAATACGATATGGAGCGTCTGCACAGGAACCTTGAACAGGCTATGCCCGCGGGAATTGACAACCATGCCGAACCCGTTCCCGGTCTGCTCGAAACGGTTGCCGAATTCAGAGGGCGCGGTCTAAAGATCGGGTCTACCTGCAGTCACAGCTTCCCGGCCGCCGACGCTCTTGCCGAAGCCGCCCGTGAAAGAGGATACAAGCCGGACTCGGTGGTTTGCTCGACAGACGTTCCGGCGGGACGGCCATTCCCCTGGATGTGCTGGCAGAACGCGATCAACCTGGAAGTCTATCCGCTCAAGGGTATCGTCAAAATAGGGGACACGGTTCCGGATATTCTGGAAGGACTCAACGCGGGCATGTGGACGATCGCCATACTCGATTCGAGCAATGAACTGGGGATGACGAAAGACGAACTGGACCGGGCTGATCGGGTAAGTCTCCAACTTGATTTGGAGCGCATCGAGAAGAAATTCTTCGCTACGGGGGCTCACTTCGTCGTAAGAGAAATTGGCGAGTGCCCGGCAATCATCGACCAAATCAATGAGAGGCTCAAGCTCGGAGAAGAACCTTGATTCAATGGGGCGAAAGGAGCACCATGCCTTACGTGAACATCAAAATCACTAAAGAAGGCGTCACGCCGGAAAAGAAGAAAGAGCTGATCGCAGGCGTCACTAAACTGCTGGCGGACGTTCTCGGAAAGAACCCCCAGACCACTTTTGTAGTAATCGATGAGGTTGATACCGACAACTGGGGAATCGGCGGAGAGTCCGTCACCGAGCGACGACGAGTCGGGAGATAGGGCCGACGGGGTTCCCAAGCCGGCAGCTTGTGAAGCGGCAGGAATAAAGTGACTCTATTCCTTTGCGCCTTCCATGGTTCAGCTTTGGCCTCGAATCTTTGCCCTGAGAAACCGGACAGCCCCGGCAATATCCGGGGCCTGGGTTATGGCGGTAACCACCGCAATCTTCCGGGCGCCGGCTGCCAATACCATGTCGATGTTGGATTCCTTGATGCCGCCCATCACTGTAAAAGGGATCTTCAACTGCGGGGCGATTTTTCCGATGGCATCGGGGCCGAGAAAATGCCCTGCGCCCTCTTTCGTTGCTGTTGGGAAAATCGGTCCGATGTTGACGTAATCGGCGCCTTCCTCCTGTGCCCGGAGCGCCTCTTCCAGGTCATGGGAAGAGGCGCCGATGAGAAGGTCCGGAGCAATCCGGCGGGCGGCGGGAACGGGAAAGTCACCCTGCCCGAGGTGCACTCCGTCGGCCCCTACCACAATCGCTACGTCCACCTTATCGTTCAGGAAGAGCAACACACCGGCTCTTGCCGTGATTTCCCGGAATTTTACCGCAAGCTGGAAGTAATCCCTTTCGCAGTGGTCTTTTTCGCGCAGCTGCACAATCCGGGTCCCTCCAGCTATTATGCCTTCGAGAACTTCCAGGTCCGACCTGCCGTTCGACAGTTTCTCACAGGTAACCGGGTATATATCCACACTTTCGAACAGCGATTTGCGTTCTTCTCTTTTCATACTTTCTCCATACGTGCCGCCGATTATCAGCAAATCCGATGAATCCCGGAGATCGTTATTCCACTCCTGCCGGCCCTTAAGCCGCAGCAATTACCGTAAAAGAAATGAGGCCCCGTGTAAAGCCATCTCGCATTCCCGGTTCCATTTGCCTTTCACAGGCCGTAATCATTCAGGAATGGCGACAGATCCGTCAGCTATGATTAAATTATCCTGAATTTTCTGATCGCTCCCCGGTTCCAAACTCATATGGAGGAAAATATGGAATGGTTTTTCCGGACTCAGGGAACATCGCAGAATCTATTCATAAGGGTTTTCCTCGGGACCGTCATATTTCCCCACGGCGCGATGAAGCTTTTCGGGTGGTTCGGGGGACAGGGCGTTTCCGCAACGCTCAATGCATTTTCCCAGAATTACCACATTCCGGCGGCCCTCACTCTACTCGTGATAGTAGCAGAATCGGTCGGCGCAATTTTCCTGATTCTCGGTTTTCTGACTCGGCTATGTGCTTTCGGCATCCTTTGCGACATGATCGGAGCGATAATCCTGGTCCACTGGCCCTACGGCTTCTTCATGAACTGGTTCGGAAAGCAGCCGGGAGAAGGTTTTGAATACCATCTCCTGGTGATCGGTATCTCGCTGGGGCTCATGCTAACCGGCGGGGGGACCTGGTCCATTGATAAGAAGATCGCGGAAAAGCTTTATCCAAAAAAGATGAGCGTCTTTGCCCAATAGCAGATGATGCGGAATGGACGCTTCTCCGTACTACTATCAGGCACTTTCTTGTTTTTTGAGCAAGATTTTCATGCCGGCCGTTCTGTAAATCGTTTGGCATCAACCTCTTAGATGCATGTAAAACTGAGGAGAACCGAACGGACTTTCGTGTGTTTCGTACTCGTAGCGCTCATCCAAAAATCGATGGGTTGCGCTCCGAGCCTGTGTCGTAACCGACCGGGTTTGGGCTGTTTTTCATCGCCAACACGACACAGACTCTCCGCTCCACCCATCCTACGACCTTATCCTATTGTTTTATTTCGTGATTTTCGTGTATTTCGTGGTTGTGAGCTTTTGCCTTTCGTATTTTGGTTGCGGCTGTGCTGCCCCAGGAGCTGGCGGGATGGGTGGAGCGCAAGCCGTCATCCATGTTGTCCGCTCGCCTGCAATTCCTTTTTCCCTTCCGCGAGGACTTTCCGAAAAAGTTCTTCCAGGGCTGGATTGCAATGCCCGAGCCTTTCCACAACCATTGCGGCCCAATCCAGGTATTCCATCCGCCTCTGAAGGGTCCAATTCAGCGGGGGCGACCAGGTAACGTCCCGGACATTGCAGATCTTGTCGGCAATCTTGATCAGGCCCGCCCCCCGGCTCAATCCGGGTGCGTGCAATACCTGCAACTCCTTTCGCCTAGCCTTTGACAGGTTCTTGTCGTCGGATACCTCAAGCACCAGGGCGGCTACATCGGCCCCGAAGAGGCGCTCGATTTCGTCCGGTCCGGCGCCGGTATCCTCGATGACATCATGCAGGAGGGCCGCGGTCAAAACGGCCATGTCGCGCACCCCGCCAACGCGCCACAGGAGTTCCGCAACCTGGACCGGGTGGTTCAGATAGGGCGTGCGCTCAATATCCTTGCGCCTCTGATTGCGATGCCTGTCGGCACAATAATTCAGTGCGGAAATGAACTTCGAGAATTCTTCAAAAGAAAAGCCGTCCATCAACGTTTCCAAAATCGTCCTATTCAGACCTCAAAGCGGACACAATGTTCATCCTGGCGGCGCGCAACGCCGGGAGGGCCCCTCCGGTTATACCCATTATAACTGCAAAAATCACCGAGTAAGCCGCAATCCGGCCATTCAGGAGAAAGCGGAACGTTAATTCCGAGAAGGTCTGCCAGTTCATTGTGGAGATGGTAAGCTTATTCAGGAACGATGCCCCCGCAAGTCCCATTACGGCGCCCAACAGGCTCAGAAATACCGACTCGGCCATGAACGAGATCAGTATGGAAGTGCGCCGAAACCCCAAGGCCCTCAATGTGCCGATCTCCGAAGTCCGGCTCGAAACCGCGGCATACATCGTTATCATGGACCCCGTAATGGCCCCGAGACTGAATATCAGCGTCAGGCTGATGCCGAGAATGCGTATGAACCGGGCCATTACCTCGGACTGTGATGCATAGTATTCATTTTCGCGCCAGGTTTCTTCAACCAGCCGGGGGTCTTTGAGAACGGACTCTTTGAGTTCCCGGAACGAACCCGGATCGCTCATCCGGATGATGACAGAGGAATAGACGCTTCTTTTGAATGCCCCCATTAACGAGTCCACGTCGCCCCAGATCTCCGAATCGAAAGCAGTCCCGCCGCCATCCATGATGCCTGCGATAGTCCAGGAGCGGCCGCTGAAATTGATGCTGCTTCCGAGCCCCCCGATGTTGAATTTTTTGGCAATATTCGTCCCGATCAGAATTTCGGAAGAGCCGGGGTTAATGTCCCTTCCGGCAATAATTCTGACCTGGGAACGCAGTTCCAGCGAAGTCACGGGCGTCACGCCTCTAACGGGTACGTTTGCAACCCTGCCCGATTCCTTCCAGGGAAGGCTGATGAGCACGAGTACTTCCCGCGCGGAGAGCTTGCGTCCGGAATCGTCGGTTGCGACCTGGGGCAGGGATTCGAGCACAGAGGCTTCTTCCCGCTGAACGAGGCTCTGAACCTCCGTCTCGGAAGACCTCCTGATGAAGACGGCGTTTCCGGGGCTCCCGGATAAAATGAGCGTCTGCTGAAGGCCTTCCGCAAGCATGAGGACTGTGGCGAAAACGAAAATGACGAGCCCCATGCCTCCCGCAGTGAAGAAAGTCGTCAGTCGGCGAACCCAGAGATTGCGATAACTGTAGTGAAAAAGGCCCATACCTGTAGGCTTTCGCATTCAGTCGATACAGTAAAAAAACATACAAACGAACAACCTGATGGGAAAATCTCGCCATCTTCGAAATTGTCGAAACAACGGCCTGTTCATTCAGAATAACCTGATTATGTCATTGCGGCCGCTTGGAATCAGCAAACACACACCCATCCCGGAAAGGTAACATGCAACGAGTTCCTTTGTAGACATTTTTTTCAGCTCCATCGTTATGAAAATCGAATGAAGATGGATGTCCCCTGAACTGGACGAGTACCTGCGGCAACACCCATATCGCAGACACAGGCACGGAAATTGCTCAACAGCAGTTTAAGGCAATTCTATGGAGGAGAAAAACATGAAAAGAATATTTGGAATTGTGCTTGTATCGGTCCTTTTGACGGGAACTTTCGGTTGCGCCGGAATGAGCCAGAGGGAGCAGAGAATCCTGAGCGGCAGTGCAATAGGAACCGCCGCAGGAGTCGGTGTGGCGGCTATAGCCGGAGCTCCGCTTGCGGTAGGCGCCGTAGCGGGTGCGGCTGCAGGAGCAGTCGGCGGTGCAATCATCGATGGAAGGCATTGATCGAGATTGAGCATTGAGATGAAAATCAAAGGCCTTCCCGTTGGGAAAACGGGAAGGCCTTAATATTTACATAGTCGTTTGTGCCGGGTTATGGCGCGGTTTACGGCCTCGCTGAAATGCGTTGGGGCACGGTCATGAAGCCGTGTCGCAACGGACGAACCGGGGCGTGCAAGCCGGCACGGATTATCGCAGATAATCCGAACTATCGACAAAATCCCGATCTAGATCCTCTCCTCAAAACTGCCGATCCGCTTTGCAGTCTCTTCGTCGATTGCCTCGACCACTTTCAAAATCAGGTTCAACGTGTTGACATAATCCGTGAGGTTCAGGATCGTATTGTGCGTATGAGCGTAGCGCGCAGGAACGGCCATGACCATTACGGGGACCCCGGTCCCGTGCAGTTGGATCGGAGAGGCGTCCGTCCCGCCCTTCCTCCGGACCGCGACCTGGTAGGGAATGCCGTTCTTCTCGGCAATATCCGTCGCGAAATCGACAAGATTCCGGTTCATGATAGCCGAGGAATCGACGATCCGAATCTGAACGCCCGCTCCGAGGGCTGCCTGCCGCTCATCCTTACCTGTCCCGGGCAGGTCGTCGCCGGGCGCTCCTTCGACCACGATCGCAATATCCGGGTTCACAAAAGAGGCTGCAGTCCTGGCCCCGCGCAGACCGACCTCTTCCTGGACGGTCCCCGCGGCAATAACCGTGTTCGGATGGCTTCTGCCCCGAAGTTCCCGGGCAGCCTGAACAATGAGGGAAAGGCCGGCCCGGTCGTCAAAAGCCTTGGAGACGACGTAGTCCGGATTGTGCATCCGTGTAAAGGTGCTTTCGGGGACTATCGTATCTCCGAGACGAATGCCGAAGGCATGCACCTCGGCGGCATCCTTTGCCCCCACATCGATGAACATGTCCTCGATTTTCATTAGCTTGTCTCGTTCGGCATCCGAGAGGAAATGGGGCGGTTTGGCGCCGATGACGCCCGGAATTTCCACCCCGCTTCTCGTTCTAATGCGCATCCGCTGTCCCAGGAGCGTATGGGCCCACCAGCCCCCGAGGGGCAGGAACCTGATGAAACCGTCGCCGGTGATCGACTGGACCATCAGGCCGACCTCGTCCATGTGCGCGGCCAGCATTATTCGGGGAACCGAAGAGCTTCCCTTTATTTCGCAGAAGATGTCCCCGGCCCTGTCGGTTACGACCCCCTCGCCCATTTCGTTGCGGAAGAGGCGACGGACTTCATGCTCGTACCCTGGCGCCCCGTGAGCTTCACTGAATTTCCTGAGCAGTTCCAGACCTTTTTGTTTGATAGAGTCATCCATCTCTCGGCCTCAATAGAAGTTGAAGGATTCACTTCCTCAATTCCATAAAGTAAATCCTTTTAGAGATTCTTCCGTGCCCGAAGCAAGAAAACAGGCGCTTGCGGGATACAGCAGTCCCCGATTTGAGCGCGATCGGCTCAATCGGTTACTTCCAGGATCTCTTCCAGGATCTCGGACGCGTCCTGAACGAGCTTCGGGCAAACCGTGTAGAAGAGATTCTTCTCCCTGGCCTGCTCGTAGCCTTCCCGCGTGCTCAGATCGCATCCCAGCAGCTCTTTGCAGCCAATCGAACCGTTTCGGAAAGCAAACTTTTCGGCAAATTCCCTGACGACCTGGTGGGTCTTTTCCTTGCTCGCCTTATCCTCACCGAGAGTAGCGCCGTATTTCAGGCCTATTACCATGAAAGCACCGGTAACGGCCCCGCAGGTCTTCCCCATACGCCCCATACCCCCGCCGAATCCGGCGGCAATTCGCAACGCAAGGTCGCGGGGCATGCCGAACAGATCGGTAAAAGCGGCCAGAACAGCCTGAGAGCATGCAAAACCACCTTTAAAATCGGAAACAGCGGATTCAACTCTGTTCATGAAGACCTCCATATTGAGAGTCGTGCAGCCGGAATTGCACCGCACCGATAAAGAACAGGATTCTTGAAAATTTCTCCAATTATTTCAAGCGAATTCAAATACCACACCGCAGGCGCGGTTTAAATGCAGATAAAACTTGATTGAAGTCTTCATAAGAGCGCCGCAGCAACATAACGGGCAGTCCGGATTCTCGAACCTGGGCGCGGCGCGCATGAGGCCGAGTTTGGCAGTTGCCGGCAGATCGCCAGTGGACGCGCCTTTAACAACCCGGCCTATCGGGATTGGGTTCCCAGGGCGGACCTTGGGAACCGGCGGAAGCTTTTTCAGTTCACGGTTCACTGCTTCACTGTTCACTGCTTCCCCGTCCGCTCACTCGGATGCAGGCCGCAGAAAAAGTGCTTCCCGGGTACGTTCGGAAAGCCTGGAAATGAGCTTGACCAGCAGATAAACCGCCAGCATCGAGAAAATCACCCTACCCCACAGTATCCCGGACAGGTCTCCTCCGAGTATCGCAACGAGAATGGTGTCTTCTATGAGGCTGTGGGAAAGGCCCATCAGGGTAAGAGAAAAGAGCACGTCCTTTTTTTCGATCCGGCCCGAGGCGACTTCGTGGATAATGAGTCCCCCGCCGTATGCAAGCCCGAGCGTCATACCGACGATCGTGATGGTCGATGCCGAAGGACCGATTCCCATCAGCCTGAGAACCGGGGTCAGGAAGCGGACCATGATGGTGGTAATGCCCATTCGCTGCAGGGTCTTAAGCAGCAGGAGCAGTACCATTATAATGAGGAAAATCATCACGAGTTGCCTGACCTGCGCGGTGGCCCAGGCAAAGAGCGAAGGATCGGCCGTCTGGGGCATCCACCTGATGACATTCGGCTGCTGGAGCCAGCCGCCCCACTGGTAAATCCTGAACAGAATCCACCCGAAGATCAAGGCCCCGCCTGTCCGGAGCAGAAACATGAACGGCAGGCGCGTGCCCGCCTTTTGGGCGATCCGCAGTTCCACGGGAAGGTTGTGGCCCACGAGCATCAGGCAGACAAGGACCGTGGTCTGGGCAACCGTCACGGGTTCTATTGCCGAAAGGGAAGCGAAGGCGACCATGCCTGTGTAGATGTTTGTCGCCATTGTGGTGGCCCAGACAAGCCCCATGCTTCCGGGAAGTCCCACCAGTTGCATGACCGGGGAGAGCAACTTTCCGAGAACTTCGATGCCGCCGATTTCCTGGAGCACCTTAACGCCGACGATCACCGGCACCATGATTCGAAACAGAGGGATGGCCATCGAGAAGGCTTCGAGAAAAAGCTCTTTGGTGAACTGTACTGGAGCGGACCGGATCAATGCTGAATGTCTTCTACTCGTGCGATATGAGAATAACCGAGATGATCGATAAAATGACTCCGGTGAACTGGACGAAGTTGATTTTCTCTCTCAGGAAAATCATCGCCAGCGCAAGACTGATAACCGGGTAAAGGGCCGTGAGCGGGCCGATCACGCACAGCTTTCCTTCCTTGAGCGCATACAGGAAGCAAATGGAGCCAATGTAGCCCGCCGCTCCCGTGAGCACTGCGGGAACGACCCCTCTGATCTCCGCACCCCCCAGTTCGGGACGCAGAATGAGGAAGGCAAAAAACCCCGTCAGTACTCCGCCGAACACCTGGTAGATGAAAGCGCTTCTGGGGTCGAGGCAGCTCACGCTCAATTTGGGCAAGAACCCCCACACACCCCAGATCAACAGTGCCAGGATCGAGTAAAACCCCCAACCTTTCATTCTTTTATTAGACTCCGCTATTTTCCGGCATCCTCACCGAACCAGGCCACGTCCAGCCGGTTTCGCGGAGGCAGTCGATAATATTTATATTTTGGATAACCAATCATCAATATTCCGGTAATAATCCGGTCCGCCGGGACCTTCAAGAACTCCGACAGCGCGGGAGACTGTTGCGCACAGACCTGGGTATAGCCCGCCCAGCAGGAACCCAGCCCGAGCGTTGTCGCGTAGAGTTCGGCATATTCGAGGGCCAGGGTCGACGAAGTCATGGCAGGAGGCAGGTCCCTTCGGGCATGTGCAACGATCAACTGCGGGGCACCGCGCAGAATGCGGTCTTCGCCGTTTTCGTGCGCGCGTATCAGGGCGGGCATGTTGAGTCGGCTTCCCATTTCCGGCTGCAGGCGCGACACCTCACGCATCCAATCGATGACGATTTCACGTATGCGCAGCAGGTTTTCCCTTCCCTCGACAATGAGAAAGGAAATTCCCTGCGAGTTATGACCCGAGGGCGCAAAACGGGCGACATCGAGCAGTTTGATCAGAATGTCACGGGAAACGGGTTCGTCCTTATATCGCCGAATCGACCGGCGCGAACGCAGGAGCACCGCCGCAGTTTCCGGATCGACCGAAAATCCGGGAGGTATGGGGGTATGGTCGCCAAGAGGGCTCCCGGTGTTGTCCAGTGCCCCGTGTGGGCAGGCGGCAACGCAATGGCCGCACCCTATGCAGAGATGTTCCTTTCCGGGAACCGCCTTCGGCCCGTTTTCCGGGTCCATGACGAGAAGCCGTATGGGACACACGTCCACACAGATTCCGTCCCTTGCGCATTTTCCGCTGTCTACGCTAATCAGGCTCATTGCAAATCCTGAAATTCGGTTATTCGTACTACTAACGGTCATTTTCTTGTTTTGTTAGCTGGATTTTGATCCTGCTGGCTTTGCAATTTGTTTGATTTCAACCTCTTAGGTATACCTGGAGCCGAGGAGGACTGAACGGCCACTTTCGTGATTTTCGTTCCTCCTGCTCATCCCAA
The DNA here is from genome assembly GCA_023416335.1 of Pseudomonadota bacterium. The sequence continues at coordinate 14,297 of JAEZHY010000199.1, read as the reverse complement.
AACGATGGGTTGCGTTCCGAGACCGTGTCGTAATTGACCGGCGTTGGGCTGAATTTCGTCAACACGACACAGTCTCTCCGCTCCACCCATCGACCTTATCATATTGTTTTCTTTCGTGATTTTCGTGTATTTCGTGGTTAGGAGCTTTGGCCTTTCATATTTTGGTTGCGGCTGTGCTGCCTCAGGCCCGTCCGTGAATCAACAATCAGAACAGGTCCGATTTGAAAAAGGACTCACCCGATGATGTGCGGCCCGGCGATTTCAGACGCGGAGGGATGTAGGCATCGGAACTCGTTCCCTCCGAATCCCAGGAGGGAGAATCGTACGATCCGTAATGGGTCTCCCCATTTTCATCCTCGGCTCCCGGTCCCCTCCCCGGCGTCGGTACGCTGCCGGCGAAAGCGGCATAGACGGCACCCGATTCATCCGATTTGGCCACCGACCCGGAATGCGAACTTATCTTTGCGAAAATAATACCCTCCGGGATCTGGAAAGTCTCGATCGGCTTATCCCTGAGGTATTCCTTCATGAAATAAACCCAGATAGGGCATGCTGCGCGGCCGCCGGTTTCACCCTTTCCGAGGGAGACGTTGTGATCGTCATACCCGACCCACACGCCCGTCAGGACGGACGGGGTGTACCCTATGAACCACGCATCCTTGAGTTCGTTCGTCGTGCCTGTCTTGCCGGCGGCGGGCCGTCCGATTTCCTTGGCCTTGGTTCCGGTGCCCTCCTGGACTACTCCCTGCAGCAGGTCGGTTATCAGATATGCCGTCTGAGGAGAAATCGCAGATTCTTTCTTCACCTGGTGCTCTTCGATCAGGTTTCCGTTCCTGTCCGTGACTTTCTCGATAAGATAGGGTTCAACCCGATCCCCCTGATCCGCAAACGTCGAATAAGCCGTGAGCAATTCGTTCAGTGTAACTCCCGATGCCCCGAGGGCAAGGGAAAGTGTGGGGGTCAGCTGCGAATTGATCCCCAACTGCTTGGCATAGCTGATTGTGTAATCCACTCCGATGGCTTCCAGCAGCTTGACCGTAACCACATTCCGCGAATGGACGAGGGCTTTTCTCAGCAGGATCGGCCCCCAGAACTGGCGATCGTAATTGGCCGGCCTCCACGGACCTCGCATGCTGTGGTCGTCATAGGAGATCGGCGAATCGATCAGGATAGATGCCTCCGTATAGCCCTTATCGAGAGCCGCGGCGTATATAATGGGCTTAAACGAGGACCCGGGCTGCCTTATGGCCTGCGTACACCTGTTGAACTGACTCTTCTCGAAGTTCCGGCCTCCGACCATGCAAATCACCCGTCCGGTCTGGGGCGATATGGTCATGAGCGCCCCTTCCATGCTCGGGTCCTGTTCGAGGGAAGCCAGCCAGGTCTTCGGGTCCTGCCGCTTGAGAAGCTTGACCCGGAGGATATCGCCCTGCCGGAAAATCCTTTCGGCACGCTTTCCCGAAATCTGTGTCCACTGCCAGCCGTTCGGCGGTATTACAGCCTTTTGCGGGCCGAGATCTATGCTGAAGGTATTGGTCTTTACATCGAAGCCGCTTACGAGACCGGCCACCACCTTGTTTTCAGCCGGTTCTCCATTGGTCTGCCCCAGCACGCGAAGGGCTGTCGGCCAGTCGTCCTGGGGGACGTTGACGTGCAGGCCGCGATATCTCTGATGCCGTTTATCCAGTTCGCGCAGGCCCTGGTCCAATGCCTTTTCGGCAAGACGCTGCGCTTTTACATCGAGCGTCGTCTGGATGACCAGCCCTTCCTTGTAGAGCATATCGCGTCCGAAACGCGCCTCGGCATGCCTTCGGACCTCCTCCGTGAAATAATCCAGTTCCCTCAGGGTCCAGCGTTTTGGTTTGGCAATCTGGATGGGTTCCGCCAGCGCCTTTTTGGCTTCATCCAGGGTGATGAAATTGGAATCCACCATTCTCTGCAGGACGTAATGCTGCCGCTCCCGGGCGACGGGGAAACGGGTTATGGGCGAAAATTTGCTCGGGGCTTTGGGCAGTCCGGCCAGCAGCGACGCCTCGGCAAGGTCCAGATCGCTTGCATGCTTGTCGAAATAAGTCCGGGCGGCAGCTTCGACCCCATACGCGCCGGCACCGAAATATATTTGATTCAGATATAGATAAAGAATCTCGTTCTTGCTCAGGCTGTTGTCGATTCGATAAGCCAGAAGGGCCTCTTTGATCTTACGCGTGAAGGTCCGCTCCGGAGTGAGGAGGAGCGATTTAACCACCTGCTGTGTGATCGTACTGCCTCCCTGTACAATTTCACCCGCCTGCAGGTTCTTCACCATGGCCCTGAAGATTCCTATCAGGTCCACTCCCCCGTGTTCATAGAAACGGGAATCTTCAGCCGCGACAAAAGCCTTAATCAGGTGAGGCGGCAAATCGCGCAACGGGACGAGATATCTGCGTTCCACGAAGAACTCTCCGATGAGTTCCCCGTCGGCCGAGTAGACGCTGGATACGAGCGGGGGATGATAGCTCTTGAGCGCTTCCCCGCTCGGGAGAGACTGGTCGATTTGCAGATAGAACGCGAAAACTGCGATTCCTGCCATCAGCGTAAGGCAGAGCAAAACAGAAAAGATCGTAAAAACAAACCAGCGGAAGGGTTTCTTTTCCGGAACACGCCTTTGCGGCACGGGCTTTTTCATCACTTACCCCTTTGCCAGTCCTGATTTCTCGCCGGGCGCACCGTCCGCACTTCGGACCGCCCCTGATTATTTTCAGGATTCGCAACTCGAAAACTATTATATCTACCACACCGGACATTCAAAATAAATACCGGCGCCAAGTGCGGGCGGCAATAATAGAGCCCGATTATCTCGGTTGCAACCCAAATCCCGCGCTTCTCGACGATACCGATCGGAATTCGTAGTCATTCCGGCATACATTGCTCTTTTCTTCCGTCCCCATACTTGCATACGAACAGATGAGGTTTAGCTTTGACTCGCGCTGGGAAAAATTATGCACTGATGATGCCAATCACAAGGAAAACTCATTATGAAAGCACTCTGTTTTTATGAATACGGGGGTCCCGACGTCCTCCGATACGACAATGTGGCCGACTTGAAACCCGCTTCCGGCCAGGTCCTGGTCCAGGTAAAAGCGTGTGCCCTGAACCATCTCGATATCTGGGTGATGCGCGGAATCCCGGGCCTGAATCTCGACATGCCGCACTGGGGAGGGTCGGACATTGCCGGAGTCGTCGCTGAAATCGGTCCCGGCGTAACCGGGTGGGAACTCGGCGATCGGGTTGTGATCGCCCCCGGCATAAACCTGAAAGATGATGAATTTACGCGAAGGGGCGAGGATTCGCTCAGCCCCGGATATAGAATAATCGGCGAGCACATGCGCGGCGGTCTCGCGGAGCATGTGGCGGTCCCTGCCGGTAACCTGGTGAAGATACCCGAAGGAATCGATTTCCCGCATGCGGCAGCGCCTCTTCTCGTAACCCTCACTGCCTGGCGGATGCTGATCCACCGGGCAAAACTGCGGGCGGGAGAAAGCGTACTGGTGGTCGGGGCAGGCGGAGGAGTGAACAGCGTCGCGATTCAGATTTCCAAGCTCGCCGGAGCGACCGTTTACGTTATCGCGAGCAATGCCTCGAAGGCAGAAAAGGCCCTCGGCCTCGGTGCGGATTTTGTAATCGATCGGTCCAAGTCCGACTGGCTGCAGGAGATCAAGAGGATAACCGGAAAACGGGGCGTCGATGTGGTCGTGGACAACGTGGGTTCGGCGACCCTGGCGACGAGCATGCGCGCGGTGGCAAGAGGCGGCCGCATAGTGATTGTCGGCAACACCAGCGGACCTCATGCAGAAATCGACATCCGTCGAATATTCGGAAAACAGATAAGCCTCATCGGAAGCACAATGGGGACCCGTCAGGATTTTCACGAAATAACGGCATTGCTTTGGAACAGAAAGATCAGCACGGTGGTCGATGAAGTCATGCCGCTAAGCGAGGGCAAACGCGGCTTCCAGATGATGGAGCGCGGCGAACAATTCGGCAAGATCGTGCTGGTGCCCTGAAAATATAAAGAGAGAATTGATCGTTGATGCGAGAAGACGGCTGACGGATGGAGGGGCCGTCTTTTTTGCTTCTCCGATGCGGAACTGTCTGTTTCATTGCATAGGGCCCTTTCTTCACCTTATTTGGTGATCGAATGTGTGGATTGTTGTACGGACAAACATGATAAGACTAGCTGCGAAGATTTAGAACCACTCCCCATCTCCTCTTGCTTGAAAGGGCAGGCGAAGTTCCACGTTGACCGGACCTTGAGCATGGCTATAATCTCAGTCCTTACGGAGAAGCCATCGAGGACTACCCGGCAGACAAACCATACCCAAGTTGCCTTGTCCACGGAACGACCTTTAGCGGCGACCCTACCCGCACAATTTGGGCTTATAATAAGGAAAATAATTGGGCAGTGCTGATCACAGTATATCGCCTGATCCGGAACGTTGGAGCAATTGGCGTGAAAGGAAGAAAAAATGATGCCGTTCAAGAAATGCCCCATTTGTGGTGGGGAAATGATGGAGAAAGAAGTGGAAAAGCTACTGCGTGGCGGCGTCAATACTGCTTTCATTAAGGTTCCGGCTGAAGTCTGCCTACATTGCGGTGAGCGGCTTTATTCGAAGAATGTAGTTCGCTGTTTTGAGCGCATCAGGGCCAAGCTGAAACGCTATGAAACCGGGGAATTTCAACCGATCGGACAATCCTTCCAAGTGACGGAATGTGACTTCGAGAGCCAGGGATAGTCGCACCGCGGGAATCTCAGTTCAGGCTGGAAGGACACCATATCGATCCGGCAAAAAGAAAAGCGGCTGTGGTCCGCATCATCAGCGCACGTTTGGCAACCCAAAGGGAACGGAAAGACTATGAAACGAACCGGGGCATCTAAGCCCACCAGCAGTGAATCGGACGATATGCTTCCTGAATATGAATTCGATTACAGGAAAGCGCGCCCCAATAGATTTGCCGGGAAAATAGACAGAACCGGCATGACGGTTACCCTTGATCCTGATGTGGCTAAATGGGTCAATGCGGTGCTGCGGGCTCTCATTGAGACCATGCCCAAAAGGAGAGGAATCAAACGGGTTAATGAGGAATCACCCGATTAGGTATCCGGCTCGAATGCCCTATCCGTGGCGGAGAAATGATGAAGCAGGAAGTGGAAGCCGTTGCGCGTCCCCATCAGACATACTCGACCTTCAAGCCCTTGAGTTCATTTTTGATTATTTCGAAGTGATCTTTATCTTCAGTATATAACAATGCCCCGATGGACAGCGCTCCGAACGCAATCTGAACATCGTTCACGAATCCCGCCATCTTCACCAGAGTATCGTACTCCCGCGAGAGATTAGCAAGAAATTGCCCCATAGCTATATAGTGATCGGCATCCAGAGCGACGATCCTTTTCGCGTCCGCATAGGGTTTCTGGAGCTGGTGTATCAATCGTTCCGCCTTCTTGATTCTTGCCCCTGCCCAAAGCTCCATCAAGGTAACAGCGGAAATATACTTCACTGTGCCGCGAAGCTGGAGTTCTTCAGCATGCGATCGGGCACGAATGAAAGAGATGTAGACATTGGTATCGAACATCACTTTCACTCGAAAACCTCATCGACCAAATCTCCTTTTCCACCAACCCGCTCGTGAGCAGCGATGATCTCATCGTCGATAATCGCCAGTTCCAGGGCTTTATTGACCGCTTCTTTATCCGTCCTAACTTTGAAGATCGTACGAAGCCTGTCGATGTAGTCCTGATTCAACTCAATTGTCTTTTTAACGATCCGATCCATCAGTTCTCTCCTAGCACCCATATAATTTTAAATATTGTATGGCTTTGGTGGCGAAAGATCAAGGAACTTCGGCATGTAAATCTTTGAGAAGATGAAGCCGGCTGCAATATTCCAGGATTCGAATCGGCGAAAGCCTGCCGAGTGCAAAACTGCCTGACCTCAAATCTTCCGATTGGCATTTTTCGATTACTTTTTGTAAAATTTGCGAATCAGGAGGACACCATGTCCGATCCGGCAAAAAGAAAAGCGACTTACGAGGATCTCTTCAATCTCCCGGAGAATATGACCGGGGAAATCATCGACGGCGAACTCATTGTTTCTCCCCGACCTGCCAGGCGGCATGTCCATGCAGCTTCTGCTTTGGGGGGAACATTGACTCCCTCTTACCAATTTGGAGAAGGGGGCGGTCCAGGCGGCTGGATCATATATCACGAACCTGAGATTCACTTCAGCGCCGAAAACATTGTCGTTCCCGATCTGGCAGGATGGCGGAGGGAAAGGCTGCGTATGCCTCCGGGAGAACATCGCTTTACCGTCTCCCCGGACTGGGTCTGTGAGATTCTCTCCCCTGATTCAGCCCGGAACGACAGAATTCTCAAAATGCGTCTTTTTGCCCGGCACGAGGTCCCGTATTTCTGGATTATCGATCCCGCCCTGGCGACACTGGAGGTGTTTAAATTGGAGTCCGGCCGATGGGTCCTGTTGGACGCTTTCACGAGGAATGAAAAAACCCGGGCCGAGCCGTTTCAAGATGTGGAGATCGATCTTTCGAATCTCTGGCTGGAAGGTTGAAATCCGACCGAGGGGTAAGAACTCTCGAAACACGGAGATTCGGCGGAAACCGAAAATCTCCGTGTCTCGGAATAATCTCCCTACGCAGCCTTTGCAAGTTCGTGGATCATGTCCTTGAACCTTGCCCATTCCGTTGCCGTCCACATCTCCGTTCTGCAATGGCCGAAAGTTCGTATGATCATTGCAACCTTGAATGCGGTCTGCTCATCCGGTGCGCGGAATATATCGACGTAGTCGTATGGACCCAGAGTGGCGAAGTTATGAACCCATTCAACCTTCGGGCACTCCCTGTGTATTTTGTCCATGACCTGACGTTCGATTTCCTCCAGGGATTTGGGAGATTTTACGGCATCCGGCGACAGCCGCGTGAGCATCACAAACGTCTGCATTTCTCTCTCCCTTCGTAGTTTAATTAATCGAAATAACACAGCTAAACTTAAGCTACTGACCTGCCCTGCGGGTGTCAACCAAAGCGAATAGTGTGGACCGGGGAGTGGGGGAGGCAGTCCAATGAAAACGGATTCCGCCAAAGAAGTGAAATGGGGCGGGATTACTCCCGCCCCTCTTTCAGATGCTGCTCGTCGAGGAATGAATTCAGCGCGGATTCCGAAAACTGCATGAACTGTTCGAAAAACTCCTCGGAATAGCCGTTAACGAATTCCTCGCCGTCCCGGCTGACCGCCGTATATCTGTAGACGACTTCCGCATCCGTCTGGCCCATGCCGTTTTCCAGAAGAGTTATGGTGATCCTTGCGACAGTCATCCCGGGAGTGAACTTGACTATTTCGAGCCGATAGCGTTCCGTGTCGAAATCGGTGATCATCCAGAGCGAATCGGGTTTATCTTCACCGGTCGTGAAGACGCAGTCCTTCTCGGCAAACCCTGAGCGTGTATAAACCGTGAGGGGGTCCCATCCCTCCGCCCATTCTTTTTCCCGCACAGGGCAGAGAAGAGGAAAGATTTCCCGCGGTTTGCCTCGTAAGTTTTGAATATAGCTTCTTTCAACCCTGACGGGTTCGATAACCTGCATAATGAATGCTCCCTGACTGTGCATCTGCTTCAGCAACAGCTATACATGAAAGTCCATAGGAACGGGCACCTGGACCTAAGCTAAACGTTCGCCTCCGACCCGGCAATCAAAAGGAATTTTTTCCCAAATAAACAATGAATTAAATACCAGATTCATTGGATTTGTGAATTATTTATTGTATTCTGTCCCGTGATTTTGCGCAACTATATCTAACACATATGAGGAGGGAACATGAAGGTTATCAAAGCGGCGGTTGTGTTTTTTGCGGTATTCGCGTTTGTATTTGGCGGATTGGCTCTGGCTCAGGATGCGGCCAAACCGGCCAAACAGACCAAGACTGCAAAGAAGTGCGAAGATCGTTTCAAGGCTATGGACACCAATGGAGACGGCTTTGTAACGCTGGATGAGTTCATCGGAAAGTGCAAGAAATGCGATAAGGCAAAGAAGGAAGCAAAATTCAAGGCAAAAGACGCAAATGGCGACGGGAAACTTACCCTCGACGAATTCTGCGCCAAGAAGCCAAGAGCAAAGAAAGAAAAAGCTGCTCAGTAGTGTTCCGCAAACGAGTTCGAGCAATCCGCCGCTTCCGGAAAAAGCCCGGGAGCGGCGGATCAATATTGGATAGGACGCATTACAGCTTTTCCTTCCCCTGACCTCCATTATAGAAATAATCGAACAGTTCTGCGAAGTTGATACCGCCTGGTTTCTGGTTCCGGTATTCTTCGTAGATCCGAGCTTTTCCTTCTTCCAGGTGGTGGGACTTGATCCCGTGTCTTATGGACAGGGATGCTTCGATAAAGGCCGCCAGCTTGTCGCAGGATTTTATAATTTCTCCATCGATTGGCGAGAAACGGTCATCGTTGTATCGCTCGGCCATATCGGCCCAGGAGATCCCAGTCTTCCGTTCGTGGCCGTCCATGATTTTGTTCGAAAACTCATCCTCGATGAAATAAACCACCTCATCCCTGATGGAAGACGGCAGCAGCGGCAGGATTCGTTCTTCGAACTGCATTTTCTCGTAGTCCTTGATTATCTCATCAAGTCCCTCGACGGAGGTCTTCACGGGCGAGACTATATCGCGGGTCAGAACTTCCGGCAGGTCATGGAAGAGTCCGCTGAAGAAGTTGTTGTAGATGCGACGCCTGGAGGCGCCGATTTCGATCGAGCATAAGAAGGACATGACCGCGACTATCAGCATGTGCCCCAGGACGGAAGTTTTGGGAACGCGGGGCGAATGTGCCCACCTTTGCTGGAACCGAAGCTGGGCGCAAAGATCGATGAACCCGAAAGACTTCTTCCTGAGCGCCATCTTTTGCACGCCGATGAGGTCGTAATGGTCTTCGATCTGATTTTCTATTTCCTCTTTGGTCTTATCGATTCCGTAAACGAAAGGGGCCGTGTTGTAGATGATCTGGAATTCCCAGTTGGTGGCGAGATAGTGGGCAGCCTTGAGAATCCTCCTCTCAAAGCGGGCGTAATTGCTGTCGAAGAGGTACTTGCGGAAGTTCTCCCCGAAGTCCCCCTTTATCCCCTCGATATCCTTTTCCACTTTCTGCAGGACGAGGGCATTGATTTCCCGCCCTTTGCGGCTCATCAGCTTGTGGAATACCGGGGCTTTTATGTCGGTAAGTATGACGCGCGGGAATAATTCGAATATTCCGCCTTCAATCAGTTTTATCCAGTCGATTTCGACATTTCGCTCGGATTCCTCGAGTTTCCCCAGGACGTAGGCCAGAATCATCTTATGCGCCTGCTTGTCGAGTTCGGTGAACTCGACCGGGCGGACGTGATCGTTCCACCGCTGAATGCTGGCAGCTTCGTAGAGCCTGTCCAGCAGGCCTTTCGTTATCATGGATTCTTCCTCTTGGGATAAGGTTGGATCTTACCTGATTTCCAGCCCAAGAAGGCTGATGTCGTCGACAGGGGCGGTTTGTTCACCATATTCCATGGTGATGCGCACCAACTCGGAGAGTGCATCCGGCAACGGCCTGTTCCGGGTTTTTTCAACCCCGGCCAGAAGCCTCTCCAGTCCGAAAAGCACGCCCTGCCTGTTTCGCCTCTCTATGAGGCCGTCAGTATAGAGTAATACGCGATCCCCCGTTCCAATCCGTCTGGTCGTCTCGACATGCGGGAGAATACCGCCCAGACCTATGATGGGACCGCTCGCCTTGAGAAACACGATCTCCCCGCTTTGACGAACGATTACCGCAGGCGGATGTCCGGCGTTGCACCAGGAAAGGGTACCGGCTTTGGGATCAAAGATCATATATATCACCGAAAAGAAACTATTGAAACGCTCCAGAGGGAATTGCGCATCAAGTTCCCTGCACACCGACGAAGGCGAAGCAAGCGGCAGCCTGCTGGATACCGGATCCAGGAGATGAGAAACGGACACCGCAACCAGGGCGGAATGAACGCCATGGCCGCTGGCATCCATCATGTAGCATGCGGTTCGCCCTCCCCCCAGGGGAAGAATATTGAAAATATCCCCACCGATCCTCGCGCAGGGAAGGAACTGCCACGCCGCTTCGATCCGCTCAAAGTCCAGTTCAGCGGATGGCAGGAGCGTCCTCTGAATCCCTTCCGCGGACTTGAGATCCAGCTCTATCTGTTTCTGTTTTCGTATGAGCGCCTGTTTCCCGGTTTCCTTTTCGGTGATGTCGTCCATGATGACCAGGGTAAATTCCTGACCGGCGAATCGAATGTACCTGGTGGTATATTCGAGAAATTTCAGAACAGGCACTCCATCGACATAAAACTTTCGGGCAAGCAACTGCCGACCAAGGGATCTTTTACTCCGAAATGTCTTGAGGATCGCCTTTCTCAGCCGGCATCTTTCACAATGGGTAGTATTGCCGCAGGAAACATTTTCAACTTCGGCAAAAACACACCCCAAAGCTTCTCCGCATTTTTCACCGGCAACTTTTTGGCCTTTTTTTCCGAATATCTTTACGAGAGATTCATTGAACTGACGTATCCGCAAATCGTCGTCGATGATCAGGACTGCGGAATTGATATTGTCGAGCAGAACGTTCAGGAATTCGTTGGATTCTTTCAGGTCGGCAAGGTCGAGGGCCATCTTCGAGTCCTTACGGCGGGAGGTAACGATGATCGGGAAAGGCGACAAAACTCTCGATAAGATGTAATTGCGAAATCGCTGTTTGTCTACTTTACCGGCCGGATTGCCGGAAACCTTTGGTGCCGGGAGGCGAACTTTTTCGTCTTTCCTGTTGGCGCAAAAGGTCTTAAAGAAAGAATTGCAGTGACAAACTTTCTTTCAGGAGCGTCAATTGAAGTCGAGAAAAAGCGGGACCCTGCTCCACCTCACGTCCCTCCCCTCCGAATTCGGCATTGGAGATATGGGAAGGGGCGCATACAAGTTTGCCGATTTTCTGGCTGCATCGGGCCAGACGGTCTGGCAGGTACTGCCTTTCAGCCCTTCATCCTCGGCCTGCGGCAATTCTCCTTATTGCAGCTTCTCGGCCTTTGCTGGAAATCCGCTCATGATCGGCCCGGATCTGCTGGTCCAGGACGGATACGTCTCCTGGAACGATCTAAGCAAGGCCCCGGCATTTGCAGCCGACAGGACCGACTATGAAAAGGCCTCCGCATTCAAGAACGAGCTTCTCGGGATCGCATACGAAAGATTCCGGGACATGACGGATGGGAAATGCCTGTATCAAACTTTCGCGAACGAGAGCGCACACTGGCTGAACGATTATGCCCTGTTTATGAGCCTCAAGGAGCACTTCGGCGGAGTTTCGTGGCATGAGTGGCCGTGGGAAATCAGGGACAGAACGGAATCGGCCCTGAAAGAGTGGACCTTCAAACTGGCGGACAGAATCGAGCGGGAAAAATTCTACCAGTTCCTCTTCTTCAGGCAATGGTCGGCACTGAAAGGCTACTGCAACCGGAAAAAAATCCAGGTGATCGGAGACATTCCTATCTATGTAAGCTATGACAGCGCAGACGTATGGTCGCACCCGGAATTTTTCAAACTCGACGGCGAAAAAAGGCCCCTCCTGGTCTCGGGCGTTCCTCCGGACTATTTCAGCAGCACCGGTCAGTTGTGGGGAAACCCCGTTTACGACTGGGACCGCCTGAGGGCAACCTCCTATGACTGGTGGCTCGGGCGCATGGAGCACAACCTGAAATCTTTCGACATGGTCCGCCTCGATCACTTTCGGGGTTTTGTTGCATTCTGGGAGGTTCCCGCAACGGAAACCACGGCCATCAACGGCCGCTGGGTGGAGACCCCGGCAAAGGATTTTTTCGATACTCTCCTCAGGCGTTTTCCCTCGCTTCCAATTATCGCCGAGGACCTCGGAATCATCACTCCCGATGTCAGGGAAATCATGACCGCATTCAATTTCCCGGGAATGAAACTCCTCCTGTTCGCCTTTGGAGACGATACGGCCACAAATCCTTACATTCCGCACAATCACATCGAGAACTGCATCGTCTACACGGGAACACACGACAACAATACGGCCAAAGGCTGGTTCATGCATGACGCCACGGAGAGGGAAAAGGAAAACCTGATAAACTACCTGGGAATGGAAATAGACGAGAATAATGTAAGCCGCCAGCTCATTCGAACCGTGATGACGTCCGTTGCTTCGATTGCAATAATTCCCATGCAGGATTTCCTCGGACTTGGGTCGGAAGCACGCATGAATACGCCGTCCGTGACTTTCGGAAACTGGGAATGGCGCGTTACGCCGGAACAGCTGAACCCCGAAGTTTCCAGGGAAATACTTGAAACCAACAGGCTGTACGGAAGATTGTAAGAAGGAAAATGCCAACCGCGAAGGACTTGGATCAGCAGACCCGCAACCAAAATACGAAAGGCAAAAACTTCCAACCACGAAAGTTACGAAAATCACGAAGGAAAACAATTGGATAAGGTCGCAGGATGGGCACAACGCTTCATCGTGCTCACCGCCTTGCGCTCGGAACCAAACGATGGGTGACACGGGCAACGTGGTTTTGGTTGCCCGTGCCGCAGGCAAGAGGGACTAGTAATTCTATGCGAAGCCTCTTGTCCTCCGAAGTGCGGTAGGGTGGGCAGGGCATTCCTGCCCACCGCCCGGTATTACGGAACTATTTTCAACGGCAGGACGAAAGCGTCCTGCCGTATGTGTTCAGGGTTGGTCGTCCGACCTGCCGGAATTTTCCGAGCCGTTGTCGCTAATTCGGCAAACTGGGTTCGGGAGTCGGCGGGACCGTATCATCCCATGCTGTGAAATCATCGAATATGCTTCTCGACCTGGCCGCAAGGTACCCGACCCTCCCCGGAACAGCAGAGGTGAAGCCGTAGGAGGTTATTGCCTTCGGCGCGGTTCCGTTTGCCGGCGGATTCAGGTAGACATGTACGCCGCCTGTCGGATAGACATCGACCTGAACATGATGCCACTGGTTGAGCGGAATGGAAACATTTGCGACGGCCACGACCCCGTGAGTTGTCCCATCGAAATCGCCAATCTGGCCGATCATGACCTTTTTCGTTCCCACCCAGACATAGCGATAATGGCTGCTATCCTGGTAACCGAAGATGAACATGGCATTAGGCTGGGGATTCACGCCGGTCGAAGAGGCGGGCCCAATAATACCGGTCAGGAACATTTTGGATTCCAGCCGTCCCGCAACCCACTGATCCAATGCCGGGAAATTCTTGACAAGCGCGCTGTCGTTGTACTTTTCCACGGAATGGAACGCTCCGTCTCCTGCCCCCCAAACCCCTGACATCTTCTGCCAGTTGGGACATCCTGCGGCGGTACACGTTGAAAAATCGTCAAAGTAGAGGAGCTGCGCCGACGCTGCAGGTGCTGCGTGCACAATTGTCACGTTCTGGGAAGCAGTCTGGGTGATGCCGTTCTCGGTGTAACTCGCATTGACCGTGACCGTCTGATTGGCGGTCACAGCCTTGGCTGTAAAAGCCCCGGCCGTGCTGATGTAAGCATAAGCCTTACTGCCGAGCGACCAGGTCGGGGTTACCGCCTTAGAGGTGCCGTCGCTGTAGGAGGCGTTTGCCGTATACTTCACCAGCGAGCCTTCCTTGACGGAGGATGGACCGCTTATGGCAAGCCCGGTCAGTGTAACTGTCTGAGAACCGAAAACGATTGTCACGCTTTTGGTCGCCGTTTTCGTAACGCTCCCTTCGGTATAGCCGGCATTAACCGTGACCGTCTGATTCGCAGTGACTGCCTTCGCGGTAAGAACGCCGGCGGCGCTGATCGTTGCATACGTCGTGCTGCTAAGTGACCACGTCGGGGTTACGGCTTTCGACGTCCCGTCGCTGTAGGTGGCGGTGGCCGTGTAGGTGCCGGTCGAATTCATGTTGACCGATGCCGGTCCAGAGATCGCGATGCTCGACAGCGTTACCGCAGGGGCGACGTAGGCGATGGTCACGCTCTGGGTCGCGGTCTTGGTGGCGCTTCCCTCGGTGTAGCTCGCATTGACCGTGACCGTCTGATTTGCAGTGACTGCCTTCGCCGTGAGAACGCCGGTGGCGCTGATCGTCGCATAGGTGGTGCTGCTGAGAGACCACGTCGGGGTTACGGCTTTCGACGTACCGTCGCTGTAGGTGGCGGTGGCCGTGTAGGTGCCGGTCGAATTCATGTTGACCGATGCCGGTCCAGAGATCGCGATGCTCGACAGCG
>JAEZHY010000183.1 GCA_023416335.1 Pseudomonadota bacterium | reverse complement strand
TCACCCGTACCCTCACAGGTACCGGCGCATGACTCGGGGCCGGTGTGGTTCGTTAGACCTTCACCGTATGGCTCTTTCATCCACTACTCCAAGCCGACTTTTACCGGCGCTTTCTCACTGCTCACTGTTAACTGTTCACTATTTTTCAGTTTACTGTTCACTGTTTCTTAATTTCTTCCAGCTTCCTGATATCGTTATCCATCAAAGGGGTCGGCGTCTTTCGCTCCTCCAGGATCGAGGCGTAGTAAATTATTCTGGCCGCGTGCTCCAGTTTTTCCATCCGCATGCAGGCTTCGGTAACGGTACGGCCGAAGGTCACCGCCCCGTGTCTTTTGAGCAAAATCGCCCGGCTCTTTTCCACGTACGGGGCAATCGCTTCGGGCACCTCGGCGGTTGACGGGGTCGCGTAGGGCGCAAGCGGCACATTGCCCAGCATGAGCCAGACTTCCGGAAGCACTTTCGCGTTGAACGGGAACCCCGCAAGCGTGAAAGCGACGATCATCGGCGGGTGGGCGTGCACGATCCCCTGGACGTCGGGACGGTTCCGGTAGACCTGCAGATGCATGCGGATCTCACTGGAGGGTTTGCGCGAACCTTCGAGCAGGTTCCCTTCCATGTCGGTCAGGACCAGGTCCTCCGGCTCCATGTCACCTTTCAGGACACCTCCCGGGGTCACCAGCAGCTGGCCGTTGCCCGTTCGGCAGCTCACATTTCCGTCGCTTGCCGAAATGAGTTCCTTGGCGTCCAGCCTCCGGCAGACCTTAATTATTTCCAAACGCAAATTCCGCTCTTGACTATCCATCCTTCTCCCCTAAAATTCCGCGTGTCGCATCCTGGAGTTTGCCGACCTTTTGCTGATCAAACCGATGTGTTTACCTTCTATACTTTATCGCCGGTGCGGGTACAATTCGAATAAGACTCTCCGGAGGAGAAAGAGAATACGATGATCAGATGGTTTAGACGGAAGAAGAAAGAAGAGCCCAAGCCCGAGGAACAGGAACAACTGCGGGAAGAGGAAAGCAGGGAGGAGCAGCCCGAAGCCGCTGAGGTTTCTCCCGCAGAAGTCGAAGCCTTACCCGAACCGGAGCCGGAAATTGAACCGGAGCCCGAACCCGAACCTGAGCCTGAACCGTTGCCTGAAGAGGAACCGGAAGAAGAGCCGGTCGCGGCGCAGTTCGAATTCTCCGAAGCTGCAGAGGAAGAGGAACTCGAAGAAGAAGATGAGGAACTCCCTGAAGGCGCGCCGAAAACGGGTTTTTTCAGACGCCTCCGCAATCGGCTGAACAAGACGCGCGAGAAGTTCGTAAACCGGATAGACAGGCTCGTTCTCGGCAAGAAGTACATCGATGAGGACCTGCTGGACGAACTGGAAGAGATCCTTATCACCTCGGACCTCGGAGTGAAGACGACCCAGCTTCTCCTCCGAAAAGTCGCAGACAAGGTGAAGCGCAAGGAGTTGAGCGATCCGGCGAAGCTTCGGGAACAGATCCGGGAAGAGATCCGATCCGTCATTTCGGTTGAAGCCCCGCCGCTTGATTACCGCGGAGACAAGCCTTTCGTCGTGATGATAATAGGCGTAAACGGGGTGGGAAAAACCACCACGATCGGGAAACTCGCCAACCATTTGAAGCGTGACAGGCTGAAGCCGATGCTCGTCGCAGGAGACACCTTCCGCGCGGCGGCAGTCGAGCAGCTTTCGATCTGGGGCGACCGCATCGGAGTTCCCGTCGTAAAGCAAAAACACGGTTCGGACCCGTCCGCTGTAGCTTACGATGCAATCGATGCGGCAATGGCCCGCGATGTCGACGTGGTCCTGGTCGATACCGCCGGGCGCATGCACACCAAAGTGAACCTGATGGAGGAACTCAAAAAGATCCAGCGGGTAATATCCAAAAAGCTGCCCGACGCTCCACACGAGGTCTTCCTGGTGCTCGATGCATCGACCGGCCAGAACGCGCTTTCCCAGGCTAAACTCTTCAAGGAAGGGATCGGACTTACGGGATTGATCCTGACCAAGCTCGACGGAACGGCCAAGGGCGGCATCATCGCGGCCATCTGCGATGAACTGCAGGTCCCGGTACGTTATATCGGGATCGGAGAACGAGTGGACGACCTGCGCCCCTTCGACGCAGACGAGTTTACGAAGGCGCTTTTCTAGGATCTCTTAACAACGAAATTCCTGGAGCATCAGAGCCGCAACCAAAGTACAAAGACAAAGACTTTCCAACCACGAAAGGCTTGGGGCAGCACAGCCGCAACCAAAATGCAAAAACAAAACCCTTAACCACGAAATTCACGAAAGAAAACAACACCATAGCATCAATGGTGCCCGAACTGCGGTAGGGTGGGCACAGCTTCATCGTGCCCACCATCCGGCCATCGCGAAGAATGCCCGCAACGATCGTATGCCTCATATGCTTGGCAGAAAAATACGAAATTCACGAAAGTGCCATCTGGTTCCCCTCGGTTCCATATGCGCCTGAGAGGTTGATGTCAAACGATTTACAGAACAGCAGGCGTGGAAATCTTGCTCTAAAAACAAGAAAATACCTGATAGTAGTACGAAATACACGAAAGAAAACAATAGGATAAGGCCGGATGGGTGAAGTGGAGAGACTGTGTCGTGTTGTCGATGAAAACCAGCCCTGCCCCGGTCGGTTACGACACGGTCTCGGAGCACAACCCATCGTTTATTGATGAGCCGGAGATACGAAATTCGCGAAAGTGCCGTTCAGTTCACCTCGGCTTAAAGTGCACCTAAGAGGTTGATGTCAAACGAGTTACAGAACCGACAACATGAAAATCTTGCTCAAAAAACAAGAAAATGGCGGATAGTAGTACGAAAATCACGAAAGAAAACAATTGGATAAGGTCGTAGGGTGGGGGAGCGGAGTAAAGCTTCATCGTGCCCACCGCCTTGGGCTCGGAACCAAACCAGGGGTGACACGGGCAACGTGGTTTTGGTTGCCCGTGCCGCAGGCAAGAGGGACGGTAATTCTACACAAGCCTCTTGTCCTCCGGACCCAGGCAACGAAAAAACCTGTTGCCTGGGCCACCCGCGGGAGAGTACCCACTTCCGTCATCCCGGCAGGCTTTTTGAGCCGGGATCCAGCGGGGCCGACACGCTGCCGGCGCGGTCGGGAAACCGTGCCTCAACTCAATGGAAATGGAAGTTTCTCATTCCCGTTCAAAGCCTTTAGCTCTCTACACCGCCTGCTTTCGCATTTCTTCCGTCAAGGATTGTTTGACTTCAAAATACCCGGCCCATGGGTCTTTTTTGAGATTTGAAAGCCTGCGGCGGATGTTTTCGATATTGAAACTGTCCGCCCTTATGTCCTGGAGTTCGCTCCACTCTACAGGGGTGGACACCGGCGCATTCTGCCTGGCCCGACTCGAATAGGCGCAGATGCTCGTTGCACCGCGTCCGTTTCGAAGATAATCGATGAATATCTTGCCCTTGCGCTTCTCCTTGGACATCGTGGCGATATAGTCGCGCGGGAATTCCCGGACTATGCCGTCGGCAACCGCCTTCGAAAATTCCTTCACCGTATCCCAGTCCGCCCGGGGAACAAGCGGAACGACAACGTGCAGCCCTTTGCCGCCGGTCGTTTTCAGAAAACTGGTAAGCCCCAGATCAAGCAGGCGGCCGCGCAGGAGGTACGCGGCAACGATCATACGCTCCCACGTCACATCGGGAGCGGGATCGAGATCGAAAACCATCATATCGGGGTGTTCGATATCCTCTTCCCTGCACCCCCAGACGTGAATTTCCAGGGTGCCGATCTGCACCAGGGCTATCACGCCTTCGATTTCGTCGAGCACGCTATAGTACTCCTGCCCGTCCTTTTCCATGATCGGGATGGCCCGCAGGACTTTCGGTGCATTATCTCCGAGGTGCTTCTGATAGAAACACTCCTTCTCCCGGCCTTCGGGGCAGCGCACAAGGGTCAGGGGCCTCCGGACGAGGTGCGGCAATATCCAGTCGGCAATATCGCGGTAATATTCGGCGAGGGCGAGTTTGGTCACTCCCATCTCCGGATAGAGTATCCTGTCGGGATTGGATACGGCGATGCGGGTCGGCCCGGGACGAGACCTCGATTCGGAAACCGCGGGAGGCTGTGCCGCCTCCCGGATTGGTTCCCCGCTTTTGGCCGGTACGCTTTCGGCTGCTTCCACCGGCGGCTTTTCACGAACAATTTCGGTGGGGGATTTATCTTCCCTGAGTCCCTTGAATGACGGGTGCCTGAGGATTCCTTCGTCCGTCCATGCCGTGAATTCGACTTCGCACACCAGTTCGGGTTTTACATAGTGGACGCCGCTGGCCTCATAGCCGGTCGGAGGATTGACAAAAGGGGACTTCCCGGCCCGGATCGCATCGAGCCGTCCGTATAAGTCATTCAGGATCTTTTCGTTGAAGCCGGTCCCCACCCTTCCGGAGTAGACCAACTTACCCTCCGGATCGTAATAGCCGACAAGCAGCGCTCCAAAGCCCTTTCGAGACCCGCCCGGGTCCGTGAAACCTCCGATCACGAACTCCTGCCTCTCGCCGCATTTCACCTTGAGCCAACTGCGCGAGCGCCGCGATTCGTAAGAGCTGTCCGCCCGTTTGGAAACGATCCCTTCGAGCGCGAACCTGCAGGCGTTGTGATAGACTACACTGCCCTCCCCTTTGATGTGATCGGCATAGACGATGCGTGATCCGTCCGGTAAGGCTTCGAGCATTTGCTGCAAGAAGGCTTTTCGCTCCAGAAGCGGGGTCTTGGTGAGGTCATATCCCTTGCAGTAGGGAACATCGAACGCGAAGTAGACGAGCCGTCCCGTCTGGAGGCCCCGGAGAATATTCTGAAGCGCCTGAAAATCGGTTCGCCCTTCGTTATCCACAACGACGACCTCGCCGTCCAGGATTACGTTGTCGGGGGGAAGGGCCGATACGGTCTCCGCTATTTCCGGAAAGCGGTCGGTCCATTCCTTTCCGTTTCGGGAGATGAGTCTGCTCCGGCCATTTGAAAGCACGCAGAGGATCCTGTAGCCGTCGTATTTGATTTCGTGAATCCAGTTGTCGCCTTTGGGCGGGTCGCTCACCAGGGTGGCAAGCTCGGGGCGCAAGTCTTCCGGCAGCGGTGCTTCACGGGCTCCGGGCAGTTTTGAGGGATCGCTCGCGGCAAAGGCCTTTTTGGTATGTTTCTTCGAAGACGGTTCGGCAACTTTCGTGGGGACTTCGGCTTCAGGCACCGACTCTCCTTCGTACCAGAACGTCTTTCGCTGCTCGGCTATTTCCTCCATGGTGCGACCGGAAGCGACCGACCGGTTCATGGTATCGACCGGCTCCGGGTCCGACCCGGATATTGCATCTTCGTCATGCTTCTTGATGAGAAGCCAGTTCTTGCCGTTCTCACCGGCCGATCCTTTCATCCTGGCAAGGACCCAGCTCCCCTTCAGCTTCTCTCCGTTGAGCCGAAATTTGAAGTCTCCCTTTTCGTAGCCCTTGAGAGGGTCTCCAATGGGCTCCCACGTGCCGCGGTCCCAGAGCATCACCGTACCGCCGCCGTACTCGCCTTCCGGAATGATCCCCTCGAACGAGCCGTACTCGACGGGATGATCCTCAACATGGACCGCAAGCCTCTTTTCACCGGGAACCATGCTGGGACCCTTCGGAACGGCCCAGCTTTTGAGCACGCCGTCAAGTTCCAGCCGCAGGTCGTAATGCAGACGCCTCGCCGCATGTTTCTGGATAATGTAGAGCTTCCCGGTCTGACTTTTCTCGACCGTCCCTTCCGGTTCGGGCGTCTTCGCGAAGTGCCGCTTCTCTTGATATCGGTCAAGCGCCATTTAAGGCTCCAAGTGCAGTGAACAGTGAGCAGTGAACTGATGAAAGGAACGATGAGCCGCGTAGGGTGGGGGGAGCGGAGCGCGGTGGTATTATCGTGCCCACCATCCATCCCCTTGGAACAAACTTCATCGGGATTGCCGGACGGTGGGCACCCGTAATACAGGGTGCCCACCCTACACGGCTGCCGTCCTCTATTTAAGAATATCCCAGCATTTCCGACTTTTTGTCTAAGCTGCCTTTCCGTCTCCCGATTCCGTTTCCTTCCGCTTCGGTGCGCGGCCGCGCTGGGCGGCTGCCTGCTCGACGCTCCTTTTCAGCAACTCCATCATATCGACAACTTTGCCGGTTTCCCTGACTTCCGGCGCAGCCTGCTCCGCGGGCACCATGCCGCCCGCCTGGGCTTTCTTTTCGATCCACTCCATCAACGCATCATGATATTCGTCATGGTACTTTTCCGGATCCCACTCGTTCGTCATGCTCTCGACGAGCATCTCCGCGATCTGCAGCTCCCTGTCGGTCACTTTGTACTGCTCGATGCTGCCGGTCGGAAAGTCGAATTCCGACTCATCGCGCAACTCCTGGTAATAACGCAGGATATTCAGTACCAGGGCGTTTTCCTGCGGAATCAGGGCTGAAAGGTACTGCCGCGTGCGGATGACCACCTTCGAGATCGCGACCTTGCCTGTCCGCTTGAGCACTTCGCGCAGGAGCACGTAGCCCTTTTCGGCCTTCTTGCCGGGGACGACATAATATGGCTTTTCGAAGTACTTGAACTCGATTGCGCTCAAATCGACAAAATCCGAGATCTCTATCATCTGGGTCGCTTCAACGGCGGCTTTCTTGAAGTCCTCGTCATCGAGCAGAACGTAGTCTCCACCCTCATATTGGTATCCCTTGACGATCTGGTCCCAGGGGACCTCCTGCCCGGTGTCTTCATTCACGCGTTGATAGTGGACTTCCGATTTGCTGCGTTTGTCCAGCAGCTTGAAATGAAGCTCCGTCTTCTGCTCGGCAGAATAAAGCGTGATAGGTATATTTACGAGTCCGAAGGAAATGCTTCCCTTCCATATTGGGCGAGCCATTTATTGGTTCCCTCCCCTCTGTTGATCTCTGCCGCCATGACGACCTTTTGCAGGATACCTTTCCTCCCGCATACAGGTTACCATAAAAAGATAATCCCGCAGAGGGAACCATGCCACGAAGGTATAATCGCAACATGTTGAATTGAAATGAGAATAAAAAGTTGAGGCAGGGAATTTACCATTATTTGGAAGACGAAGTAACGGTCGGCAAAATAACAGGTGCGGGACCGGGAACCTGACGGAACCGCGAACAGTAGCTGATACAAATCGGGGCTGTCCCAAATCCGAACCGGCTTGCAGCCGCTAATGCCTAACCCGAACGGGAAACCGGACGCTTCCGTTCGTCATATTCTGCCATATCGGCCAGGAAAGCGATTACAACAGCTATGATGCCACCCAGAAGAAGGAGAGATAAAATCGAATATGCTATGATGGCCATAAATTTTTCCTTTGAGATTGATGGTAATTGGGAGCTTCAACACGTTTCCAGTTGCCACACTCAAGAAATCAGGCCGTTTCATATCTTAGGCAATCCAATGGTATTCATCCTCGTTGCACCTGACTGCCCTTTTTAGAGTATCCCTTCCCGGATATCTCTTAATACGAAGATCGGAAGATTCCGGTGAAAAGTGAAGGGAATTGCTCTATGATAATCAGACTTCGTTTTAATGCCTGATGCTTTTAAAAACATCACTCCTACCAATCGGAAAGAGATGAACCAATTATAGCATGCCGGGCGCAGGAGAGCATCATGCTATTTGGTTGGGCATATTTGCATTGTTTATAATTGAACAGATTTGCTATTTTTCAATGGCCCGTTATCCATTCCGTTACGGCTTACCTGTAATATTCATTTCACCACACATTAAAACAATCGAAGATTGGCACAGGGTTTTGATAGCGACAAGCAAGCTGGTCATATCGGAGAACATAGGTCGGAATGAGATCTATTTTCGCAACAGGGTTCCATTCCACCTCAGACAGTTCTTCGTTTTTGCCGGCCGGGCCAGGTTCACACCAAAGCCCTCGGTCCAGATCCGGGTAGGGTATTTCAACCTGGCAATCGCTGCGTTCGTCATTGCGATCGCGCTCTATGGAGATACGGTTGCGGAACGACTAATTACGCCGTTCGTTTTTGGAATCCTGGTCGCCTTTGAGTACTGGACGTTTATAAGGAGGTATAAAGCCGGGATCAGGGCGTTGGAACATCTTCATAAGACAGGGGAGATACCTGAGGAGAGACGGTTTTGCATTTTCGGAAAGTGAGCGCGGGTCCCAGGCAGGACAGATTTAAAGGGTAGCCGCCAAGAGCGGCAGCCTCGAAGCGCTCGAAATATCCCGTGCCGCCCCGGATATATATGATATTGTGGTTACCGATCTCGCCATGTTTCATCTGAGGTGTATCGATCTTGCACAGGAAATAATAAAGATTCGTCCGAAAATGCCGATAAGTCTCTGTACCGGATTCAGTGAGGGAATCGACAGAGAAACAGCCAAATCGGTGGGGATAGCCGAAGTCATCCTGAAGCCCATTATTTAGAGGGAACTGGCGGCGAACATTCGCCGCACTCCGGGGAAGAACAACGGCGACGGAACAAACAGAGGGGGTTAGGGGAGTAAGTGGCCAGTATTTTGATCATAGATGACGACAGGGTCTTTTGTGACGTACTGACCCGAGCAATTGCAAGGGCCGGGCACACTTCGACATTTTGTTTAACCCTGGCCACCGGGCTTCAGGAAGCATATTCCCGTCCTTACGAACTGGTTTTGCTCGATGTCCAGCTGCCCGATGGAAACGGACTCACGGCAATCGAGAAGCTCAGGGCCGCCCCCTCGTCACCTGAGGTTATTATCATCACGGGTTGGGGCAATCCGGACGGTGCTGAAGCCTCGATCAGGTGGGGTGCCTGGGACTACATAGAAAAGCCGGCTTCGACCGATGAAATCATTCTCCCCGTAATCAGGACGCTTGCATACCGGGAAGAAAGAATCGCCAAGAACCAGACCGTCGCTCTGGAACGCAGGGAGATAATCGGCAATTGTCCTGCGATGAAGGACAGCATCAACAGCCTGGCCCAGGCCGCCAAGAGCGACGTCAACGTGCTGATGACCGGAGAAACCGGAACCGGGAAGGAACTGTTCGCAAGGGTGCTTCACAAGAACAGCCTGCGCGGGAAAAAACCCTTTGTGGTAGTCGACTGTGCCGCCCTGCCCGATACCATCGTGGAGAGCCTGCTCTTCGGTCACGAAAAAGGAGCTTTCACCGGAGCAGACAGGAGCCACATCGGTCTGATCAAACAGGCTGACGGAGGAACGCTGTTCCTCGATGAAGTCGGAGAACTGCCGCTTCACCTCCAGAAGGCCTTTCTTCGAGTCCTCCAGGAGCACAGGTTCCGTCCCGTCGGAAGTAAGACCGAGGAAACCAGCGACTTCAGACTTATCGCCGCAACCAACAGGGACCTCGATCAAATGGTTCGGGAAGGCACCTTCCGCAGCGACCTGCTCTTCCGCGTACGGGCGTTTTCCATCGAACTCCCCCCTGTACGAAATCGCCGTGAAGACATAAAGGAACTTGCACTGAATTACATGGCGAATGCATGCGGCAGGGGCCGGATAATGATGAAGGGATTCTCTCCCGATTTCTTCGATATTCTGGAAATCTATGAGTGGCCGGGCAACGTCCGGGAGCTGTTCAGCACGCTCCAGAGCGCATTGACATCGGCATACAACGAGCCGGTGCTCTACCCCATGCACCTGCCTCTTGAGATCCGGGCAAAAGCTGCGCGCTTCTCTCTCCGGAAAAAGGAGACTTCATCAGCGGTGGCGGAGAGTCAGCCGGAAGTTCCCTCATTCAAGGGCCCCCTGCCCAATTACAGAGATTTTCGCAAGCAACTGCTCGAAAGCGGCGAGAAGAACTATTTCAAGGAAATCTTATCGCGGGCCGACAGGAATACGTCGGAGGCCTGCCGCCTGTCCGGCCTTTCGAGGTCGCGACTCTATTATTTTTTCCAAAAACACGATCTTTTGAATTCCGGTCCCGAAAACGGCGCATAAACAACAGGAAAGAATACGAACGACGCATCCGGAGTCCTGACATACCGGACGCGGCTGCCGCATTTCCTCCAGATCGAGTTTCATTTTCGGTCAAACCACATCCGGGATGCGTCGACTCCGCTGGGTCCCGGCTCAAATACCTGCGGGATGACGGGATGTGGGTCACTTCTGGCGCAGGCGAAATGTTTCCCGGCTGGAGGGCCGCAGGCGGCTTAAGTCGCCTACGCCCCTTTCCGATTCGCTGGTTCCCAAGCTCTCGCTCATTGGCGTCAACTTAAGGAATATTTCTGAATTCATGAGGACTTAGCGGATTCCTTCGCCGCAGCACCAAGGTGTTGCGGTCCTCTATGAACCACTCAAATAACTCCCCCTTCTTTATTTCAAG
>JAEZHY010000127.1 GCA_023416335.1 Pseudomonadota bacterium | reverse complement strand
TAAATGAAGCACTATGACGCTTTCTTTGATCAGCCATTATTTCTTCCTCCTGCCTCAAGTTTTAACTCGGGCCGGGACCGTCTTTCCACCTTATTTCTCTGTCCAGTTTTCGGGGTCCATTATAGTTCCCCTCGGCTTAAAGTGCACCTAAGAGGTTGATGTCAAACGATTTACAGGACCGGGTACATGAAAATCTTGCTCAAAAGACAAGAAAATGCCTGATAGTAGTATAGAATTCAAACAGCAACGCCGTTTTTCGAGACTCGATTGGGTCAAAACCGGACCTCATTGGTATGATTGATGTACCAATGCAATCCAAGAACCATAATGCATGAAATAACGTTATCGAATCAAGTATGAATCGGATGCTAAAATAATGAAATCTTTTCCAAATCTGCTTAAATATATAAGATTCATATATACCATATTTATTGTCTCTATATTGTGTCAAATCATTGCTCTGATTGGTGCCACATCCAATACCACAGGACTATTTGCCAAGTTAACCAACGATAAATCCTATTTAATTATGACAAGATTAGCGGTATCAATTGCAGTCACAATCATTTATGCATGTTTAGAATTTAAGTTTTATCCAAAATGTACTCAAACTGATTATTATGGGTATATTGACAATCGGTACCGCAATGTAACATCGCTAATTTACTACATTGTATTTGCGTTTGTTGGCTTCCTGTTCACTATAAATTTTATAAGCAGAAAGTTATTATTTATATATATATCAAGCTTCACATTTAATTCAATTCATGGATTATTGATCTATCTATTTATGTATAGAAAGAAACTCAAGTATCAACATACCATCCTGTACATTCCGATTACGTGCCTTACTACTGCTTTACTTGTTTATATATATGGCTCGCTTGCCTCCGATATTTTCTATAGGTATTTTATGCCAACTTCATTTTGACATTGGGTGCGATTAGAACCCATTGGACATTTTTTAGTGCAAGCCTTTTTCGGGCTGAACATTGCGCCGCAGTTTGTGTAGGTGAACATGGGAAACCAGAGAAAAGGAGGGTCCAATGTCCGAGCGGAAGAAAATTTATGAAGAACGCTGGTTTCGCAAACAATCCGGTATTGTGAGGGCGGTTGGAAGCAGTACTCGATATTGCCGAGAATGCGGATGGGGGGTTTGGAACCGCTGATGAAGCCGAGGAAGCGGCACTCGAGCAGTTACAGCGATTGGGGAACGAATTGCTGCAAGAGGAAGTTCCTGAATTGTCTTGTAGCCTTCTTCCGGAAGATATCTGTGATCAATGGCAAGATCCACATCGATGCTGCCGACGTGAGCTTCCTCACGGCCGGGGAATACCAGCCCCGGGACCCAGCCTCCAATTATGACGAGAAATTTCCGATATTCCGCCAGATCATTTTTCACTCAATTAGTTAACCTTTTGGTGAAATACTCAAAAACAGTGAAAAATAATCTGGACGATCTTCCGGCCTTTGCCGGCGAGCTACTTTTCCTGTTCGTCGAAAATCACCCGGAATGGATACGATCCGATCTTAACAAACAACAAGGCGTCGGTTTTAACTTCAGGGGGAAAATGGATATCGGAGCAATTCTGCTGCTTCTCCTGCTGGATAAGGGGCCGACCGAACAAGCCATATCCGATCGGAGAGGTAATAAACGGTCAAGTTACCGTTACAGGCACCGCAGCTTGCCTACCGGCCGGTTCTCAGATAAAAGTGACAGATACTGCCACTAGCGACTTTACAATCATCAGTTCCAGCGAGGACGCGATCTTTTGTCATGCAAATCGCCGCCCGGCAGGGCGACATCCTCGCGATATCTTACGTCAATGCAGGAGCCACGCAAGCCAACATCCCCACGCAGTCACAGGCTGAACAGCCGCAAGGAAATACGTTGGACCTTCCAGTTCCGCCCGTATCGCCTGTCATAACTATCCTGAGAGTAGGCGGATGGGGACCAGCAACGCCACCGCCGTTCTGAGAAAAGTCGGAAATCGATTTGATCCGACTGGGTCGCCAAACGATTTTGGGGAATCCCGGCAAACCGCATAAAGTCCGACTTTGCGGAAAAGGCCTTCCGTTGAGATATGTATTCAGAGTCTTTCTCACGGATAGCGAGTAGGAAAAGGCTATGTTCCTGTTATTCGGCAGAGCCCATCCCCTTTTCCCAAGGCGCAATAAGAAGTCCGTCGGTTACCCCCACTTCATCCGCCCTGGCTATTCTCCAGACGGCCCTCACCGTCGTTCCCTCATTCGGGACCGACTCGATCGAGAACTCCCCACCCGTCATCTCGGCCCGCTCCTTCATCCCGGCAAGCCCGAGACTTGCCGTTATTCCGGAGGTCCCGACAGACTGCGAATCCATTCCCACGCCATCGTCACTGATTTCGAGCTGGATCGTTCCATTAACGGTCAAAAGGCGAAGGTCCACCCATTCGGCCCGGCTATGCTTGGAAATGTTGTTGAGTGCCTCTTGAGTGATCCTGAATATGGGGATTTTGAGGGACTTGGGTATGTCGCGCTCCTCTATCGCAATATCCAACTCAATATGCTGGCTGGGATGGAGCTTCAGGTACTCAAGCCGGTACCATTTCAATGTGGCGACCACCCCGAAGTCTTCGAGCACCTTGGGTGTCAGTCCCATGTAAATTGCCCTTGTCTCGTCGATCAGATGCTGGAATACGGGGATGAGTATCTCGATGCGTTCACGGGCCTTTTTCTGATCACCCTTGTGCAGGAGCACATGCACGTGCTCGATCTGAAATTTCAGGGCGGCAAGGGTTTGGCCGATGCTGTCATGGAGATCGCCGGCAATTCTCTTTCTTTCATTCTCCTGTGCAGCTATCATCTTAACGGGTATGAGGCGCAGTTCTTCGTTGGCTTTTTCCAGTTCGGAAGTCCTCTCCTGGACGCGCAGTTCCAGATCCTCCCGGTTCTCTCGCAACTCTTTCTCCATTTCTCTGCGCTCGGTGATGTCCAGCACGAAGCAGGCCCATTCCAGGTGCTCGCGATCCAGCAGGGTGGCTCCAATCAGGATGGAGATGCGACTGCCGCCCTTCCGGAAACATTCTTTCTCAAATGGCGCAACACTGCCTTTTTCAAGTAACTCTTTCAGTCGGTCTTCATCGTGGCCGACGAATTCCGGCGCGGTGATGCCCCGCCAACTCAGTTCCCCTGCTTCCAGGTCTTCCCTGCTGCAACCTACCATTCGTAAAAAAACGTCATTCGCATCCGTGAAGCGGTCCCCATTCACGTAAACTATTCCGATGATATCCGATTCGAAAAGGCGCCGGAGCCTCGATTCACTCTCCTGGAGCAACTCCTGGGCCCTCCTGCGGTCGTCAACGCTTGTCGCACATCCCACAATCCTTACGGCACGCCCCGATTCATCATAGATTATCCGGGCATTATCCATAACCCACAACCAATTGCCGTTGCGGTGTCTGATCCTGTATTCCGCCGACATGACGGGGGCCCCGCCTGCTAATGCATCGGCGCGGACCTTTTTGAATCCAGGGAGGTCGTCCGAATATATTCTGTTCCACCACCAGTCCGTCAGGCCTGGAACTTCGTCGGGGCCGAACCCCAGGAGAGCGAGCAGGCCCGATGACCTGCGGACCACGCCTGTCACGATGTCGGCTTCATAAATCAGACCACCGAACGATTCCGTCGCCAGCCTGAAACGCTCCTCGCTCTCACGCAAAGCCATCTCCGTCTGCCTGCGTTCGGTGATGTCGCGGGAAATCGTCAGAACCGTCTCAATCGCGCCGTCCTGATCGAACTCAGGAACGAGGCGACTCTGGAAATATTTGATCCCCTCCGATGTCGGGTACGAGAACTCCACGATCTCTTCTTTTCCGGTCTCGAACACTCGCCGACAAGCCTGTCCCATAGCACGGGCGTGTTCGCGTTTCCCGGGTTCGGCCTCCTCCGGTTCGGGTATCCTGGATCCCAGAAACTCCGATGGACTGCAACCGATTGCCGCTTCAATCGCTGGATTGACGTACGTCCGCCGAAGCTCCCTGTCGAGTCTCACGACAACATCAGGGGAGTTTTCGACAAGTGCCTTGTACTCTTCCTCTTTTCTGCGGCCAACTTCCTCGGCCTTCTTACGTTCGGTTATGTCGATGTTGACTCCGAAAATGCGTACGACGTCGCCGGCCTCGTCGTAAATGGCCCGCCCTTTCGAGTTGATCCAGCGGCTTTCACCGGCACGATTTTGAATACGAAACTCCTGGTCGAACGGTTCATGCCTGGAGAGGGCCTCATTCCGATCCGATTCGATCCGTGCCAGATCGTCGGGATGGACCTGCCTGCGCCAGTCATCGTAGGTTTTGATCGTATCGGGAGGTATGCCCTGTACCTGATCGAGTTCGGCCGTGCGGAAGAGTTGGTCGGACCGCGGATTGTAGTCCCAAATACCGAACTCCGCATAGATCTGCGCAAGCCGAAGCCGTTCTGCGCTCTCACGAAGCTCATACTCCATCCGTTTTCGGTCGGTGATATCGACAACAGTCGCAGCAAGCCCGATTGTTTCATTGCCAACCGTCACGGGGTACCAATTTTCCAGCCAGTAGCGTTTCTCGCCAGTGGAAGCAGGAGTTGAGCCGCTTACTTCAACGTTGAAAACGGGTTCGCCCGTTTTGATTATCCGGCGCCAGGTTTCCATATGATCCCGGATGCCGTCCACATCCGGCAAGATCTCGTCCGGCCTTTTGCCAAGATGCTGCCCGATGGTCATTCCGTTCATCTCGGCCAGTGCCCGGTTCAAGAAAACATACCGCAAGTCCTTGTCCCAAATGCCCATCCCAATTGGAGCAGATTTGAAAAGAGCATCCAGAAGCGCGCATGATTCAAACAAGGGTTCTCGGATTTGGGGGAATTGTTCGTGTAATTCCTTCGGCGTCAGGGCTGCCTTTTGCTTATTTTTCTCCTCTTCGGTCATCTACGACTCCGCAAGGAAAACGACTCGATCCAGGCAAAATATGATATGAAAGGGGATAATCAATCTTTTAGCATAAAATCCTTCTTATTAATAACCTTTTTTACCTTCCATGAGCATAGGAAACCGGAGTTTCGAGTGGATGATGACTTTTCCCAAATACAATAAGATGTCAAAGCGATTCTGAAAAATGCCGGAATGCATTTTGGAGAAAATGGTCGATTCGATTTTTCTGCGTATTTTTTCCGACAAAATAAGAGTCGAAATATCGAAAGACGACCACATCTGGATAATGCATTCTTGTACGCACGATCCGATTTGCACGTGTAAAAGTCAAAATGCATCCAGGTCCGGATGATTGTTCTTGAAAAAAGAGGCAGGAGGTCAGCCGGCACAGGCAATGCCTGAAGGTAAACTAAACTGATCGCTTCTTATGAAGCGCGAGGGCGGAGTAATTTATTGCACATATGTTCGGTTTACCGCATGGGAAAACAGCGGTGTAAATTCAGCCCGAAATTTGGAACTGCAAAATATGGGTTCTTCCCATGCTAATTCTCTTTTGAAGAAAAATGCGGGTGAGTTTAAATGCCCAGAGTCGCATTCCAACGCCCATCCTGTATCTCCCCGGAACCCTCATTCAGGGTCAACCCGGAAATTCTACAGAAAATTGGGAAGGGCAACCGGGGTTGCCCCTCGGCATCTTCACGGGAATTCCTTGGAACACGCCGGTTCTTCTGCCGGGCTTCTTCGGCTACCGGGTCTCGAAGCCGAACCGGCGATACGGCAAAACGGGGTGCGTCATCGGCACGCATCGCCCAAGAAGCGGTTTTGCCGCAGCGCCCTGGGCATTCACGGTTTAAAAGAGAGGAACCGCGCCCGCAGAGACGGTCCCGACAAACACCCATTGCGTTCCATCCCACCGGAGAACATTCCCGGTGGTCGGGCTTACCGTCAACCAGCTGTTCAAGGGAGCCATCAGGCTTGCTCCGACCTTCGGAGCGCATTGCGAGCTCTCAGTCCCGGTCTTCAGCATCTGCTTGTAAGGTGTCGGCGTATTGAAATTCATACAATTATCAAACGATGAAGTGCTTCCCAGGTACACCCACTGTATTCCGTCCCAGCGCAGGACGTCGCCGGTGATGTTATTGGCCCATACCCAGTTGGTTCCAGGGTAGGTCAGCGAAACGGACAGACAGGGGCCCGAACTGATCGGCGTGACGGGAGTGGGCTTGACTATGGGCGGTCCAATCGACTTCAGGTACTCATAGATGGCAGAAAGGTCCGAATCGCTCAGGGTAAAAGGATACCCGGGTCCCTTCGGGCTGAAAGCCTTGCAACTCTCACAGACCGCACCGCCGTAGAACTTGCCGTTGTCCTTGTAAAAGCCGCAGTAGTCCCCGATGCAGTCATAACCGATGAAACCGAACGGGAGCCCATTGCTGCCGAGCGGCAGGCCAATCCACCAACTGAAGCAGTCGGAAGCGGACTTCCCTCCGGAAGCGAAGAACGGTGAATGGTAGAACGTCGTGTCCCACGGTCCGCCGCTGCCGCGAAAAGCAGAGTCAAACGATTGAAGATCGTAGCCTCCTGGCATCCCGAACGCATCGGGACGGAGGTCCTTGGTACAGTACCCACTGTCTGAACAGGCTCCGCCGAAATAGGTCCCGTAGTCATACTGGACATTGCCGCCCACATTCGACTTGGAAGTGTGACAGGTGTAACAACCGTAAGAATTTACGAGATAGCTGCCGTACCCGACCTGCTGCCAATCACTCTGATTGTAATTGAGTTGGACAGGCGAAAGCTCCAAGCCCTGGGTTGCCAGGGAGGAAATGTCGCTCAAGCCGCTCGCCGCAGCCGGCAGCGTGGAAAAGACAAGGAGGGATGCACTGAGCACCACCATTGCCAAAAAAGTGTTCTTTTTATTGGATCTGGAAATCATGAGGGTTCTCCTTTGAATGCAGGTGTTAAACATGGGACCCGGCCTGGAAACGTGAGGGAGAATATGGGAAATCGGCATGGTTAACAATCAGATCAACCCCGTATTATGACGCTCGGGGCAATGTAATCCGACCGCTTTTCCAGGGTAAGCGGATCGATTTCGGCATGAGGTTTCGGGACCCCGAATGCTGCCCCCGCTGCAGGAGGATGGAGAGTATTACTTGCCGAAAAAACCGGAGAGGCGAATGGAATTTAAGAAATGGCGGACAGAGAGGTTCTACTGCGCAAGCATACCTTGCGGCAGCAACCCCATCCGGATATGAAGAAATCTTTGAAGCGAGTGGGTAAAATCAGCGAAGCTTGCCGGCAGATCCCGATTTGCTTCCGTCTGCCTGGAATCGTTTGACGGCAATTTTGCGAAGTGATTCTTCGAGCCCGTTAGAGTACTTCTTATGGGATGAGCCGTTCCCATTGCGAGGTCTTCCGCTCCGGTCCTCATCGTAGAGCCCTTTGACTCCTTCGATCTCGAATTTACGGATCCAGAACCGAACCGTTGCCTGGCTGACTTCGTATAGAGCTGCAATTGTCGGGACCGCTACATTCTTGGAAGACATCAGGACCATGTGTGCACGCGTGCTCACTCGTCCGACTTCCTTGCGGCTCATTTCCTTGAGCTGTCGAATCTGGCTTTCATCCAGTTGTTTCACGAAAATCATGGCAGGATTGTCCTTCAGGCAAAAAAAGTTTTCTCAACTTCCGATGCCTTCTCCAGGGGCGCCACTGTGGCTCTCACTTCCTTAAGAAAGCCATTTGGGACCAATGTATGGATCGACACAAAAAACACCGGTATTTTTCTAGCATGGATCGAAAACGGAATCTGTCAGGAGAGCTTTATTTTTTGCGTCAGGTATGCTTGAAAAGAGCAGAACTCAGTGATGGTTCTTCTCCACAGGGGTCAGCCCCAGTTGGATGGCGAATTTCACCAGGCCGGGGAGATCGAAAATACCCAACTTCTGCATCAATCGGCTTCGGTAGGTTTCAACTGATTTTACGGACAGGGACAGAATGCCGGCTATTTCGGGATTGGACTTACCTTCGACCAGCAGTTGAAGGACTTCCTTCTCCCGGCTGCTCAGGCTTTCCAACGGGCTTTTCTCACAGGAATCCAGGCGGTGCTGCACATAATCCTGCACGAGGACCTCGCTGATTGCCGTGCTGAAATAATGCCTGCCGGAATGAACGGCCCGCACCGCCTCGACGACTTCATCGCCTGCGGAATCTTTCAGCAGATAGCCCCGCGCACCGGCACGAAGGGCTCGAAATATATGCTCGGCGGTGGAATAGACCGAAAGGATGACTATTCGGGTATTGGGACAGCTCACGCGGAGTTGCTCGGTGGCCTCGATTCCGTTCAGCAGCGGCATCGCGATATCCATGACGACCACATCCGGCTTGAGCTGCTGCACCTTCTGCACTGCGTCACGTCCATCCCCCGCACTGCCGACCACGGCTATGTTGCCGTCGGCTTCAAGAAGCATCCGCAGTCCATCCCGCAGAACGGCATGAT
>JAEZHY010000120.1 GCA_023416335.1 Pseudomonadota bacterium | reverse complement strand
TAAATGAAGCACTATGACGCTTTCTTTGATCAGCCATTATTTCTTCCTCCTGCCTCAAGTTTTAACTCGGGCCGGGACCGTCTTTCCACCTTATTTCTCTGTCCAGTTTTCGGGGTCCATTATAGTTGGCATGTATTTTCAAGCGCAGGATCTGTGCCATCTAGCCGCTCCTCACTTGAATTTAGCTGTTAACTACAAAGAGTGTTGTCGCAATAATCTTGGGAATGCATAATCGCATAATTCAAGGACGGATGCAACAAAACTGCAATCAATATCGGCATCTTAGATCAATTTGAGGGTGGGCGATTGCCCTTAAGTCAACAGCATTGACCGGCGGCCCCCACACCCCCTGCGCCGCTTTGCGGCTTACTTGGCGCTTACTGTGGCGCCCCGCAAAGGCAGCGGGGCAGGCACAGCAAGCGCCGAGCGATCGGCCCAAGAGGGCCGAAATCTGGTGCAAGTGCCTGGTTGGGGGGTAACCTCTTACACCGAGGCAGGGAATTAAGTATCAACTTGAAAGCAACTTAGTATTAGGATATCTTTATCAGACTTATTCCGTCCATGGGAAATCGATACTATCGCATTAGGTGAGATTTCTCTATTGGTCTTAAGTCAGGAATATATGGAATCCGGCAACTGATTTTGGATTTACATGAACTAACATCGAGGACTTTCAGTATTTCCCGAATAGTTCAATCTATTTGCAATCCCGCACAGTCCTTCGAAAAACAGATCGATACCGACAAACACAGCAGTCGCCAACAAGTATATCTCTGGAATTAAACCAAAATATATGAAAAGAAAGCCTCTTATGAAGGATAAGGTTCCTGAAAACAAGAGGCATATCTCCGAACTGGTTTGCATTTCAATCGATAGATAGATCTTCGCAGATCCTTCTATTAGGAAATATAGGGATAGAATTGGAGTAACAGCCCACATTCCGCTTCCATGGTATATCAGCAAAATCATTCCCGCGCTGATATATGGGACTGCGAGGAGTGCATCAAGGTAGAACCTGTCCCATCTGCTCCTGAAATATAGGTCGATTGCTCTTATTATCGCGGCGGTAATGATGATGGATCCAATCGTGACCCGCACAGTCGAAGGGAAACCCAGCCATGCCACGGCCGACTCCGGGTTCCAAAACCCGGGGAGCAATATCGCTGCGGGCAGGATGCTCAATATGAGCAAAGCGATTCTCGGCAATAAAGATTGCCCCCATATCGTTCTTAGCTTATCCATTTCGATAGCCCGATATTCCCTTTCGTGGTAGTTATAGAAGGTTATTTTAGATTGAGCTAAGGTATGAGGTGGTTCATTGCATGTCAATCCGTCCTTCAACGCCGAATCGGTGGATATCGTTCATTAGACGATATATTCTACTCGTGGGGATTCCTGCTCTCATCCTCGTGGGTATCCTGCATCTTGGGGGGCATCTTCAAGCGCCTCCACCGTCATCTGCGCCGTTTGCTCATGGAAAAGAATTGCAGTCCATGCCGAACCTGCCTCTTCTGCTGGGACAGATGGCACTAATAGTAGCTTTGGCACGAATTATGGGCCGTCTTTTCCGTTGGTTTCGCCAACCGCAGGTCGTGGGGGAAATGCTGGCAGGTATGATCCTTGGGCCATCGGTTTTAGGCTGGATAATGCCCAGTTTCTCGCTCGCCCTTTTCCCGCCGCAGAGCCTGGGCTTTCTGAATTCGATCAGCCTGGTAGGGCTGGTGCTCTTTATGTTCAAAGTGGGGTTGGAACTTGATCCCGGACTTTTGCGCGGACGTGGGCATGCTATTCTGGTGACGAGTCACATGAGCATCATTGTCCCTTTTGTCATGGGGGCTTTACTCGCATATGGCCTGTACCCTCTTCTCTCCAATAATGATGTGACCTTTGTCGGCTTTGCTCTCTTCCTGGGTTCCGCCATGAGTGTCACGGCGTTTCCCGTACTTTCACGCATACTGACTGAAAAGAATATGCTGAACACACAGGTGGGCGCCGCTTCATTGGCCTGTGCGGCCGTGGACGATGTTACCGCATGGTCGATTCTTGCGGCGATTGTGCTGCTCGTAAGGGCAACTTCTGTTGACATGCCGCTCTGGGCCACTATCGGGGGTTCTGCAATTTTTGTTTGTGTCATGCTTTTTGTCATACGACCGCTTCTGAGATGGTTATTGGAGCGATTTCGCCCGGTACGTCTGTCTAACGACCTGCTTGCCGCCGCATTGGTGTTCGCACACCTGTCGGCACTGCTCACAGAGTTTCTTGGTATTCATGCACTTTTTGGAGCTTTTCTTGCCGGTGCGGTGATACCAAAGGACCGTTCCCTTATCCACGCATTCACGGACAAGCTGGAAGACCTTACCGTGGTGCTTCTGCTTCCATTGTTTTTCGCTTTTACCGGGCTAAGGGCAAAGATTGGACTACTAACCGACTGGCAGCTTTGGGCTATTTGCGCTCTCGTATCCGTGGTGGCGATAGCAGGTAAGCTGGGAGGCTCCGCGGTTGCAGCGCGGCTGACGGGAATGGGCTGGCGCGAGGCCGGGGCGCTCGGTGTGCTGATGAATACCCGGGGCCTGATGGAACTGGTCATCCTGAATGTGGGATTGGATATCGGTGTCATCTCCCCGACCGTATTTACCATGATGGTTTTGATGGCATTGCTGACGACATTCATGACAACCCCGCTCCTGGAATGGATCTACCCGGAACATCTCATTCAGGCGGAGAGGGATGGACGGAGGGAGTAAATTAAAGATCTGCTCGTGAAGGGCATTATAGTTCGGATGCTTGAGAACAATTGCAACTCTCCCGGTTTACACGAGCGACGATATAGTAGATCTGCTTCTTGACATGCCCGATGGGCTCAGGCTTGGCGAGTGTAGCGGGACCTTGCGCTGCCGATGTCCGATCTGCGCGGGTTCACCGTCCATGCGGAAAGACTCGGATGCAAGCGATCGGAAGGGGAGCGACAATGGACTGTGTCGGAGAAGTCGCTGATCGTCGGCTTGTCTCGGGCACTTGCGCCTGCATGATCTGAGGCATACATTTGCATAGCCAAAGGCGATGTATGGAACCGACATGCGATCCAGGCAGGATTCTGCCGGGTATAAGAAAGTGTATGAATTACTTCGGGAGGAAATCGGTAGTCTTGTTTGCCCGTTTTCAAAAAATCCTGGGCCATTCCGAAAAGTGCTCGACATCCGCAAACCCTTATGATACAAGGCTTTGCAAACTTCGGGCCGGCGTAGCTCAATGGCAGAGCAGCTGATTTGTAATCAGCAGGTTGGGGGTTCGACTCCCTTCGCCGGCTCCATCAATTACACAAAGCCGCCTTCAGCGAGTAGACAACTCGGTAATCGCCTTTTTCTTTCTCCAGGTAGGATGCTACATTCAATCACTTGACACGACTGCATGCGAGGAACTTTACCCTTTTTCCAGACCCGGCCTCGGTGATTATGGACTTCTGTCGGGTTGCGGCGTAAGATTTCCAGTTGGTGGTATTTTCCTATCTTCCCGGCTTCCCTTGAAACAGGAGATACTGATGTCTGCGCCACAACCGCAGTGTGCTGTGTGTCCCTATGACTGGTCTGAACGCTTCTGCCGCCGCGATCGCGGGAAGGCGCCTTCGAATTGCCCCACGATACACCATAAGGAACTTATAGATCGTTCCGTGGAAGAGGTCCGTTCCCCGGATGTTCATGAGTTTGCGAAGCAGGCTTCCATACAGGAAGCGGAAGGGTACTGCGGCAGAGGACAGGGGTACGATTCGGTGCGTCCTGCCAAGCCGCGGATCGTTGAGATCATCGAATTCGCCGGCAGGATGTCGTACAAAAAGGTTGCGCTGGTATTTTGCGTCGGACTTCGCCGAGAGGCCGCGATTGTGCATGAAATCTTCGAAGCCAACGGCCTGGATGTAATTTCGATACTGTGCAAGGCCGGGAAGGTGCCGAAGGAAATGCTGGGTTTAACGGAAGAGCAGAAAGTCGCGCCGGGCAGCCCTGAATCCATGTGCAATCCGATTCTTCAGGCGATGGTCGCGAATCGACACCAATCTCAGTTCAATGTACTGCTCGGTTTGTGTGTCGGGCACGATTCGCTTTTCTTCAAATACGCCGAGGCCCCTACCACCGTGCTGGCGGTAAAAGATCGCCTGCTTGGACACAATCCCCTGGCCGCGATATACGAGTACGAAAGCTACTACCGCTATCTGAAAAAGCCGCTTGTATAGCATGCCTGGAGGGGCAGGCAATGAGCGTTCGGAGCTGGTTGGATTGATTTCAATTCAAGTTGCGGGGTTCCCACGCAGAAGGCAGCCGAACCATTCCAGGATTTGTGTTGCTCGGCCATCACCGGTTTCCACCATCCTTGAAGCCCCGGCTTTGTCGTTCCAGCTCCGAAATTGAAAGTATGTTTCAACGGCCTGCAATTTCGTTTCAACCCGTGAGGCATTAGAAAGCCGCCCGTTTCCCGTCAGAATTCCGAATTCTTCGAAATATCAGCTTCTTATAAATTCTTAAGACGGATCCCCTCGTTGGCCCGTGAACTGCATTTGATTGCAGTGCGGCACGAAATCCGCCGGAATGGTTCACCTGCATGCCCAGTCACCTGGGATTTGAAAAGAACTCATAAAAAGAAGGGAGCCGACCATGAAAAGAATATTTCATCTCTCTACGATCATTGCGGCCATTGGCCTTCTGACAACTGCCGGTCTGGTCTGGGCGGGACCCGTTGCGCCGGCATGTACGGCATCGAATCGAGACTGTTTTGTAAGAGACGGCAATTTGTACTGCAGCATCCGTGAAGATGTAACGGCAAACAAACTTGTGCGCGGCAGAGCGGGGCAACTGGAGTGGGTGCGTACACCGTCGTCACACATGAAAATCGAGAAGTGTGCTGATGGAGTTTACGGGAGTGTGGAGTAATTCAGACGGGAGACGGGCGGAAGCTGTTCGCATTT
Source organism: Pseudomonadota bacterium (assembly GCA_023416335.1). Next base: position 67,858 of record JAEZHY010000120.1, on the reverse strand, counting down.
GATGAGGGATGAGTTACTCATCCGCAGCTCCGATCCAGCCTCCTTTGTGAAGGGCGTCCTGGGTCCGGCCCACATAGGTCTCAGACGATCGGCACTCGAGCGAAACACGACAGAATGTATCGGTACAGATGGAGGTAGTTATGAGATTGAAAGAAAAAATAGGAATCATAATGCTTGCGCTTTCGTTCACCGTCTCCTCGGCTTACGTTGCCCACGCTATGGGCGGCGGCATGGGAGGCGGGGGCGGAATGGGTTCGGGAGCCATGGCTTCACATATGTCTTCCGGGCAGATGGGTGGGCACATGGGGTCAGGCGACCAGATGGGGACAATGGGTTCTTATATGAACGGCACTACGATGCCGATGGGCTCACACATGAGCAACGGAACGATGGCCCCAATGGGTCCCGGAATGAACGGCAGTACACAAATGCCGAGGGGGCCGATGGGACATGGAACCGGCCCCAACATGATGACCAGGTAAGAGACAACAAATAGTTTCAAAAGGCTCGATTGCATGACAGGGCCGGTGCCTGCGACCTTAACAGCGTGGATGAAGCCCGTGGTGAGACGGACTCATCCACGCACCGTTCGTAAGCGCAAAAATTTGCGGAGGGGACGGCCGGCAAAATGGCAGCGAGCTTGCATAGTGTGAAAAGACAACTTTGCCGGTCGGCAAAACACATGTCCTGGAGGTGATCCAATGGTTAAATCGGTTTTAGCGGCAATGGTTTTATGGGCCTTTCTACTTTCTTCCTCTCTATGGGCTTCCGCAACAGGACCCAGTGCGGGGAATGGCAATACAATCCTGGCCCAGAACACCTGCGGCTCTCAGCACATGTATGGATACGACTACAATCAGATGCACAACGCCTACGGAAGCGGTTGCGGCGGCTCGAATTACGGTTCGAACTACAGCGATACGTGGAATTATCAACAAAACCCATACAACTGGTATCAGAATCCATACTACCCCTACTCAGATCCCAACTACCGGAACAACGGATGGGACAGGTACCAGTCCGGTGGTGCACATCATCATTACTAGAGTCCGGAATTGAGAAGCGGGCTGATGTGAAGTATGATCCATGTTCCTGAATGCGTCCGGCGTATCCATATCGTTATTACACCAGGATGCGCTGGAGCGGCGATTGAGACGCAGAAGAGAATCATATTGCCAATCATCCTCTGTCCATTATAATCTCACGAAAATCACTGAAACCTGAGTATCTCATCGCGCTTCGAAAACCTGGGATTTTACCCGACTTTATCATGGGAGTGGAGTTTGTGGAGACGGACAGACTGAAGACATTGGCAATCAGCGATACGGGGTTCATTTTCGATCCGGCCACCGGTTCGGCTTTCAGCTCCAACGAGGTGGGTGTTCGGATCATCAATTGCCTGAAGGCGGGTATGAGCGACACCGAGATAATCGAGTCGCTGCTCGATACGTATGAAGTCTCTCGGGATGAGTTGGAATCGGATATCACCGATTTCATCAGGAGCCTTAGGGATAATTATCTCATCTGAGTCAGGCGGAAAGGAAGAAGAAGATGTTAACGGTCGCAGTCAGCGGTATCAATGCAGTGGACAATCCGGGTCCCGGAACGGGAATCATACGGGCGCTGAAGGAAAGCTCTCTGGATGTGAGGGCAATCGGGCTGGCGTACGATTCGATGGAGCCGGGCATCTATATGCAGGATACCGTGGATAAGGCTTATATCCTGCCTTATCCATCGAGCGACAGACGGCTTTTCCTGGAAAGAATCCGCGAGATCCACGCAAAAGAAAAATTGGATGTCATCATAAGCGCTCTGGATGCGGAACTGCCCATCTATATGGAGATCGAAAACGAACTGCGGCGCTGGGGGATCAAGATGCTGATCCCGACTCGAAATTCATACCGGATGCGCGAAAAGACCAAGCTGGACGAGCTTGGGAAGAGCATCGGGGCGAAGTGTCCGAAATTCGTGTCCTGCTTGTCCTTTCGAGACCTGAGGTCTGCACTCAACGATATCAAGGCTCCGCGAATGATAAAGGGACCTTTCTACGAAGCGTACAAAGCTGAAAGCGATATGGAAGCCGAGGAGTATTTCCTCAAACTGGTCAACAAGTGGGGATTCCCCATAATCATCCAGGAGTTTGTTTCAGGGGAAGAATACGATGTTGTGGGCTGCGGCGACGGCGAAGGCGGGAACATGGGCCTTTTTGCGATGAAGAAAATGACGACGACCGCGCTCGGAAAAGTCTGGAATGCTGTGAGCATTAACAATGAAAAGTTGTTGAATCTGGCCGGCGACTTTGTCGAGCGCCTGTCATGGCGGGGTGGTTTCGAATTGGAGGTAATCATCGAAGACAAGACGCGTGATTTGTTCCTCCTGGAGGTAAACCCGCGTTTTCCCGCATGGATATACATGGCCGCCGCGTGCGGCATCAATCTTCCAGAGAGGATGGTCCGGATGCTGACGGGATTGAGTTACGAAGACCACTCGCAGTACAGGAGCGGCAAGATGATGATCCGGTTCACGTCGGAAATGCTGAAGGACATAGCGGATTTCGAACAGGTAGTATGCTTCGCTGAATTCGAAAATAATCCGGCGCCCGGCAACGGAAGGGCAGCGGTGTCGATATGAACAAAAAGCCTTATGTGAAACCGTTTCTGAAGAAGCAGGTTTCCGGGAAGATGAACAAGTTCGGATGCTCACATCAGATGGGCTATCGGGATGAAATCGACGGAACCGCTGTAAAGGAAATTGTATCGAAATATGGGTCTCCCGTTTTCATCTTCAGCGAAAGGACGATCCGTAACAAGTATCGCGACGTATACCGGGAATTTTCGAGCCGGTATCCGAAGGTGCAGTTCTCATGGTCCTACAAGACCAACTATCTCGATGCGATTTGCTCGGTATTTCATCAGGAAGGTGAAATTGCGGAGGTTGTGTCCGATTTCGAATACCGGAAAGCGAGAAGGCTGGGTGTCCCCGGGAATGCGATCATCTATAACGGGCCGTTCAAACCGGGCGAGTCAATAAGAGCAGCCTTCCATGAGGGGGCAACGGTCAATCTTGACGGTTTTGACGAGATCTTCAAGGCCGAAAACATTGCAAGGGAAATGGGAAAGCGGGTCAATGTCGGACTGCGGCTCAATATGGATACCGGAATCCAGCCTCAGTGGACACGCTTCGGGTTGAACCTGGACAATTCGGCTGCCCTGGAAGCGGTCAAACGGATTCATGTGAGCGAATGGCTGAACCTGACCGGCCTCCACTCCCATATCGGTACATTCATCCTTGACCCCAAGGCCTACGCTGTCCAGGTGAAGAAGTTGATTGCTTTCATGAAAGTGCTGGACAGCGATTTCAATATCAGCATTGACGCCCTCGACCTGGGTGGCGGCTTTCCTTCCAGAAACAGGCTGAAGGGCACGTATCTACCGCCCGAGGTTTCGGTTCCACCGATAAGGGAATATGCGGAGGCCATCTGCAGCACGCTCCTTCGCTATCTCGAACCGGACGAATACCCGTTGGTGATCCTCGAGACGGGGCGGGCGCTGATCGATGAAGCCGGATACCTTGTCTCAACGGTCAAGGGAGTGAAGCGCCTCCCCGATGGTTCCAGAAGCTACATCATAGATGCCGGAGTGAATCTTCTCTATACATCGAACTGGTACAACTACAAAGTCGAATTGGACCGGCCCGTTGAGGGCGCCTATGAGAACTCGACCATATTCGGCCCTTTGTGCATGAATATCGATGTGGTTGCCGAAAACGTTTCCCTGCCGCCTCTATCGAGAGGACATCGGCTCATTATCTCCCCGGTGGGGGCCTACAACGTAACCCAGTGGATGCAGTTCATCCGGTTCAGGCCCGCTGTTGTGATGGTAATGGAGGACGGCAGTGTGGAAGAGATCAGGCGAGCCGAGAACCTGGAAGACATTGTCTCACTGGAGTATGTTCCCGAGAAGCTGAGAAAGCTCGACTCCCGCCCCGGGACTTCATCCGGTGCCTTCCCTGTCCGGAGAAAGGCTGAGCAGCCCAATGTGTCCTGAATCCGGCGCCCATTTGACAGAGCCCGCGGCAAATCGGCTCGACGGGGGCATGGATGCCCGATCTACCGTAAAGGCAAACGGGGACGGGGCGGAATTGGCGCGAGTCGTGGGGAACATTTGGTCCATAACCCGAAAGTCTGCCGCTGAACTCCTCTACAGTTATTCAACGCTGGTCTTTATGAGGAGTTTGCTGGTCGGAGCGGTCCTCCTGTTCTGCTCGTTTCTCAATGTAAATCTGGGGGCCGCCGGCATCCTCACCTGGCTGGCGGCGATCATCTTCGGCGGGTTTATCGGAATAGAAAAAGAAGATCCCGTAAGGACGATTTTCGAATACAACGCGTTGATAGTCGGCTTTTCCATAGGGTTCCTCTTCAGGTTTTCCGTCCTGACTTTTATGCTCATAGCGGCCGGGGCGGTCATGACCGTACTGGTCAGTTGCACGCTCTATTCTCTCCTCACGAAATACCTCAAGCTGCCCGTTCTGAACCTTCCCTTTCTCGTGTGCTCGACCATTATCTATCTGGCATCGGTAAGATACAGCTCCCTTTTTGTGGAGTCGTTCTATATACACGATCGACTCAATCTTGAGGCCATTCCCGCTTCCATCCAGGGGCTTCTGCGCTCTTTGGGAATTCTGATTTTCATGCCTTACGACCTGTGCGGAATTCTGATCCTGGTCGGATTGCTCCTTTTCTCCAGGATTGCCTTCTTTACGGCCGTGCTGTCGTACTATCTCGGGACCACATCGGTTTCGCTCCTTACGGGAAATCTCTCGGGGGCGTACAACAACGTTTATTCATTCAACTTCATCCTGACGGGCATCGCAGTCGGAGCCGTCTTTCTAGTCCCTTCCAGACGGAGTTATCTTCTTGCCCTGGTCGGCGTGTTTCTTTCGGTATTCGTTCTCGATGCGGCTTCCGTCGTCTGGACCAACTTCGGGGTCCCGGTCTTCACCCTCCCGTTCAATATGGTTGTACTTCTCCTCGTCTATGTTCTGATGCAGACGAAATATCCCGAAATCACTCTTTCCATAAAGGCGTGCCCGGAAGCCTCCCTGTCGAATTACCTGAATTTTGCGCGACGGTTCGACCGTGTCGTTCCTCGGCCTTTTCTGCCGTTTTCCGGTTGGTGGACCGTTTACCAGGCTTTTGAGGGAAAGTGGACGCATAAAGGAATCTGGAAACATGCATACGATTTCGTCATCGAGGACGAGGAAGGCCGTACGCATCGGAATCAGGGCGACCTTCCCGAAGACTATTACTGTTACGACAAGCCTGTTCTTGCCCCGGTGACCGGAACGGTCGTCGATGCAAGCGACTGCCTGCGGGACAATGCCATAGGGGAAGTCGACAAGAGCAGCAATTGGGGAAACCACATCATTATTTGGAGCCGGTTTGGCTATTACGTCGAAATCTCGCACCTAAAATACCGTTCTCTCAAAGTAAAAGCCGGCGATTCCGTCAGGGCAGGGGAGGTCATTGCAGCATGCGGCAATTCCGGCCACTCCGCGCAGCCGCATGTTCACATGCAGGTACAGTACTCTCCTGAGTTGGGTTCCGAGACGGTGCCGTTTCATTTCTCCAATTGCCTGGATGGAAAAGGCCTACTGCTCAAGAGGCAAAATCTTGAAACCGGAATGCGGGTCGGCCCGTTTTCGCTTTCGCGAAAAATATCGAAAAAACTCAATTTTATTCTGGATGACGTCATGGTGTTCAAGTCCTTTCAGGATGAGAAAGACCAGGGTGAAATATGGATCTACGTGAAAATGGCAAAGGACGGCTCCCGTTATCTGAATGTCAATGGAACCGAGGACAGGGTTTATTTCGGGGTCGAAGACAACTGCTTCGTATTCTACAGCTTTGAAGGAGGACGGGAATCCCCGCTTCGTTTCCTCTTTGCCGCCCTTCCCCTTGTCCCGCTCTGCAGCGAGGCTGAAGTGAACTGGGTCGAGCCTCTCCCCGACAATATTTTCGGCCGAAAAGACCGGCTGTACGGATTCCTCAAATCTTTTCACCATGATTTCGAGAAGGCAACGGGAATGTACAGGTTCGCTTCCGGAGATGAAATCCACGGTGAAATCTCGAATGGGAAGAACTCGGCGACCACGAGGGTCGTGCTTGATGAAGTGAAAGGTTTCAAAGAAGTGGTCCTGGAGATTTCAGGACGAAGTTTCAGTCTGAAGAGAACCGGCTGATTTTACTACGGCACGGTGGAGGTTGTGATGCGCACTCAAATGCTTACACGGACATACATGGCGGGGGCAGCCGGTGTGCTGTTGCTCATTCTGATTCAGGGGTGTGCCGGCATAAACACTGCCGGCATAGGCGCGGGAATTAACGCTGAGAGGGAATACTACAGCGGTCTCGAACTCTTCAAGGCCGGGAGGTATGCCGAAGCCCATCGGCATGCCCTGAACGCCTGGACCGAATCCCCCGATGCCGATAAATACCAGTCGCTGCTGGGATGGACTTACCTCAAGCAGGGCAATACGGTGGAAGCCGAACGGCTGTTCACCGCCATTTATAAAAAGAAGGATGATAGTATTGCCGCGCTGCAGGGACTTGCCTGGGTCGAATACACCAAAGGGCGATACCCTGAGGCGAAGCAGTGGTTCGAAAAAGAATCGAAGCGGGCGTATGATCTCAAAGGCAATGGAGACTGGGTATATTTCAAAAGACAGGACCAGGATTATGTCCTTTCCAGCATCTCCGATGCCGACTACGGTCTCGGGCTGACGGCCCTTGCGCAGGGTAGATATCAGGCTGCCGAAAAGCACCTGGAGGATGCTCTCAAGAATCGGAACGATTTTGTGGGCCATGGTCCTCCACGTGCCGCCCTCGGGGACGTTTACTACTATCAGGGCAATTACTCGAAGGCGCTCGGGTTCTTTCATGAAGCATTAGACGAGAAACACGACCCCGCCGTCGCGGTCAAAATCGGGTGGTGCCGTTTCTACATGGGGGAAATCGACAAAGCAAACACCCTTTTCGAAGAAGGTTTGCGGACCGAATCCGATCGGCGGCCGTACCTCTATGGGCTTGCTTTTACCGCTCACGCCCAAGGCAAAATTGCGGAATCGAAAAAGCACCTCGAAGAATTGATCAAGCTCGATCCTTACTTTGGCGATGTGGCAGCCGTTCATCAGTTAATTGAAAAGAACAGGGACTGGAAGGTCCTGTATAAGAATTTCGCCGCCGCCTACAGCGAGAGGGGTGAGTTTGGCAAAGCTCACGAAAAACTGGCCAAATATCTTCCGGGCGCGAAAAACGATTGCGAGGCCCAACTGATGGAAGCCTGGTGCCTTGTGTCCGTCGATCTGAAGGCAGCTCTTACCGATTTCGACAGGCTCTCGAAGCAGCATTGCGGCGGTACGGACGCTCTTCTCGGAAAGGGGGTTGCTCTGCTCTACCTTGGCAGGCTCGATGAAGCCGGGGGCGCGTTCAAGGAAGTAATCGCAAAAGATCCAAACAACATCCGCGCCAGAGTAGCCCCTGGAGCGGTTGCCTTCTTGAAGAAGGATTATCAGAAAGCCATATCTATTTACACGGCAAATCTGGACAAGCTGCCTGCCGGTGAACTCTATTTTTCCTGGCCAAGCCACGCCTTGAACAACCTTGGATGGAGCTACATCTACACCGGAAAATATGAGGAGGCTCTGAGTACTTTCAAACGGCTCCAGGCTTATCACCCGGTTCCCTTCTACCCACAGGCTTCGGACGGCATCGGCTGGGCCTGCCTGCATCTGGGCAGAAAGGACGAGGCGGAAAAAGCGTTCAGGCTGTCGTTAAGCCTTGTTCCCCAGGATAAAACAGCATTGGACGGCTTGGCGCAGCTCTCCGGCGCCAAATCGAGAAAATAAACCTCCGAAAGAGAAACACGGATGAAAAAGAAGATCCTGCTTTTTTGTTGTATAGCCCTGATGACCTACAGCGCGACTTCGCCGGCCGCCGATCTCCCCTGGTCTGAAATAGCCCAGGGCTATTACCGGTCCTACGATCATGAGCAGCAGAAACAATACGACCAGGCGATAAAGGACCTTGCGGATGTCTATAAAACATATCCGAATACCTATACGGTGAATTTCAGGATGGGCTGGCTGTATTATCTGAATAAGAATTATTCGAATGCTGTGGAGCATTTGAATAAGGCATTGGCAATTTCACCGGGGGCGATCGAAGTAATGAATACGCTCACGCTCGTCCATGCCGCCAAAACAGATTGGCCGAAGGTTGAAGAAGAGTCGCTGGCGGTGCTCAAAGTAGATTACTACAATCTGAACGCAAATTATTGGTACTCTCACTCGCTTACCATGCAGAAGAAATATGAACAGGCGATCAAGGTAGATCGCAAGATGCTGGCCGTATACCCGACTTCGGTCACTTTTCTGCAGGAATTGGGTGAAAATCTCTTCCTGGACGGCAAGAAAGAGGAAAGTGCGTTGGTGTTCAATAATCTGAAAATATTGAGCCCTGCCAACACGACCGCAGACGAGTACCTGAAGAAGCTTGCGTCCTGAACGGGAACAGGATGCCGTAACGATTGGATGATATGGTCAGGAAGATGGCGCGGTCGGGAGGCCGCGCCATAACGGTTGGGGTGGTCGGCATGGCCCGGTTTGGTAGATCGTATAACGGGTAGGGTGGGGAGCAAAGCGCGGTGGCCTCATCGTCAATGCTGTTGCGTTAAGAAACTTCGCTCGCTGGTCTCAAGCTGGAGGGGCTGTTGCCCAAATGGAGACAAAGCTTTTCGCCGTGCATTTTGCGACCTGGTTCCCCAAGCCGTCATCCCGGCAGTGCTTTTGAGCCGGGATCCAGAGTTTCTAAGGTCTTGAATTCGCAATTATTCGCCCCATTAGCCTTCTGGATTCCGTTTTCCACCGGAATGACGTAATTCGTTGCCCACCAGCCATTCGTGGCTATTGCGGCAGTTTGAGCAACAGCCTCCAGAGCTTGGGACCAGCGGTCGGGAAACTGCGCCATAACGGTAGGGTGGATGGCATAGCCCAGTTTGGTAGATCGTATAACGGGTAGGGTGGGGAGCAAAGCGCGATGGACTCATCGTGCCCACCATCCGTCTCCTCGGATGAGGGCTCATCGGGATGGCCGGGCGATGGGCACCCTAAGAAGGGACCGCGCTTCGCTCCCCCACCCTACCGCCGCTGCCACACTCCAAATGGAAGTTTCATCCCTCGTTCAAACCGGGCCTTGATACCCGGCGGCTTTGGGTAGGTCGCATTACGGTTGGGGAACTGGATGCCGGGGCGGTCGGGCCACCCCGGCTTTTTGGGTTGCGGCACGGTCTCCCGACCGTGCCGCCCGTCCGACCGAAGGTCTAATAGTCGACGATGTGTTAGATTCAGACAGGCGATGACGCCTGGAATTCGGTCTTTTTTTGAAGGGTAACGACCTCTACCACTCATCCCGCCTCATAGACGGTGTAATATACTTGTTCATTTTCTCCATCAGGCGGTCGCAATCATCGGCCTTCTGCTTGGTCCTCCCGGCGAATTCGGCGCTCTTTCTCGTTGCCGGTTCGCCTTCGAAAACCTTTTCATACGTGTCGATCATTTTGATTGCTTCGCTGCATGTTCTAAAGAATGCATTCCGTTCCTCAACAAAATCATCGTTGACGTATTATTCTATTGCTGCGACACATTACGGTGAATGACTCAACCCTGACACTTTATAAGTTGTGTAGACCGCGCTTCTCAAATACTCTTGGGTTCATTCTTGAACTCGATGTCACCCGACCCTAATTTAATGCCATGATGGAAAAACGTAAACAATTACAAACAGATGGAAGAGGGATGCCTCTCGAATATGCTGCCCTGAATGCAATCGACAAGGAAATTGCAGATCAGGTTGAAAAGCAGAAGGCAGCCGATCGCGACCCGATTACGCTAAAACTGGACAGGACTTCGGTTAACTGGATTCGTTCTTTGATATGGGAGCGCCTCTCTATTATTGAGGACTGTGGAAAAGAAAAGGGAGGCGGTACCGGCGGAGCAATCCACTGACGGCAGACCTCCCCTTTTGAGGATATTTTTCAAACTCCTCGGCTGTAGAGTCCGAGTCGAAATCTTCAGGGCATGACCGCGCGGTCGCTACAGCTGATTAAGCGGCAAGCCTTTTCATAATCCAACCTGCCGCGGCCAGCATGCGTCGGTCGTCTCCAGATTTTCCCACAGCCTGAATCCCTACCGGCAACCCGTTCGGGCCGATGTATGCCGGAATATTAACACAGGGGACGTGCAGAAGCGTCCATATGCGATTGAATATCGGATCGCCTGTTGACGACAGACCCTTGGGCGCTTCTCCGGGCGCACTGGGGGTAACGATAATATCTATGTCTTTGAAAAGAGTCTTGAGCTGCTTTCTGCATTTTGCCGCATGTTTGAGGGCGGAATCATAGGATTCGACGGAAACGGCTTTCCCGGCGGCGATCAGGTCAACGAGCTTGCTGCTGAGAAGTCTCTTGTGGGTCGTGTATTCGAAGGCGAGCGACATAGCGGCTTCACAGGCCTGGATATCCGCCTGCATGGAAGCGAGATTCCTGAACTTTTCGGGAAGGACGACCTCCCTGGTCTGGACGCCCGCTTTTCTCATTTCTTCCCATGCATTTTCAAATGCCAGGATGCTCTCTTCGGCCGCATAAGGCCATTCATATGTCCGGCAAAATCCTATCCTGGGTTGAATCCCGGGCAGTTTGGGGCCGGGGAGCAGCCTACGGCCTGTCAGGACCGATCCCAGAAGGGCGGCATCTTCCACCGTGCGGGCGAAAATGCCGAGCGTGTCCAGAGTTTCGGAAACGACCTTCGTGCCTACGCGGTTTATCCATCCGTATGTCGGTTTGTATCCCACCGTTCCGCAGTAAGATGCCGGCCGGATAACGGAGCCCGCGGTCTGGGTACCGATGGCCAGGGGCACCATGCAGTCCGCCACCGCGGCGGCCGAACCGCTCGATGAACCGCCCGGTGTATGGGCGGAATTATGGGGATTGGTGGTCTTCCCGGGAGCGAATGTTGCCAGCTCGGCCGTAACGGTTTTCCCCGGGATTATCCCGCCGCAGGCCTTTATGAGTGCTACGCAGGAGGCATCCCATGCCGGCCGGTTGCCGCTGTAAATGGAGGACCCGTAACTCGTCGGAAGGTCGACTGTGTCGATGATGTCTTTTATCGCGACCGGTATCCCGTGGAGCGGACCTCGCGGAGGTATCCGGTCAAGCTCCTTTGCTTTGCTCAAGGCCGATTCGGGGTCGAAACATTCCCATGCCCCGACGACGTTGTCCCTCTGTGTTATCCTCTCGATAGTTGCTGCCATCAGCTCAGTGGAGCTGATTTCCCTTCGGGCTATCATTCCCGATGCATCCATTGCGGTCAGTCTGTTGAGTTCCATCACTTCCCCCACCACTTTTTTATGATTTCTTCGTAAATAACTACCGCCTGCTCGATTTTCTCGACAAAGCAGAATTCGTCCGTCTGATGGGCGCCTTCCGTTTCCCCGGGACCCAGGATCAAAGTTGCAGGATCTCCCAGAAGAGAGGCAAGTACAGGGCCGTCCGTGAAGTAAGGTACACAACGTGGAACGATCTGTGTACGCATCACTTCGCCCGCTATTGCGAACACATCGAGGACACGGGAGTCATCCGGGTCGGAATAGAGCCAGCGTGAGTCACTGGTTATTTCCAGGTCCACCTCGCGTCCGAGATACTCGGCAAGGGTTTTCAGAAGCTCTCCGTGATCCAGGCCGGGGACGGATCGAATGTCGATGCCGATGCGTGTCTGATCCGGGACGGAGTTTACGTTCATTCCTCCCGCTATGGTCCCGACGTTCAGGGTAGGGGCGCCAAGGACGGGATGCGCTCGTATTCCGAAGTCGAACGATTTCAGTTTCAATACCGCATCGGCGGCTTTGTATATGGCGTTAACCCCCTTTTCCGGCATGGAGCCGTGGGCTGTCACCCCGTGTGTGGAAGCCGAAAGCCACAGGGCGCCTTTATGCCCTACAACCGGGTAATTTGAAGTCGGTTCGGCCACAATCATCAAGTCGGCCTGCGGAAGCATGTCCCGGGCGTTCACCAGGCTTCGTGCCCCCAGGCATCCGGTCTCTTCGGCGGCCGTGTATATAAGGAGCAGTTCGCCGTTGCCCCATCTTTGCCGGGAAGCATTGATTGCCGCGGCAGTCATTGCGGCAACGCCGCTTTTCATGTCGCTTGCGCCCCTGCCGTAAATCCGGCCCTTGTCGATTTCACCGCCGAACGGGTCGCGGCTCCAGAAGAAGGCCCCCAGGGGAACCGTGTCCAGGTGTCCGCTCAGGCAAAGGGACTTCCCTCCCTTTCCCTTGATCATGCGGGCAATCAGGTTGGTCCTTCCGGAAGCAAATTCGTGAAATCTCACCTCAAAACCCGCATCCAGCAATATTTTCGCCAGAAAAGAGGCGCAGCGTTCTTCGTTTCCGGGCGGATTAACCGTGTCGATGCGGATCAACTCCCGGGTCAATTCGACGACATTGATTGGTTTTTTCAAGAGATGCTCCTTCGGCCAATCAATTGAAGCATGCGCGGCGCACTTCCGGGCCTGCGAGCAGGTCTTCCGTTTTACCCTGAGACACCAGCCTGCCTTTTGACATCACGTAGCCGTAGTTTGGTTCGGCAAGCGTCTGATGTACATTCTGCTCGACCAGGAAATGGTCACGCCCTTTTCGTTGTTTCTTCGGATTATATTGAAATTCTCTTTCACGTACAGGGGAGAAAGCCCCAAATTCGCATCATCTGGTGAGCATAGGCCGTGCCAAAATAGCCGGACATGCCATTGAGCACAATTTCGGACCATTATTGTGGTGAGAATTCGGAACAATTCCGTATCAAGCGAAGCAGGCGCGAACAATATTGTTGACTGGTTCTGCTCGTGTGGCCGGTTGATTATTACCGTCGTCATTGATTAAGCGGGCTTTTACTGGTAAGTGAACGATGGGTGTCACCCATCCCCACATCCGGCTAATGGGGACAAGGATGGGTGAAGCGGAACCCATCGTGCTGGATTGACCGATTCAGGGAATTTGCCGTTCCATTCGAGGATTAAATGCTCTCAACTTCCATCATGGTATTTTCGGCTGTTTCGATTCTTGTGGCCGGCATAGCTCGGGGGTATTCGGGTTTCGGTTTTTCAATGATCGCTATAATGCTCCTGGCGCTGGTTCTGCCTCCTGCCACGATTGTTCCCGCGATACTGATGCTCGAAATTGCCGCGAGCACCTGGCTTCTTCCCCAGGTGTGGAAAGAGGTGCACTGGCAGTCCCTGCTCTGGCTGTCGGCCGGGGTCGTTCTCACTACCCCATTTGGTGCATACCTGCTTGCCATAACGCCACCGAAGCTGTTGACAGTCGGCATAGCAACAGCAGTGTTCGTATCCGCAATTCTTCTCAGGCGCGGTTTCTCGTTGAAGGTGATGCCCGGCAGGGCGTGGACCTTTGTAGTCGGGATGATGACGGGGTTGTTGAACGGAGCGGCAGCGCTCGGGGGACCTCCGGTAATCCTGTTCTATATGTCGTCGCCTGCAGGAGTCGGAGTGTCACGCGCTTCGTTGATCGCTTATTTCTTTTTTACGGATGTTCTCGCACTCGGAGCCAATGCTGTCGGAGGCCTTGTTACGAAGGATACGGCACTTTTCGGGGCGGCAATGATCGTGCCGCTCGTGGGCGGGCTTATTATCGGGAGCCTCGGCTATTCACGAACCAGTCCGGACGGCTTCCGAAAAGCGGTACTGATATTCCTGATGGTTCTTTCTTCCGCATCGCTGGTGAAAGCGATTATGTAGGACCTTGGGCGGCCGTAATTGTTTCCGGGTGCGAAGCGCAGAGGCTGCGACAGAGTGGCCTGAGCGGCACAGCACGTACCAGATACTATCCGGCCTGCCGGGGCTGGGTTCCCAAGGCGGGCCTTGGGAACCAGCGGCGTATTTCCTTAAAGCAACAGCATTGGGTGCAAAGCTGGGCAGTCTTTCAGAGACAATCCTTCTCAGCCATTCCGGTGGCGCTTTTTATCGTGAAAATATAGTGAACTGGTGCCTCATTGTTTATTGATATTTAGCCGGCACCGGAGCTGTCGGATTCTCCTCGGTTTGTACGAGGATGAATTTCCAATCACTTTCGTTGAGGCACGGTTTCCCGACCGTGCCTGCCGAGTCATGTAACTGTTGGGGGTCGAGAAACCACGACATAACGCCCTGTGGGATGTGTTGCAACTCTCGTTGAAACTTGACCGAATTTGGGATTGTCATTAAGATTCTTATGGGTCTGGAAGACAATTCCAGAGGTATTGAGATAGTCGGGCCGCTGTCACGGCAGAATGTCGTGGTATGCGGCCTTTTGTTTTTTGCTTAGGGGGTGATCATGAAGCTGGGTGGAAACGGCTTCTTTTTCGAGAGTTTTTTCGGACGAATCCTCAGTCCTTTTGAGAAATTCCTGAGAGGGACAACGGCAGGAGGGGTAGTTCTCCTGGCGACGGTTGTCATTTCGTTGGCCCTGGCAAATTCCGGAGCGAACGAGCACATTTTCGGCATCTGGGATAAAACGCTCGGAATCGGGATCGGAAGTTGGCGCCTGGAAATGACGCTCCACAACTGGGTAAACGATGGCCTGATGAGTCTGTTTTTCCTCCTTGTAGGACTGGAGCTGAAACGGGAATTGATGGTCGGAGAACTCTCTTCCCGCAAAGAAGCCGCACTGCCCGTGGCCGCCGCGCTGGGCGGAATGCTTGTGCCGGCCTTGATCTATTGGATGATTAACCCCGCAGGTCCAGAGGCCAAAGGATGGGGTATCCCGATGGCGACGGATATCGCATTCGCGGTCGGCATACTCGTTCTGCTTGGCAGGCGTATTCCCCCCGCCCTGGTCATTTTCCTTACCGCGCTTGCAATTGCCGACGACCTGGGGGCGGTCGCGGTAATCGCTGTTTTTTATACGGGGGAGATCGTATCGTCAGCTCTGATGGGTTCGGCGGCGACGCTCCTCCTTCTTTTCATCCTCAACAGGGGAGGAATCCGGCACCCTTTGCCCTATGCTGTAATTGGTTTCTTTCTTTGGCTGTCTATGCTCAAATCGGGAGTGCATCCGACTATTACGGGAATTCTGCTCGCCTGGTGCATTCCGGCCAAATCGTCGTTTACACCACCTCAGTTCGCGGGACGAATAGAACAACTCCAAGAGGAGTTACAGGAAGAGTCAATAGATCCGTATGCCTGCGATCACGCTATTAGCTGCCCTCGCATGGCGCGGGTTGCTGAAAATCTCGAGAGAGCCGCAAGAGCGGTGCAGTCCCCGCTGCAGCACCTTGAGCATACCTTGAGCCCCTGGGTTACCTTCGCAATCCTGCCGATATTCGCTTTCAGCAATTTAGGCATCGACTTTTCCAAAGTCAGCCTGCATGGAGGCAGCAGTTCCATTGCAGTTGGAATCATCCTGGGACTGGTTGTCGGAAAGCCGGTCGGGATCACGCTCTTTAGTCTGCTTGCAGTCAGATTGCGGATAGGACGTCTGCCCAAGGGTGTAAAGTGGAGGCAGATAATCGGAGTCGGCTGTCTGGGAGGAATAGGATTTACCATGTCGATTTTTATCAGCAACCTGGCTTTCAAGGGTCACGGTTATCCGAACGAAGCGAAAGCAGGCATTTTAGCAGCGTCGCTGCTGGCCGGCGCTCTGGGTTTGGGGCTGCTATATTTCGGAAAGAGAGGCAAGCACCGCGAACTATCGCTGAAAAAGCGGGATTGACCGGAACGGCACAAAATCCTGCTAGCTTTGACCTTCTTCTAAAAGCGAAGGATGATGTGGACCCTAAGGGGTTTTGGCTGTTATAATGCTTTGTTTAGACATTTGTCCGAAAAGGTCTCAAGTATTTACTTGCGGCAGTCTCGTCGATTTGCAGTTATGTCGGTCCCGTTCAGGAATTGAAATGGAATACATTCTCAAAGATCTTATCGATATTGCCAAGACGCAAAAGCTCCTCGAAAATTTCCATGATGCGGTAGGGATACCCGCCGCCATCATCGACCTTGATGGAGAGGTCCTTGTAGCTTCCAGGTGGCAAAGAGTATGCACCGAATTCCACAGGTCAAACGAAACCACGCGAAAGCGATGTATAGAGAGTGATACGAGACTTGCCAATTCGCTGCTCGAGGGAAAACTGTTTTCTCTTTACCGCTGCCCGAACGGACTCACGGATGCCGCCTCTCCGATTATTATTGAAGGGGAGCACCTCGCAAATGCGTTCATTGGTCAGTTTTTTACCGATCGCCCCGATATGGAGTTTTTCCGCGCACAGGCGTGGGAATTTGGTTTCGACGAATCGCTGTACATGGAAGCCCTCTCAGAAATCCCTGTGGTGCAAAAGAGCACCCTTCCCGCCATCCTCTCCTTCCTGACATCATTTGCCGAGATGATCGCCAGCCTTGGTCTGAAGCAGATGAAACAGCTGGAGAATGAACGGGAGCTTCAGGTAGCCCGGAGGAGACTTGAAGAACGGAACCTGGAACTGAAGAGAAGTCATGAAGAACTGGAGGCACGTGTCGAGCGACGAACGGCAGAATTGAAGAAGACAACCGAGAAGCTGACGGCCGAGCGCCAGCTCTTCAAAAATGTCCTGAACGAACTGCCTGCGTATGTTGTCCTGTTGACACCCGATTACCATGTCCCGTTCGCGAACAGAGTTTTCCGTGAGCGATTCGGGGAGTCTGTCGGGCTGCGCTGCTTCGAGCATCTTTTCGGCCGCGGCGAACCGTGTGAAGTCTGCGAAAGTTTTAAAGTGCTGCAGGATATGATGTCCCATGAATGGGAGTGGAAAGGGCCGGACGGCCGCGATTACCAGGTATTTGATTTTCCGTTTTTCGACACGGACGGTTCCAAGCTTATTCTGGAAATGGGTATAGACATAACCGACCGCAAGATGGTCCAGGCCGAGCTTGATAAGTATCATCACCAGCTTGAAGAACTTGTTCTGCAAAGAACCGTGGAACTCGAGAGGTCAAATGCACTCCTCCAGGAAGAAATTGCCGAACGTAAGCGGACCGAAGCCGAGCTTCTGAAGGCAAAACAGGAGTGGGAACGGACTTTCGACAGCGTGCCTGATTTGATAGCCATACTGGATACCGAGCACCGAATCGTTCGGGCCAATCGGGAAATGGTGCGCAGGATGGGAACAATTCCCGATCAATGCGCAGGTGCTCACTGCTATGAATTGGTGCACTGCTTGGATTCTCCGCCTCACACCTGCCCGCATTCTCTGACGATGCTCGATGGTCGCGAACATATGGCCGAACTGCATGAAGATCGATTCGGCGGCGATTTTCTCATCAGCACGACTCCGCTCTATGACGAACACGGCGAGATGATGGGAACGGTTCATGTGGCCCGAGATATAACCGAGCGAAAGCGGATGGAAAGGGAACTCCGCAGGTCCCGCGATGAGTTGGAAATACGCGTTCAGGAAAGGACTGCCGAACTCTCCGAAGCTCTTCGAAAATTGGAATCGATGAACCGGGAGCTTCAGGATTTCGCGTACGTTGCTTCTCACGACCTTCAGGAACCGCTAAGAAAGATCCAGATGTTCGGAGGCCTGATCAGGGAAAGAAGCGGGCAAAAATTTGATGAGACCGAATCAAATTACTTTACCAGAATGGAACGCGCAGCCGGCAGAATGCAGCGACTTATTCAGGACCTTCTCACTTTATCCCGCATCACTACAAGGCCTGAACCCCTGAATGCGGTCGATTTGAACGGGATTGCCGTTGAAGTTGTTCAACTTTTCGATCACCGCCTGAAAGAAAACGGCGGTTCGGTCGAATTTTCAGACCTACCAACGATAGATGCCGATAAGACTCAGATGCGTCAACTCTTTCAGAACCTCATCGGGAATGCATTAAAGTTTGTAAACGATGGTGAAAAACCAAATGTGAAGATCTACGGGGACTTCCCTGAGCCTAATGTCTGCAGGCTTTTCTTTGAAGATAACGGAATCGGTTTCGATGAAAAGTATCTGGACCGTATTTTCGCTCCTTTCCAGCGCCTGCATGGTCAGTCCGAATTCGAGGGAACCGGAATGGGGCTTGCCATCTGCAGGAAAATAGCGGAGCGGCATGGGGGGAAAATCACCGCCGAAAGCACTCCCGGGAAGGGTTCCCGCTTCATTGTCAGTCTGCCGGCGAAACAGGAAGCGCCTGCAGAATAAAAACCGCTCCAGGCATCGACATTTATATCTTGTGTTCGGCGATTTTCTTCTCCGCCGGCTACTGCCTCATGCCTCTACGCCATCAATACCGTGGGGCATCCACTCCTGATTACATATTTCTCGAACGTCCGTTAAGCAGCACCTGCCGAAATGGCGTCGAAACGGGCGGCTCCGTCCGGGATTTTTCAAGGTCTTCCGACCCTTGGATTTCGTAAGATCGAGAGCCTTCCACCTCAACGTACATACCTACCCGGAAATCCGAAAAACCCTGTGAATAAAAGGTTTGCATCCCGCCCATAAATTTGCGCAGGGCTTCAATTTAGAGTTGACAGCTAACAAAATTGCTAATAGGATTGTTAACAATATTAAGTGCCGGAAGAAATGAATTCCCCGTTGCCGGGCCGCACGTCGGCCAGAGTTGAGTTTGGTGAGTTTTTCACGCGTATCAAAAGGATATTGTCTATGGCTCCCAAGTACAAAGTACTCCTCTACGAGAAAATGCACTCCTGCGGAACTGATCTTCTGAAACAAAACTGCGATCTGGCCTATGCAAACTCTTTCAAAGAGGAGGATGTAATTGCGCAGGCGGCCGACGTGGACGCCATCATCATTCGAGCAAACGGTGCGGTGACCCGCGGTATAATCGAAGCGGCTCCGAAGCTCAAAGTAATAGGACGGCATGGGGTCGGGCTTGACGCTATCGACCTGAACGCTGCGAAAGACCACGGCATAAAAGTTGTTTACACTCCGACGGCGAATACGGAAAGCGTCGCGGAGCACTTCGTGGCTCTGGCGCTGATGCTCGCAAAGAAGGTCAAGCTCGGTGACGATGCCCTCAGGGCCGGTGAATGGGATGCGCGGTACAGGCTTATCGGTACGGAGCTTCATGGTAAGACGCTGGGGGTCCTGGGCTTCGGCAGGATCGGCCAGCAGACAGCCCGCATCTGCAGCCAGGGGTTCGGGATGAAGGTCATTTACTACGACGCTATAGCCTATCCCCAGGCGGAAACAGAAATTGGCGCCGGAATGGTATCGAAAGAAACGGTCTTTTCAGAATCTGATTTCATATCCATAAACCTTCCATTTCTCCCCGAGACGCGGCATTTCGTCAATGCAGACCTCCTGAAGCTGATGAAAAAGACGGCTTTTATCATCAATATGGCGAGAGGAATTCTCTGGAAAGAGGAAGACGTCATCGAGGCTCTTCGTGAGAAGAGAATTGCCGGTGTAGGTTCGGACGTATACGAAAACGAACCCATCAACTGCGATCATCCGCTCTGCAAAATGGAAGACTTCGTGGGGACTCCCCACATGTCCGCCCATTCGGAAGAAGCCATGATCCGAATGAGCATGGTTGCCAAGGACGTTTTGGCTGTTCTGGCCGGCAGGGAACCTGAATTTCCAGTGAAGTTGTAAAAGACATAATGGAGGAGTGAATGCCCAAGGTCACAGTGCTTGAACAGAGCTGCAAGGGAGTGGAGGATTGCGGCATTTGCACATTCGTTTGTCCCGTGTCTCTATTCAAGGCATCGGAGAAGATGAACAATGCCGGATACGTGCCGCCGCAGATCGATGGACAGGAAAAGTGCACCGGCTGTCAGAACTGCATGATCTATTGCCCGGACTTTTCCATTGTGGTCGAAAAAGATGCCAAAGAGCCTTCGGCTGGAGAAAAGGGAGAAGATGAGCAGTAAAACAGGAAACGTAAATGTTGGCACTCATTTCCTGATGGGCAACGTTGCCTGTGCCGAAGGTGCCCTTGCAGCAGGGTGCAACTTTGCAGCCGGCTACCCCATCACACCCGCAACGGAAATAATCAACCACCTTGCTGCGAAGCTTCCGAAATTCGGGGGGATTTTCCTTCAGACCGAAGACGAGATCAGTGCCATTTCGGCGATAGTGGGAGCTTCCTGGGGCGGATGCAAAGTGTTGACGGCGACGTCCGGCCCCGGAATCAGCCTGATGCAGGAAAACATCGGTTTTGCGGTTGCGACGGAAACGCCGCTCGTGATCATTGACGTTCAGCGGCTTGGACCGTCAACGGGTGTTCCTTCGATCGGCCTGGCCGGTGACATTGTGCAGGTGGCGCGCGGATCGCACGGCGACTATCAGATAATCGCGCTGTGCCCCAACAGTCCTCAGGAAATGTTCGACTTGACGGTGCGTGCTTTCAACCTCTCCGAACAGTTCCGTGTACCGGTCTTCCTCATGGCGGAGGGCTTCATCGGGCATATGCGGGAACGTGTTGTGATTCCCGATGAAAAAGAACTGGCGCTTGCAAGCAGAAAGATTCAGACCGGAACCGACGGACCGATGAACCGCCAGGATTTCATGGCTACAGACGTTGCTCCGATGCCGATATTCGGGAAGGGCCTCAAAGCGCACGTGACGAGTTCGTGCCACGACGAGCACGGAATGCGGAATCTCAGCGATCCTGAGGTCATGCACAACTTCATAACGAAGCCCATAGCGAAGATAACGGATAACGCCTCCAAAATCATCGATGTCGAAAAGGATTATGAAGGCGCCGATATAGTGTTCGTCTCCTACGGATCTGTTTCAAGATCGGCAAAGGCTGCCGCCGATCTTGCCCGGGCAGAAGGCCTGAAGGTGGGAACGTTCCGCTTTATCACCTGCTGGCCGTTCCCCGGCGATGAAATCAGGAAGATGGCCGAAAGCGTTGACCGCATGATCGTACTCGAAAACAACTGCGGTCAGCTTTTCCCATATATCAAGGCCGAAGCAGCCCATGCATGCAGGGTTGATTTTATTGGTCCGCAGATCCTCGGACAAATTCATGATCCTGAATATGTTCTGGGTCGTCTCAAGGAGATGATCAGATGAGCGAAATCCAGCACCCTCTCAAGAAGTTCATGCGCCCGCATGTAAAGAAGACCACCAACTGCCCGGGTTGCGGCAATGGAATCATCATTCAGTCGATCCTTCGCGCAATCGACGAACTCGGAATGGATATGGATGAATTCGCGTTTGTGTCCGGTATCGGCTGCTCCGCCTGGATCCCTAGTCCGCTTTTCAACGCAGATACCCTTCACACCACTCATGGCCGGCCGATAGCTTTCGCAACTGGCCTGAAACTCGGACTGCCGAGCCAGAAGGTCATGGTGGCAAGCGGCGACGGAGACCTTGCAGCAATCGGGGGAAACCACCTCATTCATGCGGCAAGGAGAAACATCGGCATCAAGGTCATTCTGGTCAACAACGGTATATATGCCATGACCGGCGGGCAGACCGCTCCGACAACGCCGCGCGGCGTGCGTACCATGACGAACCCGTACGGGACCCTGGAATACACTTTCGATATATCTGCGCTGGTGGCGGCAGCGGGTGCACCTTTCGTGGCAAGGTGGACCACGTACCAGCCACGGCAGATTACCAAATCCATCAAGAAAGCAATAACCTCGGATGGGTTCGCCTTCATCGAGATCATCAGCCAGTGCCCGGTCCAGTACGGGAAGGTGACCAAGAGCGGCAATGCGCTGGATCTCCTGAAAATGTACAAAGAGAACAGCGTAAGGATCGATAAAGCCAAAGATATGGATCCCGAAGCACTGAAGGGGAAGATCGTCGTAGGCGAGTTCGTCGACATAGAAAAGCCCGAGCTCTCTGCCGAATGGAAAGTGTTGAAAGACAACGTCATGGGAGGCAGGTCATGAGCCGCGTAGAAATCACGTTTGCGGGCCTCGGCGGACAGGGGTCGATTACAGCCGGCCTCATGTTGGGAGAGGCCGCCGTATCATATGACGATAAATATGCAGCCCAGACTCAGGCCTATTCCTCCGAGCAGAGGGGCGGGTTCGCAGCCACCTGGGTTATAGTTTCCGACCAACCGATCGTGTTCCCGCGCGTAACGCATCCGGACGTGCTCGTTGCCCAGGCGCCGGATTCGATAACGCGTTATGCAAAGGTTTTGAAGCCCTCCGGTTTGCTTATAATCGATAGTTCCATGATCACGGAAGTGCCGGAAGGAATCTCGAAGGTTCTTAAAGTTGCGGCAACTACGATTTCCCGTAATGAACTCGAAGCGCCTGTTACGGCAAACGTCATCATGCTGGGCGCCCTTTGCGCGGCAACGGGTGTCGTCAGCAGGGAAGCGCTGGAGAAAACGATAGTCAAATCGGTGCCCAAGGGGAAGGATCAGGTAAACTTGAAGGCATTCGAGATAGGCTTCAATGCCATCAGGGAGCAGATGAAGTAAATTGTCAGTCTCCCGCGGGGACCGCATTTCCGGGCATTGTCATGTCCGGTGCTTTCTTCCTGGGGACGACGCGGTCTCCGCGGCCTTACTCGTGAGCGAACCCGACCATGAAAGGTGAACTGCGATGGGAGTAAAGACAAAACAGGAATACATCGACAGTCTTCGAAAGCTCAAGCCGACTGTCTACATGTTCGGTGAGAGAATCGAAAACGTAGTCGATAATCCGAGAATACGCGCCGGCATAGAAGCCACCGCGGCAACGTATGAAATGGCCGAACTCGAGGAATACAAGTCTCTTATCATTACTCAGAGCACCCTCATCAACGAACCGGTAAACCGTTACACCCTGCCGCCGAGGTCGATTGAAGATCTGGTCGCCCGTGTGAAGATCAACCGCGCCATGGGAAACCGGGTGGGCACATGCTTCCAGCGGTGTACGGGCCTGGACTGCCTCTCGGCCCTGTCGATCGTAACCTACGACATCGACAAGAAATACGGCACGCAGTACAACTCGCGGTTTGTCGAGTTTCTGAAATACGTGCAGAAAAACGATCTGACCGGCAATGCCGGCGTAACGGACGTTAAGGGCGACAGGTCGCTTGGCCCCCACGAGCAGGAAGACAAGGATATGTACGTGCACGTGGTAGAGCGCAGGGCTGACGGTATCGTGGTGCGCGGTGCGAAGGCCCATCAAACGGGATCGCTGTCCGCTCACGAAACCATAGTGCTGCCGACCCGGGCCCTCAGGAAAGGCGATGAAGATTATGCCGTTTCATTTGCCATTCCGACCGACAGTCCGGGCCTTATTCACGTCGTCGGCAGGTCGAGCCTCGATACCAGGGAACTGGACGGCTGCGATCGTGGGAACGTCATGTACTCGAAATACTGTCCCACCCTGATCTTCGACGATGTCTTCGTTCCGTGGGAACGCGTATTCATGTGTGGTGAAGTTGAATTCGCCGTCGATATGGTGAACCGCTTCTCCGCTTTCCATCGTCAGAGCCACGGCGGTTGCAAGGCAGGGAAGATCGACTGCATGGTCGGAGCTGCAATGGTCATGATGGACTACAACGGCACCGACAAAGCCAGCCATCTGAAGAACAAGATCATCGACATGATCCACAGGGCGGAGACCCTGTACGGCTGCAGCCTCGCCGCTTCCTATGAGGGCAGGGCGGAAGCCTCCGGCAATTACTTTATCGACCCCGTGCTTGCCAATGCATCCAAGATTCACGAAGGCAAGGAAATGGCCGAAGCGGGCAGGCTGCTCGTGGACATCGCCGGCGGCTTCGTTGCCGACATGCCTTCGGACCGCGATCTGACCAACCCCGAGATTGGCGATCTTTTGAAGAAGTACCTCAAGGGGCGGGCGGATATCCCGGTTGAAAACAGGATCAAGATGTACCGGCTGGTCGAAAAACTCGTAATGGAAAGCGCCGACACCATCTCCGACATTCATGGAGGCGGATCGCCGGAAGCTCACCGCATCACCATTTTGCGGGAAAGCAATGTAAAGGCCAAAAAAGAAGCTGCAAAACGTCTTGCGGGCATTGAGCCGCAGGCTTGAACAGCGCTATAATCGCGCATACTCCGACGAAAGGCATAAGGGAAAACTCTTTTCCCTTATGCCGCCTTCAAAAAAGCCAGGCTGCCGAGTGATTGCATCCAGAGTTATGTGGAGTGCATTGCGAAGGGCCGGCAGCTATGACCGACAGTGGATGGGGTGTTTTATGCCGTATCTTCGGGAACACACTGGGGCCAGGGAAAATGCGGAGTGGTTGGAAAACGTTGTTAAGGAATTCTGCCTTGAATCTGCTGATAACTCACTAAAGAATCCTGAATCCGAAAAGGCCTGGGATAAGCCGCTCGTAGGGTTTTCGAGCGGAAACGATCCTCTGTACCAGAAGTTGAAAGAGGATATCGGCCCATTCTATCTGACCCCTTTGGAAATTTTCCAGAAGTCCTTCCCTTCAGTTCCTGTTGCATCTGCCGCCGACTTAACCGTTATCAGCTGGATTCTGCCGCAAACCAAAGCGACAAGAACGGACAATCGCAAGGAGACAGTTCATCCGTCTGATCGATGGGCGAGATCCCGGTATTATGGAGAAATCTTCAACGGAATCCTTCGCAGCCATGTCTGCCGGGTCCTTCAGGACAAGGGTATCGAGGCGGTGGCTCCGATGGAAGCCCCGTTCTGGACCCGTGTGACATCGGAACGCTACGGGTTTGCATCGAACTGGTCCGAGCGTCACGCGGCGTTCGTGTCCGGACTCGGTACTTTCGGCCTCTGTGACGGCCTTATTACCGCAGTGGGGAAGGCTGTCCGGTGCGGTTCAGTGATTGCGCGCATAACCGTGACTCCGACGGAGAGGCCTTACTCCGGCCATCGCGAATATTGCCTGTTCTTTACAAAAGGCAAGTGCAACAAATGCATCGAGCGGTGCCCGGCCGGTGCCGTCTCTGAAGCGGGACACGACAAGAACAAGTGTCAAGATTATCTGAACAAAATGGCCGAGTATGTGAAGGAGAAGCTCGGTTTTGAGACTCATCCATGCGGATTGTGCCAGACGGGCGTTCCCTGCGAGTTCAGGATCCCCGGAGCAGGCCGCTGAGAGGATAATTGCAAGGTGAGGAGAGTGTAAGATGGATCTGCTTTTTCAACCTTTAACAATCGGCCGGCTGGTTCTGAAGAACCGCATCATAATGACGGCGATGTCGACGCGGTTTGCCGGGACTCGCGGTGAGGCTACCGAGCGGCTTATTGAATATTACGCCACACGCGCCGCCGGGGGGGCTGCGTTGATCACCGTTGAAGAGGCGTATATTCATCCATTGCTCCCTCATGTGAAAAATGCTCTCGGCATCTATGGAAATCATCTTATCCCCGGCCTCAGGACTCTCACAGATCGTATTCACGAAGAAGGCGCCCTTGCTTCAGTGCAAATCGGCCACTACTTCCGCCAGGCTGTAAATGGATTTCCGCGGTACGTCGCTTCGCTCGATGCCCCTTTTGTGGAACCGGGATGCAGGGAACTAAATGCGGATGAAATCCATTATCTTACCAAACTATTTGCAGAAGCCGCGGAACGGGCCGTATCGGCGAAATTCGACGTAGTCGAAGTGCATGCCTGCCACGGTTGTATACTCTCTGAGTTCCTGTCCCCGTATTGGAACAGGAGAACCGATGAATATGGAGGGAGCAGGGAAGGGCGTTTGCGCTTTCCGCTCGAAATCCTGCATGCAATCAGGGAGAAAGTCGGTCCGGATGTTCCGGTTATCTTCAGGATTTCCGGAAGTGAATTCGTGCCCAACGGATTTACGCCCGAAGATGCTGTGGAATTCTCGAAGGCACTGGAATCAGGCGGTGCTGCAGCAATAAACATCTCGGGCGGCCTGGGGCACGAGAATCACGTTGCCATTCCGCCTTCGGATGTTCCCAGGGGCCTTTTGCCCCCTATCGGCAAATCTGTAAAGGAACAGGTATCCATTCCCGTCATAGTCGGTAATTCCATGACGCCCGAAATCGCAGAAGAAACGTTGCGGAACGGCGCGGCAGATATCATAGGCCTAGGGCGCTCGCTTATTGCCGACCCTGAGTGGCCGATCAAGGTGCGCGAGGGAAGGACCGCTGATATCAGGCGTTGCATCCGGTGTAATCAGGGTTGTTTTACGGCGTTGCGCGACATGAGAAGAAAATGGATCAGTTGCATATATAACCCCACCGCGGGTCGTGAGTGCGAGGACCTCCTGGCGGAAGCGCAGACGAAGAAATCGGTCGTCGTTGTCGGAGGTGGACCCTCCGGGTGCGAAGCCGCGCGCGTTACGAGGATGAGGGGACACAATGTAATTCTGCTGGAAAAGTCCAATCGGCTCGGAGGTCAGTTCAACCTGGCGTCATTGCCTCCAAACAAGGGCGATTTCAGCAAACTCGTAGAGTTCTACGAAAGGGAACTTCCTCGCATCGGGGTCGATGTCAGGTTCGAGACGGAAGCAACCAGGGAAATGCTCGATTCACTGAATGCTGATGTCTTTGTGATCGCTGCAGGGTCGATTCCGAGTCGCCCACCCATTCCAGGCGCGAATCTTCCCCATGTGACCACGGCCCATGATGTGCTTGCGGGGAAGTTCGATATAGATTCTGGGCCGGTCGTCGTCATCGGCGGAGGAGCTTCGGGACTCGAGACGGCGGATTTTCTTGCACGGAAGGGTCTGCGGGTTTCGGTGATCGAAATGCTGGCTAAAGCCGGCCAGGATATTTTTGAAGGAATTGGAGTGCGGGAGGCGCTTTTTTCCCGATTGTCGGAACAGGGAGTGGAGGTGCATCCCGGCCACCGAGCCATGGCTATCGAGGAAGATTGCGTAATTGCCTCGGACAGACCTCTTATTGGTGGAGGAAATCTGAAGAAGATCCCGGCGCGGTATGTGATCCTTTCTCTTGGAAACAGGCCGGCCGACAACTTGCCGCCCCCGGTGGGCAGCAAGGCGGAATGGTACAGAGTGGGCGATTGCAGAACTCCGGGCAACGCTTTTGATGCCATTCAGCAGGCATTTGAGACCGCTATTCGCATTTAATGGATTATCAATTTTGTGTATCCGGCAAGTGCTTGTTTATAGTGGTGTGTTATGGAGGATTGGGAGGATTTTGCTTTAAATCAATACTTTAGGGAGGTCCGGCATGAGAATGAGGAATTCTGTTAGGGTTGGCCTGGTAGCGGTGTGTTTGTTAGGCCTGATGCTGTTCGGCCTGAGTTCGAACGCCATGGCGGCAAAGACCATCCGGGTGGCGACAGTGGCGCTGCCCGAGACGACGATCTACCAGGGACTGGAAAAGTGGCAGAAGATAGTTGCAGAGAAATCGAACGGGGCTATCGAGATCAAGGTACTCGGCAGGGCCGTCATGGGCGGAGACCGCGAGATGATCGAAGGCTGCCGACTGGGTACTCTGGACAGCGCAGTCGTGAGCGGTTCCGTAATTGCCAATATCATTCCTCAATACTCCATGATCGCGATGCCCTATCTGTTCAATAACCATGAGGAAGCAAACGCTTTTCTGGACGGACCGGTTGGCAAGAAGCTGTTCGGTTTGCTCGAGGAAAAGGATCTCGTGGGACTCGGCTGGTCCACCTGGTCATTCCGCGGCGTATGGAACAACGTGCGTCCGATCACGAAGCCCGAAGACCTGCAGGGTCTCAAGATCCGTACCGTGGAAACCCCGCTCGATATGGGCATCATCAATAAAATGGGTGGTGTAAGCACGCCGATGCCCTGGAGCGAGTGTCTCCTCGGACTGCGGCAGGGTACCGTCGATGGAATCTCTACAACCTACGGCCTGGGCTATCCTTTGAAACTCTATGAACTTGCCAAATTCGCTTCCCAGACTAATCACTACTATGAAACGGCACCTCTTATCATCAGCAAGAAACTTTTCAGTGGGTTCACACCCGAAGAGCAGAAGCTCATCCGGGAAACTGCGGCGGAAGCAATGCTGTGGTCCAGAATGGAGCAGATCAAGTATGAAGGTACCTGCCAACCGCTCATCGAAGCTAAAGGCGTAAAGGTCAACAGCATCAGCAAAGAAACTTTCGAGGCTTTCAGGGAGAAGACAAAGCCGCTTTACGAAGAATTCCGCTCCAAATTCGGTGCGGATATCATGGACGAAACCATGGCGTTCCTCAAGGCATACAGAGAGAAGAAGTAATCTCAATCAGGAGGGCAGGCCTGCTGGTCTGTCCTCCTGACCGGAGGGGGACACTATGGGGATCAAGTCTATCCTGGATAAAGCACAACTCTTGATTGATTTTATTTCGTCCGTGTGTATCGCGCTTGCCGTGAGTATCCTGTTCTATTCCGTTGTTATGCGGTATGTGTTCCACAGCCCGCCGGCATGGGCGCAGGAAGTGACGCGATACATGTTCGTATGGCTAATCATGCTCGCCGGTGCATCGGTGACCCGTGATGAATCCCATCTGAACATCAATGTTTTTCTGGATATGATGCCCGACAAGATGCGACTGGCGGTTCTCGTTTTTTTGCGTCTGCTCATGCTGGCCTTCTGTGGAGTGCTGGTCCATCAGACGATTAAGATATACCCCCGGGTGGCAGAGGCGATGTCGCCCATTCTGCCGATTTCGATGGGTTGGCTCTATTTATCGATCGCCGTGGGTGGGATACTAATGGCGGTATTCCTTCTGGAGCGACTGTTCAGTAACCAAAAACCTGCCGAGGAATGTGCTTGCGAGGTGAAGTGACATGTTCATGCTTTCTGTCAT
Source organism: Pseudomonadota bacterium (assembly GCA_023416335.1). The sequence continues at coordinate 39,110 of JAEZHY010000120.1, read as the reverse complement.
CATGGTTTTTCTTCTCACGGCATTGCTCGGCATGCCCATTTTCTTCTCCTTTGGGGTAACGGCTCTATTTGCCTGCATAGTCGGGGATTTTCCGCTGCAGATTATTGCCCAGCGCATGATGATCGGCATGGATTCATTCGTTTTGCTTGCTGTGCCGGGCTTCGTGTTGGTTGGGGACATCATGTGCCAGGGCGGGATTTCGAAAAGGGCGGTCGATTTTTCCAACTCGCTGATCGGACATCTCAGAGGCGGTCTTGCCATGGTCACCGTTTTTACCGGAATGATCATGGGCGGGATTTCCGGTTCGGCTGTGGCCGATACGGCGGCAGTCGGCAGTGTACTCATTCCCGGTATGGCGAGGGAAAAATATCCGAAGGAATTCTCGGCTGCGGTTATCGGCACTGCGGGTCCTCTCGGGAATATTATCCCCCCGTCGATTCCGATGATCGTCTATTCGATGACGGCTGGGCTGTCTTTGCTCGACCTCTTCCTGTCCGGCTATATTCCCGGCGTGATGATCGGCGGCAGTCTGATGGTTGCCTGCCACATCATATCCAAAAGACGGAATTACGGTCCGCCTGCGGGAAGCATGAAGTTCTCGTGGGCGAATGTGTGGCTTACGTTCAAGAGGGCAGGCTGGGCGCTTTTTACCCCTGTGATCATCGTAGGGGGAATCGTCTCGGGAATATTCACTCCCACCGAATCTGCAATGATCGGCGTGTTCTACTGCCTCTTCATCGCCATGTTTGTCTACAAAGAGATGAACTGGAATGAAATGCCGAAGCTGCTGCTGAACTCCGCTAAAACGACTGCCAAGTTGGTTATCATAATCGCGTCGGCATCTGTCTTCTCCTATATTTCGATAAATGAAGGCGTTCCCGAGATGTTCGAGAAGTTCATGCTCAGCATCTCACATAATAAGTATGTGATCCTGTTCCTTTTGAATATCATTCTCCTCGGGTTGGGGCTTCTCATCGATATCCTGGTAGCCACGATAATCGTCGTTCCGGTTCTGATCCCGCTGGGGCAGTCCCTTGGTATCGAACCGCTGCACATGGCCATGATATTCGTCATGAATATGTCGATCGGTCTTTTGACGCCGCCTGTCGGCTATTGCCTCTATGTTGCGTCTGCAATCGCCAAGGTGCCCATGGAGAGGGTTGCGAAATTTTCTATCCCGCTGATAATCGCGATGCTGGTCATTCTCACGCTGGTAACAATATTCCCTCAACTGACCCTGTTCGTACCGAGTCTGGTCCACTGAGGACTGCATGATATTGCGCTTATTGAATAGCTAACGCGGATTCAAAGGAGGGACATCGAATGCACTATATAAAAGAACAGGAAGTGAGCGGGCTGCAGTTGCCCGGAAGGCTCTGGAAGAAGCTCATCGGCCCGGAAGACGGGAAATGCGAGAACATGATCTTCGGCGTTGTGTCGTTTCCGCCCGGGAGCGATCCGGGAACTCACAAGCACATGGCTGAGGAAGAAATCATCTATGTGGTCTCGGGACGCGGCGAAACGAAAGTGGGCGACAAGGTTTATCCGCTGGAGCCCGGTGTCGCCGTATTCACCGAGCCGGGGATCGAGCACGGGGTCAAGACCATCGGAGACGAGACGCTGGTTCTGGTGAGCGTCTTCAGTCCGCCGGTCAGGCCGGGTTCTTATGACAAGAAAAAGTAGATAGTAATTTACAACACATTCACTCGATACCGTTCAAATTCTGGAGGACATTGAGATGGAAAGAAACGCCCTGCTGGCAGAGGTCAAATACTACTTCTCCGATTCGGACCACTGGCGCCGCCTTTGCGCAGCATTGAACGAACCGGATCCGACCGGTTGTCACATTCACTCTTACGTGGAAACGTCGGTTCATCCGGATTCTTTGGAAGCCATCATGATTGGCTTCTTCGAAAAGATGGGGTGTCCTTCTTCTCGCAAGATCGACCATATGGCCCCCAAGGCAGGCATGGGCAGCCTGCACGGCGTAGAGCCGAAAGGAAAGCCGCATTTCGATTACCAGTGGTTTTTCAACAAGGATGTGGGCCTTCGGGCTCTTAACGGCGGCGAGTCCGGGTGCAACCTTCTGGTCTGGAACCGCTGGTATATCAACCAGTTCTATACCCAGTTTCCTTTCACGCCTGTAGGTTCCAAAGAGGAAAAGGCCCTCGAGGAATACTTCAAGTCCGATCATTTCCTGAAAGGACTTACCTATCCCGTAATGCCCACCACCAATCACATGCATATCAACGTTCATTCGAGCGTACATCCGGATGCGATTCAAAAATATGCGGAAGCCGCTCTCGCCCGCGAGGGGATAGAAATTTTCTACACCTGCCCCAATGTATATATGGCGGACGGCAAGAACTACCGCGGCAAATTGGTGTTCATGGCCAGGAAGCCTGAAGTGGTTTTCGACATCGGGTGGAAGTTCGAGTCGGACACCGTGATCGAGCCCGCAATGGAGCCGTGGATCTTCAACACAGAGCCGGGCTATGACGTGTGGACCAGCGAGATGCTGGCAGGCGTAATGGATGCCGACTATGTCCGCCTGACCGAAGAAGAGATCAAAGATGTCGTGAAAGCCTGCACGGTGAACAAACAGCCCTGATCGCCAAAAGGGTGTTTTGACCTGTAATCTTCACCGCGCCCTTGTATAGCGAGGGTAGCCGGGTTTGTGGTTCCGAGTCCTTCATGGTCAGGGGGGCCATGGAGGATTCGACACCACTGGAATTTTTGTAAACAGCGAAGGGAATGGCGTCTCAATTTTTTTATGCAGTCGGCAACCGGGGCGAATACGGGAATTTGTGCCAATGTTTCAATCAGCCGCTCTTTTCGCATGAAAACAATGAATTTTCTCCCGCTCCCCTGTATGAATTTGCAGGGGTATGCGACCGTGGAATGAATCCTCCCTTCGGTCGGGGGCTCGAGGGGGGATTCAAATCAAAACACATGCGTCCCGGGTTGCTTCCTCCGGATGGCATTCGCTCCATATTAAATAAGAGGTCTATAACTGCATATGCCTATCGACTTTCCAAAGATGTATCGTATTCGCCAGTGCTTTGACGGGAGCGCCCTCGCGGATGTACGAAAAGAAATTCGCGATGAATTCGCTCGAAACAATATTGCCGGCCGGGTGCGCCCGGGAGAAAATGTTGCCGTAGCGGTCGGATCGCGTGGCATCAACAATCTGCAGGCCATTGTGTCGGAAACGGTGTCCTGTCTAAAGGGGATTGGGCTGAAGCCGTTCATCGTTCCTGCAATGGGATCGCACGGTGGAGCGACTGCGGAAGGACAAAAGGAGGTTCTCGAGCACCTGGGGATAGACGAATCGACGGTCAATGCTCCCACTGTTTCCAGTATGGATGTGATATCACTCGGAAAGCTCGATAACGGGGCTGACGTGTTCGTTTCGAAAGATATCGCCGAAGCGGACCATGTGGTTGTCATAAACAGGGTAAAACCTCATACGGCTTTTCGTTCGGATGTTGAATCTGGACTCTGCAAAATGCTGGCGGTCGGCTGCGGGAAACATCAGGGTGCCTTGAACATGCATAAGTATGGCCTCGGCGCATCGATAAAGCCCGCCGCGGAAAGAATACTGAGCGGGATCAGGATGCTCTTTGGGTTGGCAATCGTCGAGAATTCCCTCGACCTGACGAAAATAATCAGGATCGCCACGGCCGAAGAGTTCATCGCAGTTGACAGTGAACTGCTTCTTGAGGCAAAAGAACTTCTTCCACGCATACCGGTCGAAAAGCTTGATATCCTGATCGTGAACGAGATGGGTAAGAATATCAGCGGCGGCGGGATCGATCCGAATGTTATCGGTTTCTGGCGAAGGGAAGGGGGACCGCGAACACCGGATTACCGTACGGTTATCCTGCTCGATATTACCGAGCAGTCCCAGGGGAACGCTGTTGGGATCGGGATGGTGGACCTCACCAGCAAAAGAGTGATGGACAAAGTGGACCTGGGATATACCTACACCAACGCGCTCACGACCGGAATCTGGGCGGCGGTGCGGCTTCCCATAGCACTCAAGGATGACAGAACCGTATTTGAGGCAGCATTGACTCACGTCACCGATCTTGCCAAAGTCCGTATGGCTCGAATCATGAACAGCCTGTCGCTTGAAACCCTCTGGGTAAGCGAGGAAGTGATGAAGGAGCTGAAGGGCAGTGACGGCATCGAAATAGATGAGACCCCGATCCCCTTTGTTTTCGATGAGGATGGGCGGATGATGCCGTTCGAGTTCCGCGGATAAGGATTCCGGTGGACTGTTTTCATGAGGCGGTTGCGCGAATTTCTTTTCAGTTAAACCTGCTCGGACTATCCGGACATGTCGATGCAAATCAATGCGGCAACTGATCTCTCCGGTCATAAGACGCAACCGCTGTTCTCGCCCGCAACGCTCCTTCTTGCGCTCGGTTCTCTGGGCGTTGTCTACGGCGATATCGGCACGAGCCCTCTGTACTCCATCCGGGAGTGTTTCCATGGAACGCATGCCGTCGCTTTGAGCGAGAACAACATATTCGGTGTGTTGTCCCTCGTGTTCTGGTCGATGACAATGGTCATCTGTGTGAAGTACGTGGTGTTCGTAATGCGTGCGGACAATCACGGCATGGGTGGAATATTCGCGCTGCTTGCATTGGTGCCGACCGACCCAAAGAGGATCTCCCCAAAACTCTACGCTGTGATAGGTTTTGCCGCAATGTGCGGAGCGTCGCTCCTGTATGGCGATGGAGTGATAACTCCGGCGATCTCGGTGCTGTCGGCCATAGAAGGGCTCGAAGTTGCGACCGAAGCTGCAAAGCCCGTAGTGGTGCCGCTGACGTGCGGAATGCTCCTGCTTCTATTCCTGGTCCAGCATCGAGGTACCGGGGTTATCGGTAATGTTTTCGGCCCGGTCATGATCATGTGGTTCATCACGATCGCGGTCATGGGCGCGCTGCAGATAGTGGACAGACCCGACATCCTGCGTGCGATCAATCCGTATTACGCCTACAAGTTTTTTGCATTGAATCAATTACACGGAATTGTGGTGCTCGGGTCGGTAGTCCTCTGCATCACCGGCGGAGAAGCACTCTATGCCGATATGGGGCACTTCGGCAGGAGTCCCATTCGGCTTTCCTGGCTTGGACTGGCATTTCCGTGCCTTGTCCTCAATTACTTCGGACAGGGTGCGCTCCTGCTGAAAGACCCCAATTTTGCGTTCAATCCATTTTATGGACTGGTGCCGAGACCGCTTCTCTATCCGATGGTCCTGCTCTCCACCATTGCTACGATCATCGCGTCCCAGGCGATGATTTCGGGAATTTTTTCCCTCACCCAGCAGGCCATTCAACTCGGTTTTTGCCCCAGGATGAAAATGGTCCATACGTCCCGGGAAACTCAGGGACAGATCTATATTCCCGAAGTAAATTACATGATGATGATCGCCTGTATCGGGCTCGTTCTCGCATTCCAGAAATCGAGCAACCTTGCCGGGGCATATGGAATTGCCGTTACGGCCGATATGGGATTCACATCCCTGCTTTTCTTCTTTGTGGTAACCCGCACGTGGGGCTGGTCCGTATGGAAAGGTCTTCCACTCCTCCTCCTGTTCCTTGCGTTCGATGTATCCTATTTCGGTTCCAACCTGCTCAAACTCCTGGACGGGGGTTGGGTCACGTTGACCATCGCGGCGGCCATTGCCGTTGCTCTGGCAACCTGGAAGGACGGCCGGAAGGCGCTGGCCAAAAAGATGCTCGAATCACGGCTCCCCGAGGACCTTTTCCTGAAAGATGTAGCAAACTGCAAATATCAACGTGTTGCGGGCACTGCGGTTTTTATGTCGGTGTCACCGGTCGGAATACCTGTTTCGCTTCTGCACAACTTCAGGCATAACAAGGTGCTTCATGAAAAGGTGGTGATACTCTCGATACGTTCAGCCGATATTCCTACCGTTCCGGATGCGGAAAAGGTAAATATAGAAGACCTCGGGCAGGGCTTTCACCGCGTTATTGCCTCATATGGATTCATGGAAAAACCGGACGTGCCGAAGATAATGCACCTTGCCGGGTTGAAGGGGCTCTGCACCGATCCGGCTTCGACCTCATACTACCTTAGCCGGGAAACCCTGCTGACGGATGGAGATTCAAATATGAGCCGCTGGCGGAAAGCTCTTTTCGCCTACATGTCCAGAAATTCCGGGACCGCCACGGCATATTTCGATGTCCCTCCGGACCGGGTTGTTGAGTTGGGAGTGCGAGTAGCATTGTAGCAACAGAGGATAGATGCGGTGCAGCGGTATGCAGTTCATAAATGAACTTTTCAGCCTGATGACCCTGGTCAAAATGGGCAGTGTCGTACTGATCACCGTTGCTTTATCCCTGCTCGCCGAGTCAGTCAGTCCGAAAATGGCAGGGTTTCTAACCGGATTTCCGCTTGGGGCCGCTGTCAGCATCTTTTTCATGGGGTTTGAGATCAGCCCGAATTTTGCCGCCGAAAGCGCTTTGCACACGTCGGCGGGCGTTGCGGCCACCGTGGTCTTCTCCTACTGCTACTGGCGGGTATCGGCGGCGGCCCGCGAGCTGAATTGTGTTGTCCAGATCTTCCTTGCCTGCCTCGTCGGGTCGATCGGTTATCTTGCGGCGGCTTTGATCCTCAGCTACTTTCCGTCGAATCTCGTGCTCGCGAGCGTGCTGCCGATTCTGTCCATCCTCATCTTTTCCCGTATAGCGAGAGATATCAAGGATGTGAAGATCGATAGGAGAGTGAGGTTGAGCTTCGGGCTGCTGCTCGTCAGGGCCTTCTTTGCAGCGTCGACCGTGGTCCTGATAATCTCGACGGCCAAAACGGTAGGACCTACCTGGGCCGGACTTTTTGCCGCATATCCGAATATCATGCTCCCCCTGGTTGTGATCATTCAGTTCACATATATGCCCGAACATGCCTACGTCATTATCAAAAACGTGCCCAAGGGCCTGATTTCCGTGATAAGTTACTGCCTCACCGTAAGTATCGCTTATCCGACATTCGGTGTTTATATCGGCACGGCTATGGCTTATGGAAGTGCAACAATCTGCATGCTGGCAATGCAGTTCGGCAATGACCTGTTTCATCGGAGCAGGAGTTGATTTGGCAGGAAACAAAGGGATTCCCGTCGGAACAGCAGCAGGGATATTCCTTTGTCCTCAGTGCGAGATAGCTTGGACCTGGGAGGTGCAAGGGTGAGTGTCAAATACCACAACGGACGGTTTGGGCTGAAACTGTCCCTCATAAGCGGCATTGTCCTGATTGTGCTCCTGGTACTTGTAGGGTTCGAACTCAGAAGCACTCACAATCTCGAAGGGCTTGTCGGCAGAATAGCCGCAAAAGAAGAGATCCTTTCCAGGATGCGCATCAATCTGCTCAAATCCGTCGAAATCGAAAAAGGTGCGGTTATGGCGGATACGGACGAACTCTCCCGTAAATTGGCCGAGGAGTCGCTGGAAAAAGCGGACGCCGTCGAGCAGGACCGACAGGAGCTGAACCGCCTGGTAGAAGCCGATCATACGGACCGGGAACAAAACCTGCTGAGGGAGTTTAACCGTTGCTGGTCCGAACTTCAGAAGATCGACCGCATACTGCTTACCTTCGCCGTTGAGAATACGAATATCAAGGCATCGACGTTGTCATTCACCGAAGGCGGCAAAAACATGGAGCGGTTTGAACGCAGCCTGATCGAACTGATAAGAAATACTCCGAACAGCGACCATGGAAACGATATCCTGAAATCCTGCTGCGATGCCCTGTCGGCGGGATTCAAGGCATTATACCTGCATGCTCCCCATATAGCGGCTTCAAACGATGCGCAAATGGATGAAATCGAGAAGGGAATACACGCCTCCGACATGGTAGTCAAAGAGTCGTTGGCGAAGTTGGATGGTATCGTTTCCGGAGACGGAAAGAAGCTGGTAGAGGAGGCCGCTGCGGCATATGCTGATTTCGAGAAGGTCACCGCCGAAGTGATCAAACTGTCGCGCCAGAATACGAACATCAAGTCCTTTGAGCTTTCATTGGGGCGAAAGAGAAAGGTAACGACCCAGTGCGACGAGATGCTGGCAGCTTTGCAGGAGGCAGTCCACAGCCGGAATTTCGAAGCGACGAGATAGCCTGAATTTCTCAAAGCAAGGGAACGGCGAGGGGTGTAGAAGGGTGGGCACCCGAAAAAACGGACCGCGCTTCGCTCCCCCACCCTATGCGGCTCCGCTCTCCTTTAAATGTGTGCTTGCTTATTGAGATACCCGCAACAGCTTGGGAGAGATGACTAAACCACATCCAGGAAATGATCGTTATCCCTGGGAGGTTTTATCTGTAATTTCCGAAAAATCGTCGCCCTGTTTACACCAAACAACTCCGCCACCTTGCTGACGGAACCGTGTGTTTTCAATGCTTCCTGAATGAGGTCCCGTTCGATTCCCGCAATGATTTCCTTGAGCGGTTTGCCCGAATAAGTATCCAGGATGAGTGGCTTTTGGTCGTTGAGCATGGCACACGGGAGGTCCGACAACTCCACCACGTCCCGCCCGCAAATGATGACGGTGCTCTGGATGATGTTCTCCAACTCCCGGACGTTTCCCGGCCAACGATATGAGCAGATCGCTTTTTCTGCCTGGGGAGACAGAACCGTGGGCTTTCTGTAACGGGTTGCATATTTTTCGAGGAAATAATGGGCGAGGGGCAGAATATCTTCCGGTCGTTCCCGCAACGGAGGAATGTTGAGCACGGCCACTCGCAGGCGATAATACAGATCGCTTCGGAAAGTTCCGCGCTTGACCTCTCCGATCAGGTCGCGGTTGGTAGCCGCGATGATGCGTACGTCCACTTTTCTGGCCTGTGTGGACCCGACCTGCACGACTTCCTGATCCTGCAGTACGCGAAGCAGCCTGGACTGCATCGAAAGAGGAAGCTCGCCGATTTCATCCAGAAAGAGGGTGCCCTTGTCGGCCATTTCAAAGAAGCCGCTCTTGCCTTTGGTGAGGGCTCCGGAAAAAGCTCCCGGAGCATAACCGAACAGTTCCGATTCGATGAGGTTTTCCGGAATAGAAGTGCAGTCCACTTTGAGGAATGGCTTGTCGTGCCGCAGGCTCTCCTCGTGGATTTTGTGCGCGAGAACGTCTTTCCCCACGCCGGTTTCCCCGAGCAGCAAAACGGTTGCGTCCGTCGGGGCAATTCGGTTTACCTGGCTGATGACACCGGTCATTTCCTTACTCGTGAAGACCAGTGGGTTTTGCCGCCCCATGTCCTTGCTTATCTGGTTGAAATTCCGTTGGTACTTTTCGATCAGGCCGCGCTGTTCGGCAATTTCATCCTTCAGCTGAGACATTACCGTAATATCTCGGGCATAAGTAATTACGAGAACGACGTTGCCTTTTTCATCGAAGATGGGATGGCCGCTCAGGACGATGCGCCGGTTATGCATATTCGTCTGCACGCGGGTGATGGATTTTCCCGTTGCCACGATATCCGGGTTCAGGACAATGTTGAATACACCGCTTTCGGTCAGTTCACGCACGTTGCGGCCGAGCAACTCCTCACGCTTCAGGCCGCTCAGCTTTTCATACATGGTGTTGACTTTGAGAGTCTCTCCTTTGGCGTCGGTTATGTATACGCCATCCTGCAGCGTATCGAGGATGTTGTCGATGTGCTTGAGGTAGAGTGCCGCAATGTCGTGTTTATCCATGGCCACCCCTGAAATCGGGTAAGGAAAATGCGTGCGCAGGGAATATACTGAATCCCGACGGTCCTTTTGTACTGCCGGTATTTTTTCCCGAATTAGAGAATTGATGGTAACATAAACAGCTTAAACGACTACATTGCAAATTTCAATATGTCAGCTTTACCATATCGATCTGTCGCTCCGGCACCCGACCTGAGATTAACGTTCATATCCCGTATCAAACGGCCTAAGCCTTGCAATGAAGTATCCTCGTCCGGCACGATGGTTGCGGCCATGCAATGATTTGGCCGAAATGCCGGCAATTTCCCGCATCGGAAGGCCCATTGTATAGTCGCAATTCTGCAATTTGTTGCATAATTGCGACGAAACCGGTAAGTCTCCTTGAACTCTACGGAATCGATGTGAAAAGGTATTTAATGGAGTGCATTTCTGCAACCATCTTCCATAACTTGTATGTAAATGCGTCACGCTCCAACCGTCAAGCGGCCTTGCTCCGTGTCTTTCCCGGACCGTTCGCCGGAAGCCGGAATGGAATCAAGCTTGCATAGGAAGACCTGCGGTAGCCAAGGGGGGAGCGAGACTTCAAGGCAACTGGGAGGCTTGCAACTTGCTGCTCATATATTCCTTTCAATTAATAAACCGGTTTGAAAAAAGAGTATCAATTGGACTTGAGTCGCGATAGCCGTTAGGACGCGATTGAGGTATTGCCTTATCCAGGCATCAACATCCAACCCTTTCTATTGAGGAGAACCTATGAAATTGTGGCGTCACGTATTGGGATTTGTCGCATTGTTCCTGTTGGTGGTTTCCTCACAGGCCCTGGCAGAGAAATTTGTCGTAGGATATCAGCCATACGACACGATTTCTTATCAGGCCATCGTAAATGAAGAACTTGGATTGTGGAAGAAGTACGTTCCCCAGGGAACGGAGATCGAGTTTCAGGGTGCGTTGCAGGGCACGGTTGTAGCCAACAACATGTTGGCCGATAAGGCTCAGGTAGGCTATATGAGCGTTATGCCCGCGACTATCCTGTGCTCGAAACCGGATTTGGCGCAGATCAAGATGGTAGCCACGCTTGGCATGTCGGAAGGCACGCGCTGCGCGATCGTGCTGGTGCGCAAGGATGCCCCGCAGTTCAAGAGCACCGAGGAACTTGCCAAGTGGCTGAACGGCAAAGTAGTCGCCGCTCCCAAGGGCAGCGCTTCCGACCAGTACCTTATGAAATTCTTCCAGAAATATGATGTCAAACCCGGAGAGTATCTCAATCAGTCTATCGAAGTCATCAGCACCAACTTCCGGATTGGCAAGCTCGATGCCGCCTCGTTGTGGGAGCCGACACTTTCGCGTATCGCTTCCGATGTCGGCGAGGGAGTAGCCCGCATCGCGGCGGACGGTCGGACCTGTGACAACCCCGACTTGGGAATTCTGGTCATGCGCAAGGACTTTATCGATAAGTACCCTGCCGTGGCAAAGGGTTATCTGCGTGCCGAGCTGGAAGCACAGCGTTACCTTCTCGATCCGGCAAACTGGGAAAAAGTAATCGAAATGGTTTCAAAACACGCAACCGGCGTACCCAAGAAAGTCCTCTGGTATTCGATTTACGGCCAGGTGCCGGCCGATTCCAAGGACCCGGTCCGTGAATGGAAGTCCTTCTACTTCAATGAACGTGAGAAGAAGAATATCGCAGAAGTCGGTCCGTTCCTGCTCAAGGATAAGCGGATCAACGCTCTTCCTCCTGAGGGAACCGTTGATGACAGTATTGCCCGCGCTGTGTTCAAAGAGGCCGGCTACACTCCCGTGAGCGACAAGATTACCTTGGGCGAAATCAAAGGCGCTGCGGCGAGTGCTTCACCTTTCAAAGACTGATCGACCGGTCCGGTTTAGCTCGTCTCCGGCAGTCTGATCGCCGGAGACAGCCGTTAATATTCCGGTCGAACCGGCCTCCACAAAAGGAATGCTACCCCGAGGGCAGCCTTGGTGCGCCCTCGGGGAAAGGCACACAGGAGACACTGTCGTGACAAGCGCAGCAGTTCAAGCAGAGAAGGCTAGCCTGGAAACATCGCATGAACAAGAGGCGCATAACTCCTGGGGCATCGTGCTGTTTACTCTTAAACAATGGCTCAAGAGTTCTGCTCCTTATCTGATGATTCTGGGCATCGCGGGTTTCATCCTTCTCTGGTATGTAACCACAGAATACTTGAAACTTCCGTGGTTCAAAAAGCTCCCCGGTCCTCTGTCCGTCTACAGGGAATGGACTTCCCACGACCCCGCATACGGCATATCCATCTACACGCCGGAATACTACTCGCATATTTTGAAAAGCATCTGGCGAGTGCTTCAGGCATTCTTTCTGGCAACCGGCCTGGGGGTACCCATCGGCTTGTTCATGGGGTGGAAAAAGACCTTCAAGGATTATACTTTCCCGCTCCTCGAAACCCTGCGGCCCATTCCCATGCTGGCGTGGGTACCGCTCTCCATTCTGATGTGGCCCGGACGCGAGGCGTCGATTATCTTTTTGACCTTTCTTGGTTCCTTCTTCGCCACAGTGCTCAATACGCTCCTTGGCGTCGAATCGATCGACGAGGTCTATTTCCGGGCAGGTAACTGCCTGGGAGCGAAACCCCGCCACATCTTCTTCAAAATCATTCTTCCGGGTGCCCTGCCGTTCATCTTTACCGGACTTCAGATCAGCATGGGCTTCGCCTGGTTCTCACTTGTCGCGGGCGAGATGCTCGCCGGAGAATACGGCCTGGGTTACCTGATCTGGAACTCGTTCATCATGGTGCAGTACCCGGTTATCGTAATCGCGATGGTCACACTGGGCGTGATCGGCTGGCTTTCCAGCGCTCTTATCCGCATGGTGGGGAATCGCCTGATGCAATGGAAGGTTAGAGAGGGGGCCCGATGAAAACTGAAGCTGCTGTTTCCTCCTCTGCGCGCGGACGAATTTCCATCCGCAATGTATCGAAAATCTACGATCCGGACGGGGCAAAAGTCCTGGCAGTGGACAACTGCTCAATGGAAATCGATGCCGGTGAGTTTTGTGTCCTCGTAGGACCCTCCGGATGCGGCAAAACGACACTGCTGAATGCCATTGCCGGTTTTCACGGCATTTCCGAGGGGGAGATCGTCCTGGACGGTGAGGTTTTGTGTAACGCCGAGCGGCAGGCGACTCCAGGTTCCGACCGTATCGTGGTTTTCCAGAACGGGGCGCTCTTTCCGTGGTTTACGGTCCTTGAAAACGTGACTTTCGGGCCCATGGTGCAGGGAGAACTGAGCCAGAAGGACGCCAGGGACAAAGCGCGTCAGATGCTCGGCCAGATGGGGCTACAGGGCATCGAGAACAACTACCCCAGCGAGATCTCCTCGGGCATGCGGCGTCGCGTAGAAATAGCGCGGGCAATGATGAGCGATCCGCGCGTCCTGCTTCTCGACGAGCCGTTCCGGGCCATGGACGCTCTTACCAAGACAGTCGTGCATCAGTTTCTGCTCGACGTATACGACAAGAGCCAAAAGACGATCTTCTTCATCACTCACGATCTTGAAGAGGCCATCTTCCTGGGTTCGAAGGTCTACATAATGACCACCAGACCCGCGAAGATCAAAACCATTCTCGATGTGGATATTCCCCGTCCGCGGGATTTCCGGGTACTCTCATCCGCAAGCTACATCAGGTTGAAAAAAGAGTGCATCGAGGCTGTTCACGAGGAGGCGCTTAAAGCATTTGCCGCCGGTGAACGGGAAATGGCCTAGCGCAGCAACCGTCAAGTCGGAGAGGCATCTGTCATGGCAACACAAGTCTGCAGTCAGGGAATCAACTGGGTAAAACTCAAGAAGCAAATCCTCAGCGTCGCCACTTTTCGCGGCATCGCGGCCATTATCGTGTTCACGATACTATGGGAACTGTGTTCGCGGACAGGGGTCCCGATCATCGGCAACGTTCCGCCTCCTTCGTCGGTACTCGTTGCTCTGGGGCAGCAGCTGATCAGCAAGAGCTATTGGATATCCTGGGGCGACAGCTATTTGCGCATTCTGACAGGTTTCATCATCGCTCAGATATTCGGGATCCCCCTGGGCCTGCTCCTGGGCATGAATAAGGCTGCGCGCGAATTGATCTACCCGGTTTTCGAGATCATGCGGCCCATTCCGCCTCTGGCGTGGGTACCCATCGCGGTAATCTTCTGGCCGACCGCCGAGATTTCCATGATGTTCGTGACGTTCCTGGGGGCATTTTTCACGATAGTCCTGAATATTATCGGCGGCGCGCGCAGTATTGACGTCCGCTACATTCGCGCTGCTTATTCGCTGGGATCGACTCGCGGGGACATATTCTGGAAGATAATGCTCCCTGCGACTCTGCCGAGCATCGTGGTGGGTATGACCGTCGGAATAGGTATTACATGGGCCGTGGTTGTTGCCGCGGAGATGATAGCAAGCCGTTCCGGCCTTGGCTTCCTCACCTGGCAGTCTTATGTGGCAGGCCAATACCCCCTGATTATTATCGGCATGATGAGCATCGGCGTGGCCGGATATATTTCATCCGCGGTGATACGCGTGATCGGCGGCCGAATCACTCCATGGCTGCGTACGTTCTAAGGAGTCCTTCTCATGAGCGAGACTCACATTAAAGCAGGAATGGGTGCCAGCGAGATGGTCGTTGACGGAGTCTCCAAAGGCTTCGGCTTTGGCCCCATGCACAAGCAGGTCCTGTGCGACTGCTCTTTTACGCTGGAGAAAGCAAAACTCTCCGTGATGATCGGTCCGTCCGGGTGCGGCAAGAGCACGCTTGTCAACGTACTGTGCGGCTACGAGAGCCCGGATTGCGGAAAGGTGCTTATCGACGGGAAACCGATCGGCGGTCCCGGCCCTGACAGGCTGCTTGTCTTTCAGGAGACGGCTCTCTTTCCGTGGATGACCACTTTTGAAAATGTAAGCTACGGTCCGAAGGTGCAGCGCAAGCTGCCCAGGGATGTTTACGAAAAAGAGACCCTGAAGCTGCTTGAACTTGTCGGCCTTCAAGACTTCAAGGACAAGTATCCGTCTCAGCTCTCAGGCGGCATGCAGCGCCGTGCCGAACTGGTCCGCGCAATGATAAATCAGCCGAAGGTCATGCTCATGGATGAGCCCTTCCGAGGGTTGGACGCCATGACGCGCGCGCTCATGCAGGAGTATTACGTTCGGTTGTTCGAAGAGCATCGGGGGACCAACCTCTTTGTCACATCGGAGCTGGAAGAGGCCATCTTCCTTGCGGACAACCTGCTTATCCTGACAAACAGGCCGGCACGGGTGAAAAAGGTCATCGAAGTCAGCCTCCCCAGGCCGCGGCAGTTCAGTATGCTCACTTCCCGGGAGTACCAGGTCTGCAAGCAGGAAGCTCTCGAACTGCTGCACGAAGAGGCAATGAAATCCTTCGCCGCGGGAGCGGTCAACGCGGCGGATTTCCTGGAGGCGTGCGCGCAGATGGGGCAGGACCAGGCGGTCCCCGTGTGCAAGGACGACAAGGCTGCCGAGCGTTAATGCTTATGGGCTTTGAGCCTTGGCGGAGTCTATGGGCATTGGAAGAGGCGTAATCGATGGATTCAATGGATGCACTCGGAATAATCGAGACAAAAGGAATGACCGCGCTCATTGAAGCCGTTGATGCCATGGCCAAGGCGGCGCGAGTTCAGGTTGTCGGATACGAGCGGATAGGGAGCGGACTGGTGTGCGCAATGGTCCGTGGCGATGTAGCCGCATGCAAGGCTGCAACCGACGCCGGTGCAGCGGCGGCCCAGCGCATCGGTGAAGTGGTGGCCGTGCATGTCATACCGCGGCCGCATGCCGATCTGGAGCGGATTTTCCCAATTTCGAGGAAAGAGCGGCCGGCTTCACGGAAGAAATCGCGGGCGGTGAAGGCTGGAACTCGACAGGATCTCCAACAGACTTATAAGGCCGTAATTGATTAGCGCGCCCTGGTGCCTGAAGTGTCGACACCGGGGGGCGGTTTTAGGATCGTGCGAGTTATGAGCATCCGTTGGGAAGAGGCTGAACGGCGCTTGGCCAAGGCTGCCGCGATCGTGAATCGTGAGGAGAAGATCGAGGTCCAGGGGCCGTTGAGTGTTGGCGTCGACCTTGGCACTGCCGACGTGGTACTCATGGTTCTGGATGCCTCCGGCGAACCTGTCGCTGTCTTTCTGGAGTGGTCTGAGGTCGTGCGTGACGGAGTGGTTGTCGATTACATGGGTGCCGTGGACCTGGTGCGCAATATGGCGGAGAGGGCACGCAAGCGTACCGGATTGGAGATCACTCATGCCGCCACCTCTTTCCCGCCGGGAACCGATCCCAATCTCTCGACGAATATAATTGAAGCGGCCTGGCTCGAGGTGGCCGACGTGCGTGATGAGCCTTCATGCGTCGCGGAGTTTCTAAGTCTGGACAACGTTGCCGTGGTTAACATCGGCGGCGGGACGACCGACACTGCCGTCGTCCAGAACGGCCGGATTGTTTTCAGTGCCGACGAGCCGACGGGGGGCAGGCATTTGAGCCTGGTTATTGCCGGCCATTACGGCATCTCCTTCGCGGAGGCCGAAGCGCGCAAACGTCAGCCGGAAAAATACGACATTCTCCACCTGGTCCGGCCTACGCTACAGCGAATTGCAGATATTGTGAGCTGTCATATTCGGAACTACAAGGTTTCGCGCCTCATTCTTTCGGGGGGGACCTTTCTGCTTCCGGGCGCAGCAGGGATTGTCGCTGCAGAGATAGGGCTGCCCGTAACGGTGCCCTGTCAGCCCTTGCTGCTCACCCCACTGGCTATCGCGTCGCTGGGAGGTGTGGGGCGTTGACGCGCTCTATGCCCAGTTTAACTCCATCCTCGGCAAGAAGTTGATAGATTATGAGAGTTATCGACTTTCAGCGATACGTGAACAAGGCTCAGTACATGAATAGAAACAGGTACATGGTGGACTATACCGCACCGAACGAAAACGCTTCGGCCCTGCTGACGATAGATGTCCAGAACGATTTTGTCCGGCCCGGCGCGCCGGCTGAAATACCGGGCACGAACGAACTCCTGCCCGCTATGCATGATTTGGTAACCGCGTTCAGGGAAAACGGGCGTCCGGTAATACATGTGGTTCGGTTGTACAAACCTGACGGCTCAAATGCGGAACTCTGCAGGCGAAGGCTCGTTCAGGAGTGGAAGCTGATAGTCTCTCCCGAGTCCGGCGGCGCCGAATTGGTGGACGAACTCAAACCGGATCCGAACGTCAAAATGGATTCAAAGTTGCTTCTGTCTGGAGGGTTACAGGAGATCGGGCCCCTGGAATGGCTGTTATACAAACCTCGCTGGGGCGCATTCTATTCGACCGCTCTGGAATCTCATCTGAAAAGCATCGGTGTCGATACCCTGGTGGTTGCGGGGTGCAACTTTCCAAACTGTCCTCGTACGACAATTTACGAGGCAAGCGAGCGAGACTTCCGGGTTGTGCTGGTACAGGACGCTGTTTCGCGACTCTACGACAAGGGCAGGGAGGAAATGTCCAACATCGGGGTGCATCTGATGAACGTTGAGGACTGCTCAAGGTGGATCGGGTCGGAAGTCGAAAGTAGTTCTTGCTGATTTCTTAAATAGAAGCGCAGCAACCCCTGCGCTGATGGTTGGTGATAATGGATTGGTTCCAGTTTTCGTTGATGAGCGTAGGGGTACTCTTTGCTGCATTTTGCCAGGGCCTTACAGGATTTGGTTTTGCCCTGCTCAGCATCCCGGTTTTGTCAAATTTTATGGGAATGAAAGTCTCGATCATAGCGGGCACGGGACTTTGTTTCATCCATTATGCTTTGCTGGCTGCAAGAAGCTATAAGCAACTGTCGTTCAAGACCAACACCGGAATCCTGCTTGGTACGCTTCTGGGGATGTCCCTGGGAATGTACATATTCATCGTTATCGACGAGGCAACTCTCCGGTGGTCCACCGGCGCGGTCATATGCATTTCCGGGACCTTGTTGATCTGCGGACGTTTTCCGAAACTGGGAGACTCCGGGACCACGCAGATGGTCGTGGGGGCCATAAGCGGAGTGTTGCAGACAACAACTGGAATGGGAGGGCCTCCGTACGTTGTCTACTATTCCAGCCGACAATTGGGAGCCCAGGACTTCCGGGGAAAGCTCACCAGTATACTTGTGCTCATATACATAGTAGCCTTTGCCGCCCTCGCGATGACCCCGACGGCAAAATCCCTGCCCATTCGTGATTTTCTTTTGCTTCTCCTGCCTCTGGTGATTGGATTCGAAATCGGAGTGAGACTCTCCATGATAATCAGCGACCGATTCTTCCGAATCGTGGTCCATGTCCTGATAATCATCAGCGGCATTACTCTCCTCATGAGTTCCTACCATCCGAGGCTTCCAGGTTAACGGCACGCGTGAAGATCGGTGAATTTACTTCAGGTTTCGGCCTGCTCAGCCGATCTTTGCAGGTTGTATCAGTCTTCTGAAATCGGGGATTCGGACCGGAACATTTGATAGACTCTCGTCCCTGAGTCAATGACGAACGTTGAAAAGTTTGCATATGACGGAGTGAAGAGATGTTTGAATGGAGCGAAAAGTACAGCGTGGGTATCCGGGAAATAGATGAACAACACAAGAAGCTGATCGGAATGATTGCCCAGCTTCATGAGGCGATGCGGCAGGGAAAAGGAAAACAGGTCCTGGGCGACGTCCTGGGCAATCTTATACAGTATACCCGGAGCCATTTCGCGGCCGAGGAACGAATCATGAAGGCCAACGGATATCCGGATTATGAATTGCACAAGGCCAAGCATGAAAAGATGACGAATAACGTTGCGAACATCTACAAAGATTACCAGGATGGGAAAGCCTCCATCACGATGGAAGTGATGAGCTTCCTGGAAACCTGGCTTTCCAAACACATCCTGGGGACGGATATGCAGTACAGTCCTTTCTTGAAGGGCAAGGGGCTGTCTTGATAAATGCTTCAAATCTGGAGAATATCGCAAGTTAGCCTCGCAAAGGATCGCTGTCAATCGTAGAGCCGGGGGCAAAACTTGCGACTCTCCTAGTCCATTAACTTCTGAATTGAATAGTGCTTGGTTCCTAATGCCTTGCTTGATCTTTCGGAAAGAAGCAATTTGCCGCCAATTCGGACTAAGTACGTTCGTGGTGCATGCACATAGATCAGCTGTCTATCTTCAAGCCGAACCACCAGAACTGTTTGCTGCTGCCATTCGCCATGTCCGGAATCGCCAATACTTTCGATTATACCGGTTCGAGTAACCTCAGTTGGGTCCAAGCCGGAAAAGCCATCATAAATGATTGCTCCAATCAGAAAAACCAGCCCGATGACCATTGAAGTCGAAAAGAAAAGCAAAAAAGTATTAATTGCTGTTGATGGTCGACCTTCTGACTTGATGCTACGCTCCACCACTGACCAACGCATATATCTCGAGAAAGCCGGTTGACGTTTGGCCGCAGCAGTCCACTATAACTTTCCGGGAAGTCGGACTGGGATATCCGAACGTCTAAAATCCGCCGTATTTCGTGTGACAATCAAGTCGGCATTCACGAAGCGCGCCGATTCATGCAAAACGGCGTCCTCGAAATCTTTAAAGGGAAGATTCATGGCTTGTTTTAGAACGGTTTTGTTCACCGGGGCGATTTCGAAAAGTGAAAGCAGAAGCGAAATTCCCTCGCGTGCCTTCCTGTCGCTGGAAGATTTTCTGATGAGGTAGTGGAGTGTAGTAATGGTTGTCCCACAAAGCCAACCCTCAATTTCGCCAGTTTCGACCCTTGAGAAACATCTGGCTGCATCCAGGGAAAAAGGCTCGCGATCCAGAAGAAGGTCCAGGACCACGTTCGTATCGAAAAGCACTCTCAAAGATATTTCTCCTCGAGATGACGGTAGTATTCTTCTTCGCTGGTATCAGACTTTTTGAGAATTCCCTTGAGAGCTGCCACCTTCGGAGTGATGCCCTTAATATCTTCCGATGACGTATCAAGTTTCTCGAAATAATCTGCGACGATCGTCGATACCGATTTCCCGGTTTTTTTGGAGTACCTCTTTGCCTTCCGAATAAGCTCATCCTCAAGGCGCAAAGTGAGTTTAGTCTGCATGGCAAACCTCCGGTCGAGTTGGTGTGACGTACATTACTTGAAATTGTACGTCTTCTTTGGAATGATGTCAAATATCCGAGAATCCAGTTTATTATTTCCGATTATTATGAATGAAAATCAGTTGCCCTTCTTTTCACTCTTACTCAAGAGTCAGCAGCCCCCCATTCTCCCTCAACCACTTTCTCCTTTCCCTGTGATCGGGAAGGATCGATTCCACCAGCTTCCAGTATTCTGTGGAGTGGTTGTGGTGTACGAGGTGGCAGAGTTCGTGGACGACCAGGTAGTCCACTATTTCCTCCGGGGCCATTATGATGTTCCAGGCAAGGCTGATGCATCCGCGGGCCGAACAGCTTCCCCATCTGGATTTCAAATTCTTCAGGGTTACGGAAGCAGGAGAGGCGCCGATGCGAGGCGCAAAATGTCCGACCCGTTTCTTTATAAGAGCCAGTGCTTGGGCGGCATACCACCTGATAAGACGATTCCTCACGGGAGAACTGCCGGATGATGGATTATCCAAAGGGATCCGTACACGTATCCGGCCGTCCGCAACGGCTACCATGTCGGGGACGCCGCGTTCGACCAGCAGAGTATATTCGACTCCGAGGTAGAGGAGTTTTTCCCCGCTTTTGAATTGCCTCTGAGGCAGGGGGCGGGTCCTCTGCAAATTGGCCTGCAGCTTCGCGCGAATCCAGTCGGATTTTTTCTCGACGATCTGCATCAGGTGTGCTTTTCCTGCATTATACGGGGCGGAAACGACGACCCTGTTGTCCGGATAGACACAGATCGAGACGGTTTTCCTCCTGGCGCTCCTCTTTATCTGAAAATCAAAATCGATCATCTCTTAAGTCCAAACGACACTGCAGAAAGGGTACTGCCATCAGACCGGCATATCGAGCATATGGCGCTGCACGGTTGCGTGTCGTCCTGCAATATGAAAATGGAAATGTACCCGATATTCAAAATTAATTGGCCCTGAAAACGACAACAGGCTATATAGCGATTAACCTGAAAAGCGGCGGAATACAATGGCGTTGTGCTCGGCCGAAGGTTCCAGTGCAGACGGATCGATTCGAATCCGATCTGGCAAAAAGTATTTTTTTGAACTACTATATCAAGTTCGCTTCGGCTCCGCGTGTCACTCCGGCGCGGATTCAACCGTTATAATATGAAAAACCTTGGTCCGTCGTGCACCAGAAGGAAAAGGCATGTCTTTTTTACAGGAAATCGATCCGGAAATAGCGCAGGTCATCGAGGATGAAGAGGAACGTCAAAAAGGAAAACTCGAACTGATCGCCTCGGAGAACTTCGTAAGCCTCGCGGTGCGGGAAGCACAGGCGTCCGTTCTCACCAATAAATATGCGGAAGGCTATCCGGGGAAGCGCTATTACGGCGGCTGCGAATTCGTCGATGTGGCTGAAAGGCTCGCCCAGGAAAGGGCCAGGAAGCTCTTTAATGCGGAATATGTGAATGTTCAGCCTCATTCGGGCTCACAGGCAAACATGGCCGTTTTCTTCTCGGTTCTCCAGCCGGGTGATACGATCCTGGGAATGGATCTTCGACAGGGTGGGCACCTCACGCACGGCAGTCCCGTGAGCTTTTCGGGACGGCTGTTCAATGTAGTATCCTATGGAGTGAAGCGCGATACCGAGCAAATTGACTACGACATGGTCGAGGAGCTTGCCAAACAGCATCGTCCCAAACTGATCATCGCGGGTGCGAGCGCATACCCGCGCATCATAGATTTCGTCCGTTTCCGCGAGATTGCGAGAAGCATCAGTGCTTACCTCATGGTCGATATGGCTCATATTGCGGGACTTGTGAGCGCCGGTCTCCATCCCAATCCCGTTCCGCATGCCGATTTCGTCACCTCCACGACGCACAAAACACTTAGAGGCCCCCGCGGCGGGCTCATCCTCTCGCACGCCAACTACGGCAAGATTTTGGACAGCCAGATTTTCCCGGGCATCCAGGGCGGGCCTCTCATGCACATAATCGCGGCAAAGGCCGTGGCTTTCCAGGAAGCGCTCCAGCCCGCGTTCACGGAGTACCAGAAGCGTGTTGTGGCCAACGGCAAGCGCCTTGCCGAGGTTTTGTCGAACCTGGGATACCGGCTCGTATCGGGCGGAACCGACAACCATCTCATGTTGATAGATCTAACCTCCAAAGGACTTACGGGGAAGGTCGCGGAAGAAACCCTCGGCATGGCCGGCATTACGGTCAACAAGAATGCGATCCCCTACGATACACAGAAACCGAGCATTACAAGCGGTATCAGAATTGGGACGCCTGCCGTGACCACTCGCGGTATCGGGCCCGAGCACATGGAAACGGTCGGCGGGTTCATGCACCGTGCTCTGGAATCGGTTGGGAACGAGATGGCGCTGGGATCCATCCGCATCGAAGTTGCCGAGTTTTGTTCCAGTTTCCCTCTTTATGCCCAGGTTCGCAGCTGAGAGCCGGCGGTGCAATTTGCAGGGCTTTCCGTGGGGCGTGCGATTGTGCCGCCCCAGTTTTGATTTTTAGGACGTTGTTTTTTTTCCGGGTAAAAATGTCGACGGATTCCGATAAGTTCTTCATGAAAAGAGCACTTCGCCTGGCTGCCCGCGGGGCGGGCAATACGAGCCCGAATCCCATGGTCGGAGCGGTCATCGTGAAGGACAGGGTTATTATAGGTGAAGGATATCATGAGCGCCTGGGCGGCCCGCACGCGGAAGTGAATGCTATAGCGAAGGCGGGCGCGGCTGCACGCGGAGCGACTCTTTTCGTCTCCCTCGAGCCCTGTAACCATCAGGGACGGACGCCGCCCTGCACGAAAGGCGTTCTGGAGGCGGGAATATCGAGAGTCGTTTTCGGCATGCACGATCCCAATCCCGGCGTTGCCGGCGGGGGGGCTGCGTACTTGGCGAAGATGGGCCTCGAAGTGGCTGGCGGGGTATTGGAATGTGAATGCCGGAGTCTGAATCAACCGTTCATAAAATTCATTACTACCGGCCTGCCGTATGTTACGCTTAAAGCTGCGGCGACCCTCGACGGTTTTATCGCGACGTCGTCCGGCGATTCGAAGTGGATAACCAACGAAAAATCGCGCAGGTTTGCCCACCGGCTTCGGTTCATGTCCGATGGCGTTGTGGTAGGCATCGGGACGGCCCTGGCCGATAATCCCATGCTGACGGTGCGCTTGCCCGGAAAGAAGATATATCGTCAGCCGGTTCGCATCATTCTCGATTCCGGTCTTAAGCTGCGAATGGATTCCAAGCTGGTTCAGACAGCGAGAACCACCCCCGTATGGGTGGTCTGCGGACAGGAAGCCCCTGAGTCCCGCGAGCAGGAACTGTCCTCCGCGGGCGTTGAAGTCATAAGAACATCAAGCGGCCGGAGGGGCTTGGAGATAGGCGCTCTACTCAAAGAGCTTGGGAAAAGAGGACTTGCGAACATTCTTGTCGAAGGCGGAGGCCGGGTACTCGGGTCTTTTATGGAAAGCGGTCTTGCCGACGAGTTCCATTTCTTCTATGCACCCAAAATCCTTGCGGATTCCGATGCGGTCAGTATGATCAAGGGTGGGGCGCGGGTTAAAATTGCCGATGCCGTTCCGGTGTATGGCATCAGGACAAAAAGTTTCGATGGGGACCTCATGGTCTCCGGCAGATTCCGTGAGAGGATCTACTGAGGTTCAGAATATGTTTACCGGATTGATCGAGGGTACGGGCATTCTGCTCCGGACGGACCGTCACGGTCCGGATTCCGCAATGGTGATCCGGGCCGAATTCAAGAAAGATGAGTATGTCCTCGGTGAAAGCATTGCGGTCGATGGCGCCTGTCTCACGGTTACCGCTTCGAAGGGAGATGTTTTTACGGCCGATGTTTCAGCGGAGACGCTAGGACGAACGACCCTCGGACGGAAAGTGCCCGGGAGCCGTCTGAACCTGGAAAGGGCTCTGCGCCTTGGGGACAGGCTCGGAGGGCATATCGTCTCCGGACACATTGACGGGATCGGGACCCTCAAAAGTCGCTCGTTCGAAGGTCGTTCGTTGCGGCTCTTTTTTCGGACGCCCCCGGAACTCATGCGGTATGTGATCGAAAAGGGATCCGTCGCCGTGAACGGAGTGAGCCTGACAGTCAACGGCGTTACGGATCAGGGATTCGATGTGAATATCATCCCGCATACCGCCTCCGAGACCAGCATAAGCGACTTGAAGGTCGGGGATGAGGTCAACCTGGAGACTGATATAATTGGAAAATATGTCGAGAAGATGGTCGGATCCTGGGGAAAGGCATTGGGAAGAACCGGGGAAGAGGATCGAATCGACATGGACTTTCTAAAAAAACACGGATTTGCGTGATTCCTTACAATCGCATAACCGGGCCAACTTGAAGCGATTACTCGAAATATGTTATAGACCCCCAAACCCAAGGAATTTACATGCCCGATACCGCGTTTTGCGATTTCTTTTCTGAAAAGGAGAACAACCGAATGCCCCTGGCAACCATCCCGGAAGCTCTTGAAGACATCCGTCAGGGTAAGCCGATAATCCTGGTCGATGACGAAGATCGCGAAAACGAAGGCGATCTCTGTATCGCCGCCGAGAAAGCGACCCCGGAATCCATCAACTTCATGGCTAAATACGGGCGAGGACTCATTTGCCTCTCGCTTTCGCCCGAACTGGTGGATCGTCTGGATCTGCCGATGATGGTTACGAAGAACAAGTCTCCTTTTCAGACGGCTTTTACGGTTTCTATCGAAGCGCGAAAAGGAGTAACCACCGGGATCAGTGCGGCCGACAGGGCGCAGACGATCTTAACGGCCATACACGACAACGTTAAGCCGGAGGACCTCGTCAGCCCCGGGCATATATTCCCGTTGCGGGCCAAAAAAGGCGGCGTACTGGTCAGAACCGGCCAGACGGAAGGATCGGTCGATCTTGCAAGGATCGCCGGAATGAAGCCTGCCGGGGTTATCTGTGAGGTCATGAACGACGACGGAACGATGTCCCGTCTGCCCGACCTGGAACTTTTCGCCCAGGAGCACGGGCTGAAAGTCGTGTCGGTTGCCAGTGTTATCCAATACAGGATGCAGCACGAAATTTTCGTGCACAGGGCGGCGACAGCCAAGCTGCCGACCTCATTCGGCGGGGATTTCAGTGTAATCGCCTACACAAACGACATTGATGAACACTGCCATCTCGCGCTGGTGAAAGGCGAGATCAAACCCGATGAGGCGGTTCTTGTTCGGGTTCATTCCGAGTGCCTGACCGGAGATGTCTTCGGGTCGCTGAGATGCGACTGCGGCAGCCAACTCCGGGCCTCAATGGCTCAGATCGACCGGGCAGGCAAAGGCATCGTGCTCTACATGCGCAATCACGAAGGGCGCGGAATCGGGATTGTCAACAAAATCAAGGCCTATGCACTTCAGGAAAACGGCTACGATACGGTTGAAGCCAACAAGGCTCTTGGATTCGAGGCCGATTTGCGCGATTATGGCATCGGCGCGCAGATGCTCGTGGAACTGGGCGTAAAGAAAATGCGTCTCATGACGAACAATCCCACAAAAATCGTTGGCCTCCAGGGGTACGGAATTTCCGTAACCGAAAGGGTTCCGCTGGAAGTGCCGCCAAATGATTGCAATATTGAGTACCTGAGCACCAAGTGTACGAAAATGGGGCATATTTTGAGCTGTATCTCCGGGGAAGGGAAGGCGGAATGAGAGTTTTCGAAGGAAAGCTGATAGCTGAAGGTCTCAGGTTCGGAATCGTCGTCAGCCGTTTCAATGACTTTATTGGAGAACGGCTCCTGGGTGGGGCTCTGGATGCGCTCAACAGGAGCGGTGCCGACGAGGCCAATGTAGACATTTTCAAGGTCCCGGGTGCCTTCGAGATCCCCATGATCGCCAAAAAGGCCGCCCTCAGCGGACTTTACGATGCGGTGATCTGCCTGGGGGCAGTTATAAGAGGCTCCACGCCGCATTTCGACTATGTGGCGGCCGAAGTCTCCAAAGGCGTCGCCAATGTTTCACTCGAAGCAGGAATTCCCATCAGTTTTGGCGTGCTCACGACAGACACGCTGGAGCAGGCTATCGAGCGAGCGGGTTCAAAGGCCGGAAACAAGGGCTGGGATGCGGCGGTTGCAGCAATTGAAATGGCCAACCTGATCAGGCAGATGTCAGCATGATGTCTTGCTCGTTACGCCGTTGGGATTATTTTACATGGATTCAACGGGACCTGATTATTGTCCCTTAACACCGGATTGAGTTTTTCTTATGGGCCAGCGGCGTAAATCGCGAGAGATCGCATTGCAGATGCTTTATCAAATGGAAATGACGGGGCTTCCTCCTCACGAGGCCATCGAGCTTTTTTATCAACTCGCACTGGCCGAGGAGGCGCCTGAAATTCCTGAATCGATTCGTCCTTTTGCGGAAAAACTGGTGAACGGTGTGTACGTTCATCGGGACGATATTGACAAAATGATTGTTGCGGCGTCCGAAAACTGGCGTATCGAGCGGATGTCGATAATCGACAGGAATGTTTTGAGAATAGCCGTTTTCGAGATGCTCTACTGCCTTGAAATTCCCCCCAAAGTCTCCATAAACGAAGCGATCGACCTGGGCAAAACCTTCGGCAGCCCGGATTCCGGATCCTTCATAAATGGAATTCTCGACCACCTCCTGCCGGAAGTGAACAAGGTTCGGGGAACCTGAAACCGTGGGCCTTCACACCGGCCGCAAATTGTACCTGTCGATCGTCCCTCCGAGTTTATCCGACCTTTCAATCGCGGGCGTCGGGCGAATCATCCATTAGCTATGAGTTGATACAGAGCACTACGTAAACCCGCAGCGCTGCGGCTTTTCCTTGTTTTAGCATTGACACCACTGCATTGTGGTGCTATTGAGTAACACCACGGAGGAGTGGTGCAATGGTGATCGACCCGCAATCGCTTACATCGCTTGGATTGAATGCATACGAAGCTTCGGCGTATGTGGCCCTATTGGGCCGTCCCGAGTTCACTTCGGCAGAGATTGCCGGAAAAGCCGGCATTCCCCGCCAGAGGATCTATGACGTTCTGGATTCCCTGGTATCAAAAGGGCTGTGTACGGCCCGGGATAAGAGCCCTAAAACTTACGTCGCCATCGATCCGAAAATCGCACTGGAGTTGCTTGCCAGGGAGAGGGCCGAGGCGCTCGATCGCCAGAAGCTGCAAACCAGGACCATTGCCGAGCGGCTGGCTGCCGAACTTGGTCCAGTCTTTACCGAGGGACGCGGGCAGGATGACCCTCTTGCTTATGTGGAAGTGCTCTGCGGTACCACCCGGATCGCGCACCGGGCGCTCTCTCTTGCCGAGAATGCCCGATTCAGCGTCAATTCGTGCATAAGGCGCCCGATCATTCTTTCCAAAGATCAGAACTGGACTTTTTTGAAAGCGCCGCTTGGGCGGGGTCTCAAATACCGGGCTCTTTGCGATGCCGATTCATTGAGGGACCCGGACCTTGCGGAATGGATGTCGCAGTTTTGCGAGTGGGGACTCGAAATCCGTGTGGCTCCGGTTCTGCCTTTGAAGATGCAGGCATTTGACGACGAGGTTGTGCTCATCTCGATGCAGGACCCTGTCGGAGGCCAACCGAGCTTTACGGCTGTCGCAATTCACAACCGGGGCGTGGTTGCTATGCTGAACCTTGCTTTCGACCATCTGTGGGGTACAGCCGAACCGTTCAAGGGGTAGTCTCGTGATAACTGGGGGACTTGGGGCAGGCAGGTTGTGTATGAGTTCTGCAGTGAATGCCGGTGTGGAGATCCGTAGCGGCTACGAACCCGGCCTTATCGGCAGGGTTGGCGAACTCCACGGCCGCTATTACGCGGAAGCGTGGAGCTCGGGGGCACCTTTTGAAATCTTGATGACCCGAGAGTTTTGTGACTTCATAGAGACCTATGACCAGGAAAAGGACCTCGTGCTCTCGGCTCATATAGGCGAGGTGCTTGTCGGGGCGATTTCCGTTCTTGGCGGTCGTGGAAGTCTGGGGACAGCTCAACTTCGGTTTTTTATCGTGGATCCCGCTTATCACGGACAGGGTGCCGGAAAGGCACTGCTCTCAGCAGCTTTGAGGTGGTGCTGTGAGAAGGGTTTTAAGACCGTATTCCTGTGGACTGTGGACAATCTTCCCCAGTCGAGGGGACTTTACGAGAAGGCGGGATTTCGCATAATGGAGCGTTGTACGGATGACCGCTACACGGTCTGCAGGGATAATCTGAGGATGGAACTGAGAATCGCAGAACATAAATAGAATAAACGGTAGCGGGGTAGGCAACTTAAGGGCCTGCGGCGCCGCCCCTATTGAGAGACAGGGGACTGGATCCCGGCTCAAAAGCACTGCCGGGATGCCGGGTGAGGGAACTTGGTCGCAAAATACCGCCAAAAGGGTTTGGCTTCATTTGGGCAACAGCCCCCGGACCTTGAGAACCGCGGCGTATTGCCTTTAAGCAACAACATTGATCCACACCGCAGCCGTTCTCCTTTTAACCTGCACCCTGAGATAGCTAATTTCGCCTTGTTTCTCCTGCCTGCGGCATGCTCCTGAAATCCTCGGACCTGATCCCGTACTTGCGCATTATCTGCTGGAGAGCCTGCCGTTCCAGGCCGCAGATCCTGGCTGCCTGGGTCACATTTCCTTCCGTCCGCAGGAGAAGTTTTCCGATGTAGTCGGTGTGGAAGCGATGGAGGAATTCCTCCTTTGCATCCTTATAGGAAATGTCGGGGTTTTCGGGGAAGCAGGCGGAGCGGGTGTCCCTTCTTGCAAGGCCCACGTCCTGCGGCTGAATCTCATCTGCTGCGGAAAACATTATGCCCCGGATGATTACGTTCTCCAGCTCCCGGACATTTCCCGTCCAGGGTGCGTCAACCAGCGCCTGCATGAGTTCAGGTGAGATCCTTTTTTCCGGACGATTCAGCTCCCCTGAGTGTTTCTTCAAAAGATGCATTGCAAGCAGGGGTATGTCCTCGCGCCTTTCGCGCAACGGCGGCATTTCAATGGGTAGTACGTTCAGCCTGTAGTAGAGGTCTTCCCGGAATTCTCCCCGTTTGATTCTCTCCGGCAGGTCCCTGTTCGTGGAGGCAATGACCCGCGCATCAACGTGGATGGTCTTCGTATCCCCGAGCGGTTTTATCTCTTTTTCCTGCAGTACGCGGAGAAGCTTTGTCTGAATCCCCGTGCTTATATCCCCGATTTCATCGAGAAAAATGGTTCCGCGGTGAGCCTCCTGGAAGAGACCGATCTTGTTCTGGCTGGCATGGGTGAAAGCGCCCTTCCTGTAGCCAAATAGTTCGCTTTCCAGAATGTTTTCAGGAACCGCGGGGCAATTGACGGCTACGAAGGGCCTGGGACCGCGTTCACTCAACGCGTGAATGGCGTGTGCCACAAGGTCCTTGCCGGTTCCGGACTCGCCTGTGATGAGGACGGTCAGATCGGTTTTTGCGACCATCTGAATCGTTTCGAAAACGCGCTGCATACGGCCGCTCTTCCCCACCAGGTTCTGGAAAACCTCATGTTCCTTCATACTCCGCTTATAGCGGAGGTTTTCCGAAATGAGCCGGCTGCGCTCGAGTGCTTTAGTGAGATTGAGAAGGAGGACTTCGTGGTCGAAGGGCTTTGTCAGAAAATCGTACGCGCCCAGCCTGATCGCCTGAACGGCCTCTTCGATACTCCCGTATGCGGTCATCATGACGACGGTCATCCAGGGATGGCTGGCCCTGATATGTTCGAGCAGTTCGATGCCGTTCATTCCGGGCATTTTGATATCGACGAGCGCAAGGTCCACCTGGGCCGTTTCCAGAATGCGAACGGCTTTTTCTGCAGAATCGGCGGTGCGAATTTCACACCCGAGGTCCGGCTCCAGGCTGCGTTTCAGAAGCTGCAGCATGTCTTTTTCATCGTCGACGATCAGGATAGTCTGGTTCATCATGTTTTTGCGATTCTCTCAAAAGTAACGGGAAGGATGACAGTGAAGGTCGTACCTTTTCCCGGTTCGCTTTCGACGAGGATGTCTCCCCCATGGTCTTTGACGATGCCATAGCTGACTGAAAGGCCCAGGCCCGTGCCCTCGCCGGTCGGTTTGGTGGTGAAGAACGGATCGAAAATTCGAGGAAGAGATTCCCCTTCGATTCCACACCCGCTGTCGCGCACGGTTATTATGGCTCTGGAGTGCTCAGGATCGTATCGTGTACTGATGTCGATGCGGCCTTTTTTGCCGATAGCCTGTTTTGCGTTCATCAGCAGGTTCATCAGAACCTGTTTGATCTTCCCTTCATCCATTGCCATAACGGGCAGGTCGGGGTCAAAATCGCGGGTGACTTCTATGCCGTCGAGTTCGAACTGGTGCTGGATGACGCTCAGCAGTTCTTTGAAAGCGTCATGAATGTGCCCGGTACCTTTCCTGGTTGGGGCGCTGCGAGCAAAGCTGAGAAGGTCGCTGATGATGGTTTTGCACACCCGGGCAGCCTTTTCGATCGTCTTGTGGTCGGCGTGAATCTGGCTGCCTTCCTCATCTTTTCTCAGGAGCAACTGGGTATAGCCGAGGATAATGCCGAGAGGGTTATTGATCTCGTGGGCAATCCCGGCTGCGAGCTGTCCGATGGAAGCGAGCTTGTCTGCCAAAAGCAATTGCTGCTCCATTGCTTTTCGCTCGGAGATGTCTTTCGCCATGATCTGAATGGACGTGATATTTCCGTCCGGATCTTTTTCGGCGGCCGCATTCATAATGGTGTTGAAGGTGGTTTTGTTATGCTTGCAGAGCTGGACTTCCGAGTCGGGTGTGAATCCGTCTTTGCGCAAGGCTGTGAGCAGGCTCTCCCAGTCCTGCGAAGACTGGAAGTATTTGGACATCGTGTCGCCCGGACCGGCGACGCCAAGCATCTGCATCCCGGCGGGGTTTATGTCGAGCAGCCGGCCTTCCGGCGAAACGACCGCCATGAGATCGAGAGAAACCTCGAAGATTCGGCGGTATTTGCGTTCTGATGTTCGCAGCTCCAAAGTTCTTGCTGCGATAAGGTTTTCAAGTTCGCGGTTGAGGAAAAGAAGTTCACCATGGGTTTTTCTGAGTTCGGCGCGGTCCTTTGAGATTTGCTGGTAGATTTTCCAGATGCGCTCGAAAAACAGGGTTATCGATGCCACAACGAAAAATGCCAAAGTATTGATCGAGCCGCTGTACGGCCTTATCACTTCCCATACCGTGCCAAAGCCGGTGCCCTGGAGAAGCAGTTTCAGAAAATGACCGGCGGAGCGGGAGATGGCGAATCCGGCAAGAGCGTATGAGACCCACAGGAGATACGTCCAGACCACGTTGTCGGGATCTTTCCCGCGAAGCTGCCTGGCTATCGATACGCACATGAAGGACAGGACGATCATCAGCGCCGAACCGACGACCTCTATGAGCCATATGGGAAAGAGAGGAAGGTTCATACGCGCTGTTCCGGAAACCCGGCCTTCCCGGGATTCCTGAGCAGGTTTCTGAGCCCGATATAAAGAAGGAAGATGGCCGGCACGCACAGCAGATGGTCCAGTCTGCCGATGTAATAAAGCAGGCTGAGACTCTGATGGTCACCGAGTACGTGAATCCAGCGATTCCACTGGCCTGCCTGGAGGATTTCGAAAAGATCTTCGCGATCTTCGAGTTGATGCACGACGGCGGCGTCTATATTCCAGAGAATGAAAAAAAGAGCGGAATACTGGATGCATTTCCAACCGGATTCCCTGGTGAGGCCTCTTCGGCGAAGCCAGTAAATGAGAATTCCCATTGAGATTATGAAAACGACGTGTCCGATCTGGTGCGCATAGACACCCTCTTCGGGCGGGTGAAACTGGGTGGCCCCGGCAATCTGGGGAGCGCCGAAAAACAGCAGAAAACCGATTATGAGAGGAAGCGTCAGTTTCCCAAGGCTCATAAAGACCTTTTCTTGAATCGGATGAATCTTCCGTATGGGAAAGATAGGGTTAGGATGCAAGAGGTAAATACAATTATTTCACCCGGATGGAGGCTTTATAAAACTTTCCCGTTATGTTATCAATATGCTTTCAAAAACGGGAGAATTTTCAGCTTCCCGTTTTAGTCCGGGCACCCTCTCGCCAGGCCCGGAACGTCATTTGTGGAGGACTCACTTGGGTTACGCTGTAGCGTTTGGGGGTAAGGGCGGGACCGGTAAGACGACGGTCGCAGGTCTCCTTATCCGGTATATGTTAAATCATGGAATGAAACCTCTTCTGGCCATCGATGCCGATTCCAACTCAAACCTGAACGATGTCCTGGGTGTAACCCTGGAATCGAGCCTTTCCGATGCGCGCGAAGAGATGAAGACTAACGTTCCCGTGGGAATGACAAAAGACATTTTCATGGAAATGAAAATGGAGCAGGCGCTGGTTGAGGGCGAAGGATTCGACCTGATTGCCATGGGAAGGCCGGAAGGGCCGGGTTGCTACTGCGCCGCGAACAATCTGCTGAGCAGCCTGATCGATCGCCTGATCAGGAACTATGAGTATATTGTTATTGACAATGAGGCTGGAATGGAGCATTTCAGCCGTCTGACTCAGAAGGATATAGATCTTCTGGTTCTTGTTTCCGATCCGAGCAGGCGTGGGCTTTCTGCCGCATGCCGGATTGCCGAACTGGTGAAGACTCTTCCCATGCATGTTTCTCAAACCATCCTTGTGATCAACCAGATCCGCGAGGAACCCGAGGCCTGGCCGGAAGAAGTCCTTCGCATATTTGGGAAAGACAAAATCGTCTGTCTACCCGCCGATCCCCTGCTTGCAAAATTCGATCTGGAAGGCAAGCCCACCGTAACTCTGCCTGACGAAGCTCTTGTCGTCAAAACGGCGGAAGGATTTTTCGACAGGGTTGTCGGCAATCGGAATTGATCCTTCCATTTGAAGGTTGTGAATGCAAAGGAAAAAAGGAGGAAGAAATGTTCCCTGTTCGCCGCGCAATATTGAGCGTAACGGATAAAAGCGGTCTGGTCGATTTTGGAAAAGGGCTGCAGGAGCTGAATGTTCATATGCTTTCGACGGGCGGAACTGCTAAGGCCCTTCGCGAAGGCGGAGTGGACATAACCGAAGTCTCTGATTTCACCGGTTTCCCTGAAATGCTCGACGGAAGGGTAAAGACCCTTCATCCCAAGATTCACGGGGGGATACTCGGGATCCGCGACAACGAGGCCCATGCTTCGACTATGAAAAAGCACGGGATCGAGCCGATAGACATGGTTGTCGTGAATCTCTACGCGTTTGCCAAGACTGTTGCCAAACCCGGCTGCACCCTGGAAGAAGCAATCGAAAACATCGATATCGGCGGTCCGACCCTCATTAGAGCTGCAGCAAAGAACAACAAGTTTGTCGCGGTCGTTACCGATTCGGCCGACTATCCCGCGATCCTGGAGGAACTGCGCCGGCTGAAAGGGAATATCTCCCGTAAGACCAGTCTTCGGCTCGCCTGCAAAGCGTTTTGCACGACGCATACCTACGACGGGAACATTTGCGAATACCTGACCGATATCGTGAGCGGCAAATAATCTTCGAGAAATGAGAGCGGCTGAATGAAGGTACTGGTAGTAGGAACCGGCGGCAGAGATCATGCCATTGCGTGGAAGTTCACCCAGAGCCCGCGAGTGGATCAGGTTTATGTCGCCCATGGAAATGCAGGAATCGCCCGGACGGCAACCTGCGTGAATTTGAAAACCATCGAAGAGATGGCTGCTTTCGCAGAAAAGGAAAAGATCGATCTTACTTTCGTCGGACCGGAAAAACCGCTTTCCGCCGGTATCGTGGACCTGTTCGAATCACGTGGCCTGCCCATTATAGGACCTAACAAGGCGGCCAGCAGGCTGGAATCGAGCAAGTGCGACGCCAAGACCATGATGCGCGAACTCGGGATTCCGGTACCGGAATTCGAGAATTTCTACGATCCGGAGAAAGCTCGGGATTACGTGCGCAATATCGGCTATCCGGTCGTCGTCAAGGCTGACGGCCTCGCGGCCGGTAAGGGATCCCTGGTTTGCGAGTCGGTGAAGGATGCTGAAGATGCAATCGCATCGATCATGGAAGATCGTGTCTTCGGCGATGCCGGGGAACGGGTGGATATCGAAAAAAGGCTCTACGGCCGCGAGCTTTCGTTCTTCTGCTTCACGGACGGATACAGCATCGTTCCGATGGTTGCCGCCCAGGACTACAAGCGGGCGAGGGAAAACGACGAAGGCAAGAACACCGGAGGGATGGGTTCCTATTCGCCTCATCCGTGGCTGACGGACTCCCTGGTAAAGACGATCATGACCCGTGTTGCGGAACCGCTCATCACGGGAGTTCGCGAGAAGTACGGAATCCTTTACCGCGGGATTCTTTACCTTGGCCTTATGCTGGTTGAGGAAGGGTCGGAAGTGACCCCGTATGTTCTCGAAATCAACATACGCCTGGGAGATCCCGAAGCCCAGGTCATCCTGCCGCGTCTCAAAACCGATCTGGTTGACGTGAGCGAGGCAATCCTGCAGGGAAAGCTTGCTCAAATAAAACCGGAATGGGACCCGAACTACCGGCTGTGCCTGATTGCCACAAGCGGGCTCACGAAGGGCAAAAAGGGCTGGTACAAGGGGTATCCGGACAGGTACAAAATAGGCCTGCCGATAACGGGCGTGGACGATATCGGCAACGGCTGCCTGGTCTTCCATTCGGGAACCGAGGTTAACTCTGAAGGGCAGCTTATCACGACCGGAGGCCGGGTGCTCTGCATCATCAGTTCGGGATCGACCCTGAAAGAAGCAAGAGAAGTCGCCCTTGCCGAAATGGAAAGAGTCCATTTCGAGGGCCTCTATTACAGGAAAGACATCGGTCTGGAATAATCATTAGAAAGCGGCAGTTATGGGGAACGTAAAAGCTCTCGTCATGACCGGGTTCGGTCTGAATTGCGATGTTGAAACCGCTTACGCGCTGGAGGTTGCCGGGGCGCAGACGGAAAGAGTGCACCTGAACAGCCTTATTTCCCGTGAGAAGTCGCTCGGCTCCTACCAGATATTCATAATCGGGGGAGGTTTTTCCTGGGGGGACGACCACGGTGCGGGCGTCATTATGGCTATGCGCCTCAAACACAGGCTCCGGGACGAAATCTCCGAGTTCATCGAGCGCGGCGGAATCACCCTCGGGATATGCAATGGATTCCAGGTCCTTGTGAACCTTGGAATTCTACCCGGCTTCAAGACGGGTGAAATGAAGCGCGAAGTGGCCCTTATCGCCAACGATTGCGGAAATTTTCGGGACCAGTGGGTGCATCTTTCCGGAAATACCAAATCGCATTGCGTTCTGACCCGTGGGATAGAAAAATTGGAACTGCCGGTGCGGCACGGCGAGGGAAAGTTCTTCGCTGAAGATCCCGTGGTGAAGCGACTCTTGGAACAGAACCAGGTAATCCTGCGGTACGCCGTGCCCGACGGGAGCGTCGCCGGCGGCCTGTTTCCGTTCAACCCCAACGGTTCGGTAGACGATATTGCCGGAATCTGCGACGTGACGGGAAGAGTGGCCGGGCTTATGCCTCACCCCGAGGCTTTCAACCACGTCACGAATCATCCCGACTGGACAGCGCTCAAAGAGAAATGCAAGCGGGAAGGTCGCCCAATCCCGGAAGAAGGGGACGGTATCCGGATTTTCCGGAATGCGGTCAATTTCTTTGAATAAACCTGGAGCAGCAGGGCCGCAACCAAAATACAAAAGCAAAACCCTTAACCACGAAATACACGAAAATAACGAAAGAAAATAACGAAAGAAAATAATTGGATAGGGTCGTAGGATGGGTGGGCGGAGAGACTGAGTCGTGTTGTCGATGAAAACCAGCCCTCCCCGGTCGGTTACGACACAGCCTCGGAGCGCAGCCCATCGGCTTTGGGATGAGCCATAGGTACGAAATTCACGAAAATGCCGTTCAGTCCTCCTTCGCCTAAAAGGCACCTAAATGCTTGATATTAAACGAGTTACCGAACAGGCAGCATGAAGCTCTTGCTGAGAAACCAAGAAAGTTACCGATAGTAATACGAAATGTGTCCAATTCCGGCAGTAACGCCGGTCGATAAGAGACTCCGATGAAAAAGTTACGAATTGCCGTGCTCGTCTCAGGCGGCGGGACCAACCTGCAGGCTATGATAGACAGGTCCCTCGCGGGGACGCTCGATGCCGAAATCGCCGTAGTTCTGAGCGACCGTCCGGAAGCGGGAGGCCTTGAAAGAGCGCGCAAACACAATATTCCGGCATATTGCGTGGACTACAAGTCCATATCGGCCTCCGCGATGCTGGATTCCGAGGTCCTTCCGGAGCTGGAAGAACTCGATTCCCGGCAGAAGATTCTAAAGAATTCCGATTACGTTCAACGTCTTGCCCGTTTGAACGGGCTGGTCCTTGCCGAAAAGGAACTGATCCGCATCATCGAGTCATACGGCGTCGACTATGTTTGCCTCGCCGGGTTCATGCGTCTGGTTACCCCTTACTTCATCGGTCACTTTAACGGAGGCCGGAAGGCGGAGAGCGGAGGTGGTGAAGCTGCCGCCTGGCGGATTCTAAACATTCATCCGGCTCTGCTGCCGAGTTTTCCGGGCAGGCACGGCTACGAGGATACCTTAGGCTACGGATGCAAGTGGGGAGGCATTACCGTTCACTTTGTCGATGAAGGTGAAGATACGGGGCCTATTGTTGCGCAGGCTGTTTACCCCATATGGCCTGAAGACACAGTAGACAGTATACGTGGCCGGGGATTGCAACTCGAGTATGAGGTCTATTCCCAGGTGCTCAACTGGCTTGCCCATGATAAGGTTGAAATTCGCGGGTTGCCTGACGGGGGCTCGCGCGTTGCGGTCTCAGACCCGCGCTACCGCGATATACTGAATGCCTGGATCGGGAATGCATTCCTGTAGTACTCTACTGTAAACTACGTAGTCCATTAAAGCTTCTACACAAAACACCGGATGTCTGATTTGAGTGTTGGTGCACGAGTGTTTTTGGAACCCTGCATAACCTTTCATTTCCTCCCCATCTTGACTTTTCTCCAGGCTATCTTACTTATCATGCATACCCAATACTGAACCAAAAGTTCAGAGTATGTAATCACCCTTACAGTCCACTTTTATTTCCAAGGTTTTTTTCAGTAATTCTCCAAGCTTTAGCCTTAAGGGAACTGCTTTGCCAGGAGTAGCAAATGAGGTTTGCCGTCAGGTTGAGAATTCCAGTTTCGTTACTCTGTACGTACTTTTTTACCGTCTCTGCTTTTGCCCAGACCATGCAGGTTGTCCCTGTCCCTTCGGGACAACCCCAGCAAAATACGGTTCCATTAATACAGGCTCAGGGAATTCCGACAATTCCGGGACAGCCGCCGTCCACTCAACAGCCTGGGCAGTTCATGCAGGGCCAGACTCTGCCCAATACCGTTGGGATGATGTCGCCCCCGGATGCCGGGTCGCAGCCGGCCGCTGCCGCTGCGAATCCCGGGCCTCAGGCCGCTGCAAGTACTGACGCCAGTTCCGATCTGGAGGACTACATCGCCGGCCGGAAGACCGGTCAGGTTTCTTTCGACATCAAGCAGTTTGGTTATGAAATGTTCCGGGTTCCGCCACAGTTGACTCAGGGCAGTCCGGGCAGTCCGTTGATAATCGGCAGTCCTCAG
Organism: Pseudomonadota bacterium; assembly: GCA_023416335.1. Next base: position 1,631 of record JAEZHY010000120.1, on the reverse strand, counting down.
GCCGGCATGCCTGTGCAGAGTGTTCCCGTAGATGCCGCGTATACGATGGGACCCGGAGATCAGATCAAGGTTGCCGTATGGGGAAACATCGAAGGCAACTGGGACATCACCGTTGACCGTGACGGGACCATCACTTTGCCCAAAGTCGGCGTCCTGGGGATAACCGGCTTGAACTTCAATCAGGTGAAGGCTGTTCTCCACAAGGAATTTTCGAAGTACTACACGGATTTTGACATGAATGTGTCTCTCGGGTCACTCAAGTCGATCCGAATATACGTTGTCGGAAATGCTCGAAACTCGGGCGTATACCTGGTGCCTTCGCTCACGAGCGTCATCAACGGGTTGGTAACGGCCGGCGGGCCGAGCAAAACGGGGTCGTTGCGGAATATACAGATCAAAAGAGACGGAGAAGTAATCGCGCACCTGGATGTCTATGACCTGTTGCTCAATGGCGACAGAAGCAGGGATATCCGGCTGCAGTCGGAGGACGTCATCTTCATTCCGCCTATAGGCCCAGTCGTCGGTGTAGCGGGCAGCGTGGACAGGCCGGCAATTTATGAGTTGAAGGGCAAAGCGAAGCTTTCGGACGCCATAAGGATGGCAGGAGGTGCGACAGCAGATGCCTATATGCCGAGAGTCCAGGTAGAGAGAGTCTACAAGCGCGCATCGAGAATCATTCTGGATAATGACCTGGATAAGGTTAAGGGCCAGAATGATATTCAACTTATGAACGGAGACATAGTAAAAGTTTTTTCCGCCATCAGCCTCGTTTCAAACAGAATCTCGCTCAAAGGCAATGTCCGAAGGCCGGGCGATTATGAATGGAAACCCGGAATGCGGGTCAGCAATCTTTTGTCGTCCCATGAGCAGTTGAGCCCCGATACCCTGATGGAAAGCGCATTGGTCGAAAGAATGGTGCCGCCCGACAACCATCTTGAGTACCTCACCTTCAATCTTGAAAAGGCGATGAGCGGGACGGAGCCATCCCAGGATCTCATGCTTCAGCCGTTTGATGCGGTGACAATTTTCAATAAATGGGACATGATCCAGAAGGAAAAAGTGCGGATTGCAGGGGCCGTCAACAAGCCTGGTGATTTCGAATTTCGTCGAAATATGACGGTTTGTGACCTGGTAAAGCTGGCAGGAGGGTTGAGACGGTTCGCATCCACGATCAGCGCCGAACTGACCAGGGTGAGCCCGTCCGAAACGGGGCCGAAGACCGAACAAATTGATGTCAATGTCTCCAGGGCACTGGCAGAAGACCCCGAGTGCAATATCGCGCTTCAGGAAGACGACTATCTTTTCATCCGAACGGTGCCCGACTGGAATATCTACAGGAAGGTCACCATATCCGGTGAGGTCAATTTCCCGGGAGACTATCCGCTGCAAAAGGGCGAGAAACTTTCTTCGCTCATAAAAAGGGCTGGAGGCTACACCGGGAAAGCCTACCTCAAAGGGGCCGTCTTCACCCGTCAGAGCGTGAAAGATGCGCAGCAGAAGCAGTTAAACGAAATGGTGAATTCCCTGGAGCGCGAACTCCTGGCCATGTCTTCCAGCGCTCAAAGCATGTCGCTGTCGAAGGACGACGCAGATACACTGTCACGGCAGTATAAGGAACGCCGGGTCTTCGT